>JASGGG010000001.1:0-107172 GCA_047605165.1 Nocardioidaceae bacterium
GGAAGTACCACGACGAGTCCACGAAGGTGTCCATCGTGTCGCTGTCCCGCTTGGCGGGCCGTCCGCACTCCGGGCAGGCGACATTGACCCACTCGGCAGCCGCGGCCAGTGGCGAGACACCCCTGGGCTTGAGGTCGGCACCGCGCAACTCCGGCAGCTCCAGCGGCAGCTGGTCGTCGGGGACGGCCACCTCGCCGCAGTCCTCGCAATGCACGATCGGGATCGGCACGCCCCAGTAGCGCTGCCGGCTCAGCAGCCAGTCGCGCAGCCGGAAGTTGACCGTGCCCGCGCCGGTGCCGTCGGCCTGGAGCTTCTCGATGATCGTGTGGATGCCGGTGGTCTTGTCGGTGATGCCGTCGAGGATGCCGGAGTTGACGTACGCGCCATCCCCGGAGGTGGCGACGAAGGTCTCCTCCGGGTTGGGCTCGCCGGTGTCGACCACACGGCGCACCGGCAGGTCGAACGCCTTCGCGAAGTCGAGGTCGCGCTGGTCGTGCGCGGGCACGGCCATGATCGCGCCGGTGCCGTAGTCGGCGAGCACGTAGTCGGCCGCCCAGATCGGGATGCGTTCCCCGGTGACCGGGTTGGTCGCGTACACGCCCAGGAATACGCCGGTCTTGGGTCGCTCGGTCGAGAGCCGGTCGATGTCGGAGGCCTTGCGTACGTCTTCCAGGTACGCCTCCAGCGCCGGGCGCTGCTCGCCGGTCACCAACAGCGAGGCCAGCTTCGCGTCGGCGGCTACCACCATGAACGTCGCGCCGTAGAGCGTGTCGGGGCGGGTGGTGTAGACGGTGATCGGGTCATGCCCCTCGACCGCAAAGGTGACGTGGGCGCCCTCGGAGCGGCCGATCCAGTTGCGTTGCGCGGTCACCACCCGCGTGGGCCAGGTCGCCTCCAAGTTGTCCAGCTCGTCGAGCAACTCCTGGGCGTACTCGGTAATCTTGAAGTACCACTGAGTCAGCTCCCGCTTGGTGACCACCGCGCCACACCGCTCACAACGGCCGTCGACGACCTGCTCGTTGGCCAGCACGGTCTGGTCGTCGGGGCACCAGTTGACCGGGGCGTTCTTGCGGTAGGCCAGCCCCCACTCGCGGAACTTCAGGAACAGCCACTGGGTCCAGCGGTAGTACTCCGGGTCGGAGGTGTGCAGCCGGCGCGACCAGTCGAAGGAGATGCCGTAGCGCTTGAACGACTCGTACTGCGTCTCGATGTTGGCGTAGGTGTAGGTGGCCGGGTGCTCGTTGTTGCGGATCGCGGCGTTCTCGGCGGGCAGGCCGAAGGAGTCCCAGCCCATCGGGTTGAGCACGTCGTAGCCGCGCTGCCACCAGTAGCGCGCGATGACGTCGTGCAGCGCCATCACCTCGGCGTGGCCCATGTGCAGGTCGCCGCTGGGGTAGGGGAACATCGTCAGCGCGTAGCGACGCTCGCGGGTGGTGTGGTCCTCGGCCCGGAAGGGGTCCAGTGCGTCCCACACCGGAAGCCACTTCTCCTGGGTGGCGACGACGTCGTACGTCTCGCGCTCGCTGGTCTGTTCGCTCATCGGTGCTCGATCACTTGGGCAGGCTCATCTAGGGATTGATCTTCTGGGATTCCGTGCTTGCCTCAGCGTATCGGTGAGCTGCTACGTCACCTTCACCAGTCGGTGGCGCCGCCGCTGTCGATGTTGACCGGCATGCCTGACGACGGGTGGTCACGCAGGAAGCCGTCCAGCTCCATCAGCCCGTGCCGCAGAGACTCCAGACCGAGCACGCCGAGATGAGCACGCAACTCGGCATCCAGGTCGCGGGCAACCCGATGGATGATCTGCTGCGCGCGGCGGCCACGGTCGGTCAGCCGCACCACCTTGGTACGCCCATCGGTCGGGTCCGGCTCCCGAGTCAGATAGCCGAGCGTCTCCAGCTGGCCCAACAGATGGTTCATCGCCTGCTTGGAAAAGTCCACCCGCGCGGCGAGCTGACCCGGGCGTACGCCCTCGGGGCTCTCCATGGTGAACACGCTCAAGTGCCCCGGCAGCAGTCCCTCGAGCCCTTCGGCCCGCCAGGCTTCCACGACGCGCCGCCGCACCGTGGTCGCCGGCCGACGGACCAGCGCTGCGATGGGCAGGATTTCCCCGTCCATTCTCAATTCCCCCGTTGTGCAAAATCCCCCGTTGTGCAGTGCTCGCACGAGCACCACGCATAGTTTGCCAAAGAATGACGCACTCAGCGCATGGATCCGTCAAACCGACACCGCATCGAAACCCGGGTGACGACGCACATAGGGTGACGCAGGCGGCTTGAACGAGAAAGAAAGCAACCTCGATGACCTGGATGGTGCCATGACCTGGATGGTGACCGGCGGCGCCGGCTACATCGGCTCCCATGTGGCCCGGGCGTTCGTGGCCGCGGACTTGCCCGTGGTCGTACTCGACGACCTGTCCACCGGGCACCGGTCGTTCGTCCCGGAAGAGGCGGCATTCGTCGCGGGCACGTTGCTCGACGAGGAGCTGATCGCGCACGCGATCGCGGAGCACTCGGTTACCGGGGTCGTGCACCTGGCGGGCTTCAAGTACGCGGGCGTGTCCGTGCAGCGGCCGCTGCACACCTACGAGCAGAACGTCACCGCGATGGTCTACCTGCTGCGGGCGATGGAGCGCGACGGCGTCGACCGGATGGTGTTCTCCTCTTCCGCGGCCACCTTCGGCACACCTCGCACCGAGCTGGTGACCGAGCAGAGCCCCACCCTCCCCGAGTCGCCCTACGGCGAGACCAAGCTCATCGGCGAGTGGCTGCTGCGCGACCAGGCCGCCAACACGGGACTGCGGCAGACCGCACTGCGGTACTTCAACGTGGTCGGCTCCGGCACCGACGAGGTGTACGACGCGAGCCCGCACAACCTGTTCCCGCTGGTGTTCGAGGCGCTCCTGGCCGGGCGCACCCCGCGAATCAACGGTGACGACTACGACACCCCCGACGGCACCTGTGTCCGCGACTACGTCCACGTGCACGACATCGCGCTCGCCCATGTCGCGGCCGCACGCGCGCTCGACGCGGGGACCCCCCTCGAGCCGGTCTACAACCTCGGCAGCGGCACCGGGCTGTCGGTGCGGGAGATCATGGATGCGATGGCGCGGGTGACCGGCATCGCGTTCACCCCTGAGATCGGACCGCGCCGCCCGGGTGACCCTGCCCGGATCGTCGCCACCGGAGAGCTGGCCGCCCGTGACCTCGGATGGCGGATGCGGCACGATGTGGACGAGATGGTCCGCAGCGGATGGAACGCACGAAAGGCAGCATCATGACAGTTCTTGATCTCTTCCGGCTCGACGGCAAGGTCGCGATCGTGACCGGCGCATCCTCGGGGCTGGGCGTCGCCTTCGCCCAGGCGCTGGCCGAGGCCGGTGCCGACGTCGCGCTCGGCGCCCGCCGCGTCGACAAGCTCGCCGACACCGCCCGCTTGGTCGAGTCCACGGGCAAACGGGCCCTGTCGGTCGCCACCGACGTGTCCGAGCCCGACCAGTGCCAGGCGCTGGTCGACGCGACGATGGCGGAGTTCGGCCGCGTCGACGTGCTGGTCAACAACGCCGGCATCGGCACCGCCGTGCCAGCGACTCGTGAGACACCCGAGGAGTTCCGCCAGGTCATCGACCTCAACCTCAACGGCTGTTACTGGATGGCCCAGGCCTGCGGTCGGGTGATGCAGCCGGGTAGCAGCATCATCAACATCTCCTCGGTGCTCGGCATCACCACCGCGGGACTCCCCCAGGCGGCATACGCCGCCAGCAAGGCCGGCCTGATCGGCATGACTCGCGACCTCGCCCAGCAGTGGACCGGCCGCAAGGGCATCCGCGTCAACTCGCTCGCGCCCGGTTTCTTCGCCTCCGAGATGACCGACCAGTACCCGCCCGGCTACCTCGACCAGATGGGCCTGCGGATCCCCGCCGGTCGCAAGGGCGACGCCCAGGAGCTAGCCGCTGCTGCTGTCTTCCTCGCCTCGGATGCCGGCGGCTACGTGACCGGCCAGACGTTGGCAGTGGACGGTGGTCTCACCATCACCTGAGGACCGGTCCGAGGTCGACACCCTCAGCCGGCGCCTCCGCGACGGGGCCAACCACCGCACCAGCTCGCCGACGCCGTACAGACGGCACTCCAGCCGAGCGCAGTGGGGATATGAACGCGATGGAGGAACCCCCGAGAACCGTACCCGTACGGGTACACTGCCTGCATGGATGGGTTACTCGCACAGATCCTCGACCGGTCAGGTCAGGGCAAGAGTGAGGCTGCCCGGCGCACGGGCATGAGCCGGTCTCAGCTGGATCGGTATCTCAAGGGCGAGCGGTCGCCGACCCTCGACCTCGCGTGGGGCGTCGCAGCGGCGGCAGGTCTGGAAGTCTCGGTGGAGCTTCGCCCCTCCCGAACCAAGGCGCTGGCCGTCATGGACGACCTGGCCCTGTTCCGCGAGCAGCTCTTCCCCTCCATCAGCAAGCCGGAACCGCCGGACCTGCGATCGGTGTGGTCAGGGGAGCGGAAGCTAACCGATGCCTGAGTCGTTCCTGTTCACCCGCCTGCTCGACGTGCACCACCACCTCGACGCGGCAGGCATCGACCACGCCGTGGGCGGTGCCATCGCACTGGGCTTCCACGTGCGGGAGCCCCGCACCACGAACGACATCGACCTCAACGTGTCCGTACCCGCCGCCGAAGGCAGCCGCCTCTTTGCCGCGCTCCCCGCCGAGCTAGTCATCCCCGCCGACGCAAGGTCTCGCCTCGCCCGCGAAGGATGGGTGCGGCTCAGGTATGCCGACCCCGAGATCCCCCTGGATCTGTTCACGCCACAGCACCCCACGTTTCACGCCCTGATCACCGCGCGGGCAGAGCCGTTCGACGGGTTGGACGGCCTGAAGATCCTGACCGCGACAGACGTCGTCATCCTCAAGGCACTGTTCAACAGGTCCAAGGACTGGCCCGACATCGAGTCCCTGCTGGAAGCGGGGACCGCCGACCTCGACGAGGCGGTCGCCTGGCTCGGCGAGATCCTCGGTCCGGGCAGCCCCGAGGAGCAGCGGCTTCGGGCTCTCGCGGCCAAGACCGGTCCGCAAGGCGAGGGGGACCGGCCCGCCCGCATCGACTGGAACCGCATCGCCCGCCAGTAGCGGCCGGTGCCGGCAGACGAGCCGCGAGCTACGCGACGTCGCATCCGAGCCGGTCGCCGAGGTCCCGCAACGTTCTCGGAGCGGTGGCCCTGCAAGACTGCGGCGGTGAACACGAAGCCCGCGAAGCGGAGGCAGTCGTCGACGGCGGGGCCCAACGAGCTGGTCGCGGCCGCCGTACTGGCCCGCGCCGGCCTCAAAGTGACAGTGCTGGAGGCGGCGCGTTGCGCACCGAGGAGCTGACCCTGCCCGGGTTCAGGCACGACGTCGGGGCGACCGTGCACGCGATGGTGCTCGGCGTGGTGGAGACTAGTGGCATGAGCTCTCCCCTGAGTGGCCGGGTCGGTCAGCAGTTGTCCTCAGGCCTGTCCCTGGCGTACCCGATGTCGCTGGCGGTCTACGAGAAGTACCAGGACGCACAGCGGGTGGTCGACCACCTCTCCGACAAGGAGTTCCCGGTCCAGAACTGTCAGATCGTCGGCACCGACCTCAAGCAGGTCGAGCGGATCACCGGCCGGCTCACGTGGGGTCGCGTCGCGATGATGGGTATCGGGTCCGGTATCTGGCTGGGTCTGTTCGTGGGTCTGATCTTCTCGCTGTTCGGTGAGGAGAACTTCTGGGCGGTCGTGTTGTCGACCGCGGCCTTCGGTGCGGTGTTCGGGCTGATCTGGGCGCTGATCGGGTACGCGATGAGTGGCGGCCGACGCGACTTCACCTCGGTCACGGCGGTCGTGGCCACCCGATACGAGGTGCTCGTCGAGCACAAGCTCGCCGAACAGGCCCGCACGATTCTCGCCGCGATGCCCGACGCGCCGGCGACGTTCACCGGGTGACCGACGAGCCCTTCCCCGGCGACGGGACACCTACAGCACCGACCGAGCACCAGGACACCCGCCTGGAGAAGGCGCTCGTCGTCGTCGGCATCGTCGTGCTGGGGTTCAACCTGCGGCCCGCGGCCGTCTCCGTCGGTCCGGTCGTCGACGAGATCACCAGTGGTCTGCGGATGTCGCCGGTTTCGGCCGGCCTGCTGACCAGCCTGCCGGTGCTGGCCTTCGCGTTGTTCGGCGGACTCACCCCGGGCATCGCGGCTCGCCTTGGCACCCACCGCACCACGCTCCTGGCACTCGTCGCCGTCGTCATCGGGCTGGCTGGCCGGTCCACGGTGCACAACCCCCAGGCATTCCTCGCGCTGTCGCTGCTCGCGCTGGCCGGCATGGCGACCTCCAATGTGCTGCTACCGTCGCTGGTCAAGCAGCACTTCCCCGACCGCGTCGGCCTGATGACGTCGGTCTACACGACCATGCTGGCCGTCGGCACGGCTGCCTCGACCCTGACGACCGTTCCGATCTCGGAGGCAGCCGGCAGCTGGCGAGTCGGTATCGGCGTCTGGGCAGCGACAGCGCTCGTCGCGGTCGCGCCCTGGCTCGGGCTGCTCCGGCACGACCGGACACTGCGGCAGAGCGCGCGCACGGTGACCTTCGCGCAGATCGCCCGTACGCGACTCGGCTGGGCGATGGCCGTCACGTTCGCGCTCCAGTCCACGCAGGCGTACGCCGCCTTCGGCTGGCTCGCCCAGATCTATCGCGACGCGGGCTTCGGGGCACAGCAAGCGGCCGTGCTGCTGACCGTCGCGACGGCCGTCGGCATCCCGACCTCGCTCCTGGTACCCCCACTGGCCGCGCGCTTCACCAACCAGTCGGCGATCACGCTGACCTTGGTCGCGTGCTACCTGACCGCTTACCTCGGCCTGATCCTCGCACCCGTGGGCGGGGCGTACGCCTGGGCGATCCTGCTGGGCCTCGGCATGGCCACTTTCCCGCTGGTCCTGACCCAGATCCCGTTGCGTACCAAGACCTTCTCCGGCACCGCCGCACTGTCCGGGTTCACCCAGTCGGTCGGCTACCTGCTCAGCGCACCCGGCCCGTTCCTCGTCGGCTGGCTCGGCCACACGACAGGCAACTGGACCGCCTCGCTGATCCTGCTCATGGGCATCGCGATCGCGCTGGGCGTATCGGGACTGACCGTCGCGCGCCCGCGCTACCTGGAGGACGAACTCACACGACCAGCGCGATGAACACGACGACCGAGGCCACCACGGCGGCGTACGCCCCGGCAACCGCGACAACAGGTGCCTTCCTCGCCAGCCACTCAGCGGACTGGTAGCCGGCGGTCAGCACGAGCAGCACCAGCGTGACGTGAAGTAGCACCGCCAGGCTGATGCCGATGATCCAGCCCGCGATCCGGAACCTGCCCCAGAGCAGCCCCAGCACCCCTGGCACCACGACGGTTCCGGCGAATCCACCGATCAGTTCCTGCCACCAGGCACGGTCGCCCATCCAGGGCAGTTGCGGAAGCCAGCGCACCGAGACGTCGAAGAGGTCGAGCGTCGCGCACGCCCCGAGCAGTGCGATCAGCAGGACCGTTCCGGCGACCACGCAGCGGTAGTACCAGCGACGCCCACGCGGCTCTCCGGTGCCAGCGCCGGAGAGCATGGTCACGGCGGTGACCGCCGACCAGACCAACCAGCGGCGCACAACGCCCGTGCCCGCGTCGGCCATCGCGTCGCGGAGCACCCGGTCGGCCTCGGCGCGCTTGACGTCGACGCCCTCGGTCGAGACGTACGTCGGAGGCGTTCCCGGCTCGTACACAAGTCCGTCGTGCAACAGCGTCGCGGGCAGATGCCGCCCGGTCTTGGGCACGAGCCAGGTGAACAGGGCCGGTACGGAGGTGAGGTCGGTACGGAACGATCCGGTCTCGCTCGGCACCAGCAGCTCGCCGAGGTGGCGGTCGCGATAGGCGATCCGGCGGTCCATCGCGAACTGTTCGAGCCCGGCGTCGGTCAGTCTGCGCAGCACGATCTGCGGGTCGGCGTTCGGATCGGGCGGCACCTCGGGCCGGCTCGGGTCGGCGTCCAGCCCGCCGTCGTAGAACCGCCTGACCTGGGTTTGGATCTGTAGCTGCATCGTTTCGCTCCCGGACTCTCACCCGCCCCGCAGCGGATGCTCCGATCTCGAAGAACCTACGTCGCACCCGCCTGATACGACACTTCGCCTCGTTGGCGCTGGATTGTGGCCGATCGCGACAACGAGCGCTGGATTGTGGCCGATGCTAACGGCGACGCGCCGACGGCGAGTGTCACCATCGGCCACAATCCACCCGGAACAGCTGCCTGGGGACGTGCGCCAGCTCGGCGGTCAGGAGGGGCGGGGGCGCCAGCGCTTCCAGACCGCGGTGCCCTCGGCCCGCACCTTGTCGTCGTACACGATCGCGGAATGCACCGTGATCTCCTCGGGGCTGCCCTCAAGCACGCGCGCGGTCAGGTCGAGCTGCTCGGTCAACGGCGTAGGGCGGCGGTAGTGCACGTCCAGGCCGGCGGTCACGAACCCGAGCGACGCACCGTCGAACTCGCACCAGTCACGCTCGTACGCCAGATCGAGCACCGCTGAGGCGCCGTGACAGTCCAGCAACGTCGCGATGATGCCGCCGTTGAGATAGCCGCCGCCGTTGTCGTGCTCGGGCCAGGGCAGGAACGTCGCGACGGTGCCCTCGTCAGCTCGGTAGCTCTTGAGCCGCAGCCCCCGCTCGTTGACCGGGCCACAGCCGAAGCAGTTCATCAGCGGGAACAGCCGGTCCTGGATCGCTTCCATGCCGCCCAGTCTTCCACGTCGCCAGGGTGGGCATCTATGCGTCATAAATGGCGATATTGACAGTCTTTGAAAGTGCCATAATCGGAAGGGGTGAGCGCCATGGAGGTCGGAGTCAGGGAGCTTCGTGACGGTCTCAGCCGTCACCTCGCCACAGTCCGCGAAGGCCACACCATCACCGTGACCGATCACGGCAAGCCGGTAGCACGGATCGTGCCTGCTACCGAGCCGACCAGCCTCGAGCGGCTGATCGCGCAGGGACGGGTGACCCCGGGAGTACGTCGTCGGGGCGTACGCTCAGCGCCCGTGAAGACGTCGGGTGCGGTCAGTGACCTGGTCGGCGAACAACGCCGGTGATCCTCTACCTCGACACGTCAGCCCTGGTCCCGCTGATTGTGGACGAGCCGACCTCGGCGTACTGCGGCGAACTCTGGGACAGCGCCGACAGGCTGGTCACCACTCGTCCCACCTTCGTCGAAGCCGCCGCGGCTCTCGCCATGGCCGAGCGACTCGGCCGGACCACCTCGGAGGAACACGCCGCGGCCTGGCAAAGCCTCATCGAGTTGTGGCCCGAGCTCGATGTCGTCGAGCTCGACGCCGAACTCATGGCTGCCGCCGCGGACGCCACCCGAGACCACGGCCTGCGCGGCTATGATTCCGTGCACTTTGCGGCGACGGTGACCCTGAGCGACCCCACGCTTGTCGCGGCGGCGGGCGACGCCCGCCTCATCGCTGCCTGGGCCGCAGCCGGCATCGCTGTTGCCGATACCAATGCAGGCCGACTTGTGGCCGATGGTGACAGTCGTTACCGGCGTGTCGCCGTCGGCATCGGCCACAAACCAGCGCTCGCTGTCGCGATCGGCCACAAACCGGCGGCTACCGAGGTCAGATCGGCCGGTGCAGCCAGGTGGTCTTCAGGCCGGTGAACTTGTCCAGCGCGTGTGGGGAGAGATCGCGGCCGAAGCCGGAGGCGCCGAAGCCCCCGAACGGGGTGCCGACGTCGAGCGCGTCGACGGTGTTGATCGAGACCGTCCCGGCCCGCAGCTTCGGCGCGACCCGGTGCGCCCGGGCGAGACCGCCGGTCCACAGTGACGCCGCCAGGCCGTAGATCGAGTCGTTGGCCATCGCGACGGCTTCGTCCTCCTGGTCGAACGCGAAGACCGCGAGAACCGGCCCGAACACTTCTTCGCGAGCGATGCGGGAGTCGGGGCGTGCGCCGTCGATGATCGTCGGCTCGACGTAGGCCGGGCTTGGTCCGCTTGCCCGCCCGCCGAGCACGAGGTTGCCGTCACGAGCGCCGGCCTCGACCAGCTCCATCACCCGGGCGGCATGCTCGGCAGTGACCAGCGGTCCGAAGGTGGTGCCGGGGTCGAGCGGATCACCGAAGGTCAGTGCCTTCGCGCGATCGACCACGAGCGCGAGCAGATCGTCCTTGACCGAGCGCTCCACCAGCAACCGGGAGTTGGCCGAGCAGACTTGGCCCTGGTTGGTGAAGATGCCGACGCAGACCGCGTCGGCGGCGGCCTCGAGGTCGTCGACATCGGCGAACACCAGGTTGGCGCTCTTGCCGCCGCACTCCAGCCAGACCTGCTTCATGTTCGATTGGCCGGAGTAGGTCAGGAACAGCTTGCCGACCTCGGTCGAGCCGGTGAAGGTGAGTACGTCGACGTCCGGGTGCATGCCGAGTGCCCGGCCGGCAGTGGGTCCGGCACCGGGCACGACGTTGAGTACGCCGGGCGGCAGTCCGGCCTCGGCGGCGATCTCGGCCATCCGCAGCACCGAGAGCGGGCTCTGCTCGGCGGGCTTGAGTACCACGCTGTTGCCGGCGGCGATCGCGGGCGCGAGCTTCCAGACCGCCATCTCCAGTGGGTAGTTCCACGGCACGACCGCTCCAACGACGCCGAGCGGCTCGCGGGTGACCAGGGCCAGGTCGTTGCTCCCGGTCGGTGCGATCTCGCCGTAGGTCTTGTCCAGCAGCTCGGCGTACCAGTCCAGGATGAACGCGCTGCCGGGCACGTCGATGGTCGAGGTGTCGGCGATCAGCTTGCCCGCGTCGATCGTGTCGAGCACGGCCAGCTCGTCGGCATGCTCACGCACCAACTGCGCCCAGCGCTGCATGACCGCCTTGCGATCCCGCGGTGCGCTCCGTGACCAGGAACCGGCCTCGAACGTGCCGCGCGCCGACTTCACCGCGGCATCGATGTCAGGGGCAGAGCACTCGGCGACCTCGGCGATCACGCTCATCGTCGCCGGGTTGACCGTCGGGCTGGTACGGCCGTCGAGCGCGGGCACCGCCTTGCCGTCGATGAACGCGTTGGTGCGGGGGCTGATCGTGGCGGCGGTCGCACGCCAGTCCTCAACAGAACGGGCCTCGTCGGAACGTGTCTCGGTCAACGGGCTGTCTCCTCAGGTCTCGGCTGGTCTGCTCCACTATCAACCGCCTGGCGTGCCGGTCGCCAACACCGATTTCCGGCGTACTGCATCTATCCCGGTGATGCGATCTCGATACGCCCGGCTCGTACCTCGCCGGACGCTCGATCACCGGAGGCGGTCGAGTGGTCCGAGGCGCCAGCCGAGGGCCGTACCGAGACGCCGGCCGGACGCGAGCCGCCGAAGTCGGGGACTTCTCCTACAGGCCGGTCAGCCGCTGTGCTTCTTGCTGGTGACCAGCCGGATGAACGCCTGTGCCCTTCGAGTGAGCCGGGCGTCGCTCGGCCAGGCCACCACCACGTCGAGCGACTCGACGTCGTCCTTGATCTCAAGCATGCGGACCTCGGCGCCGTCGTAGGTGAGGTCGTGCAGCGGCCGCTGGTTGAGGATCGCGAAGCCGTGGCCGTGCGCGACGAGCGCCCGCACGGTCTCGTAGCCGCCGCTGCGGAAGCGGATCGCCGGCTCCGGCAGGCCGCGGGAGCCAAACAGGGCAAGGAAGTAGTCGGTGGTGTGCGGGAGATCCAACAGCACCATCGGCTGGTCGACAAGCTCCTTGAGCCGGACCGACTTGCGCGAGGCCAGCTTGTGATCGGCCGCGACCAGCACATACGGGTGCACCGAGTCGACGACCCGCGACCGTAGGTCACCGGCCCCGTAGGCGTACATGATCGCCAACTCGCAACGGCCCTCCCGCAGATCATCGGTGAGCTGCGAGTGCTGCCCTTCGATGACGCGTACGCAGGAATCCGGATAGCGCTCCTCGTACGCTCGCACGATCGTCGGCAGGTAGAAGGGTGTGAGCGTCGAGAACCAGCCGACCACGAGGTCGCCGACCACCGACCGTCCTACTCCCCTGGCCACCTCGCCGAGCTCGTGGGCGTGCAACAGGAATCGGCGCAGCTCGCTGAGGAACTCCTGCCCGACCGGGGTCAGCGACAGCCCGCGCGCATGGTGCCGGATCAGCAGCTGCACCCCGAGGTCGCGTTCCAACTGACCGATCGCCGTGGAGATCGCGGACTGGGAGACCATCAGCTCCTTCGCGGCACCCGTCATGCTGCCCAGCTCCGCCGCTGTGGCGAAGTAGCGGAGCTGGACCAGGGTGAACGACGGATCGGCCATGCCGCCATCGTGCCGCATCCGCGGCCGGGTCGGGCGGTCTCGGGGCGTGCTATTCGGCGGCGCCGGGCTTCGTCTCGTCGAAGGTAAGGCCGGCACGCACACGAGCGCCCCGGATGTAGCCGAGCCAGCCGAGCCCGAGCAGCACGACCAGGGTGCCGATCGTGAAGACCTCGAAGCTGGTACGGCTCACGCCCCACACGTCGTGGAACGGGTAGCTGATCCCGAAGAGCTTCTCCAGCGTGCCGGGGAAGATCGCCACCCAGGAGCCGAGAGCGACCCAGACGAAGCAGATGCCGCCGAGCACGGTGAAGCCGGTGTCGGAGACGGGCGCGCGGAAGGGACGCGGCTTGTCCGGCACCGAGGTGCGCAGCTTGATGGCGGCCGGGAGCACCAGCAGATAGCTGAGCAGGAACGTCGTGATCGAGATCGTCAGCACAACCCCGAAGATCGCGCCCGCGCTGCCGCTGACCTGCATAGCCACCAGCATGAAGCAGGTGCCCACGACGCCGGAGAGGAAGTTGACCCGCACCGGCGTACTCAGGTGGGCGTTGAAGACACCGAAGAACCCGCCGAAGAACGCACCATCGGCAGCAGCGATCGCCTGCATCCGGTCGGAGATGATCATCCACGCGGCGCCCTGGGTCATCAGCACGAAGACCAGGCAGATCGACAGCAGCTTCAGCATGAAGTCGGAAGCACCGCCGTACACGGAGAAGACCGTCGCGGTGGCGTCGAAAAAGCCGCCGATACCGGTGATCTCGTCGCCGGGCACGACCAGCAGGATGGCGAAGATCGGCAACAGGTAGCAGAGCGCGGCGATACCGCTGGAGCGCGCGATGCCGATCGGCACGTCCCGGGCGGGGTTCTTCATCTCGCCGGCGGCACTGTTGCCGGACTCGAAGCCCAGGTAGGCGAACAACAGGATCGGAGTGGCGCCGAACAGGCCGGTCAGGGTCGGTGAGAAGTCGCCGAAGGACAGGTCCACGACACCGTTCTTGATGGCGTACGCGATCGTCGTCCCGACGAAGAAGACCAGCAGACCGACCTTGAGAATCGCGCCGATCGTGGGCAGCCACTTGCCGTAGCGGAGGCTGACGATGGCAGCAAGCACCGTCAGCCAGAGGAAGACCAGCTTGAACACGTAGTCGGCGAACGAGCCCTGGCTGATGTGAGAGAGGTTGACGTTCCAGCCTTCAGTCGCGAGGAAAGCCATCGAGCCGCCGACCCAGACGGGTTGGGTCACCCAGGTCAGCAGAGCCGCGATCGCGCCGGTGCGACGACCGAACGCATCGCGTACCCAGGTATAGGCACCGCCCTCCTCCGTGAACGCACCGCCGGTCTCGGCGAACACCAGTCCGTAGGGGATCAAGAAGGTGACCGCGAGCACGAGCGTCCAGGTGAACGCCTCCGCGCCGAAGCTCGAGACCGCGCCCAGCGTCTCGAGGCCGACGACGGCCGCGATCAGCAAGAAGACGATGTCGAATCGCCCGAGAGTCTTTCTGAGCTTGTGCTCCTGCTCCTGCGCGAGCGCAGTAGGTGTGGTCGTCATTTCACTCTCCTGGTTGCGGACGGGCCGCTTGTCGCGCCGGCTATCGACGAATCGTTCCAAGGGTGGGTGCCATGTGGTGAATCTGTCCAAGAGAAGTTTCCGAACCACAGCACCGATTCCTTGGATACAGGCACGTCGGCACATCCTCTGCGTCGCATCGGAAAATCCGAACCACAGAGTCAAGAACATCTGTTGGACAACGCCTCGGCGTCATCGCAGGATCGAACCGGCGACTGTTACCCGTGGTCTGCCGCCGAGCGGAGGTAAGAATGGCGAACCAGCAGGTCGACGTCCTCGTGGTCGGCGCAGGTCAGGCCGGTCTGGCGATGAGTGAGCACCTCAGCGACGCCGGGGTCTCGCACCTCGTCCTCGAACGGGATCGCATCGCCGAGCGCTGGCGCTCCGGACGCTGGGATTCGCTCGTGGCCAACGGTCCCGCATGGCACGACCGGTTCCCCGGTCTCGAGTTCGGCGACGTGGACCCCGACGCCTTCGCCAGCAAGGACCAGGTTGCCGACTACTTCGCCGCGTACGCCGAGAAGATCGCCGCACCGATCCGGTGCGGTGTCGAGGTCACGTCGGTACGCCGCAAGACTCACGGCCAGGGCTTCGACGTGGAGACCTCGGGCGGGTCGCTGGAGGCGAACTACGTCGTCGCCGCGACCGGGCCGTTCCAGGTGCCGGTGATCCCGCCGATCGTGCCCGCCGACGCGGGAATCGTCCAGATCCACTCCAGCTCGTATCGCAACCCCGAGCAGCTTCCCGACGGCGACGTGCTCGTCGTCGGTGCCGGCTCCTCGGGCGTACAGATCGCCGACGAGCTGCAGCGTTCGGGACGCAACGTGTATCTCTCGGTCGGCCCACACGACCGCCCCCCGCGCAGCTACCGCGACCGCGACTTCTGCTGGTGGCTCGGCGTGCTCGGCAAATGGGATGCCGAGACGCCGCCCGCCGGCGCAGAGCACGTGACCATTGCGGTCAGCGGTGCGCGCGGCGGACACACGGTCGACTTCCGCGCACTCGCCGACCTCGGCATCCAGTTGGTCGGGCGGACCGAGAAGTACGCCGACGGCCGGTTGAGCTTCGCCTGCGACCTGGCAGAGAACATCGACCTGGGCGACCGCAACTACCTGGCCCTGCTAGAAGAGGCCGACGCCTACGTCGAGCGCAACGGACTGGACCTGCCGCCCGAGCCCCAGGCCCACGTGCTCGGCCCGGAGCCTGACTGCGTGAGTGACCCGTTGCTCGATCTCGACCTGAGCACGATCGGCTCGATCATCTGGGCAACCGGCTTCGGCGTCGACTACGGCTGGCTCCAGGTGGACACCTTCGACGAGAACGGTCGTCCCGTTCATAGGCGCGGCATCTCCAACGAGCCGGGCGTCTACTTCCTCGGCCTGCCGTGGCTGTCGCGGCGCGGGTCGAGCTTCATCTGGGGGGTCTGGCACGACGCGAAGTTCGTCGCCGACCACATCAACACCCAGTGCGGGTACCTCGCGTATCGGCACTGAGCCAATCGCGGGGCGACCAGAAACGCAAGCAACCTCACCGGATTTCGGCGATGAGCGGCCGTTTCGGAGCAGGGTTGCCTGCACTTCTGGCCGGTCGCGCCGGATCTCGATACGCCGCCGCTCGTACCTCGCGGCGGCACTCGATCAACGAGGTTCAGTAGGTGTCGGCGAGCTCGGTGATCTCGCGGCGGAACGGGATCAGGCCGTTGTCGACCGGGGGTGCGTCGAACTCCTCAGCCGCCCGGCGACCGGACCACACGGCGGCGGCGATGGTGCCGGGAGCGAGGCAGTCGCCGACCGCTCGCACCGACGCCAGCCGTCCGTCCTCCTGCAGCGGGAGGAGCTCGGTGAACAACTCCTCGCGGGGCAGCCTGGCGGTGACCAGTACGACAGCGTCGACTTCCAGGGTTCGGGTCTGCTCGGTGTAGACGTCGATCAGCTCGACCGAGCCCGCGCCGATGCTTCCCAGCGCGGTGTCGGTCAGCCGGGTCACGCCCTTCTCCATCAGCCGCCGCTGGATCTTGCCGACCTCGAAGGTGTGCATGGTCCACTGCGAGACCTGCGGCGAGGGCGTGACGACGCTGACCTCGTACCCCTCTCCGGCAAGCAACTCCGAGACGACTCCACCCAGGTAGTAGTAGTCGTCGTCGAAGACCACGACCTTGCGTCCCTCCGGGCGACGGCCGGCGAAGAGATCGTCGGGCGTGAGCACGTTCGCGCCGTCGGCGATGCTCATCGGCGCCAGGTGCCAGCGGCCCACTCCGTCGGCGCGCCAGGTGGATCCCGTCGCGACGATCACGTGCTCGAAGCCGAACTCCTCGATGTCGGCGGCGGTCATCGGGCTCTCCCGGTAGACCTCGACGTTGGACAGATCGTTGATCGCGAGCTCGCGATAGTCGCGTACCCGGTTCCAGGCCGAGAGGCCCGGGAGCAGCGACTCGGTGGTCACTCGGCCGCCGAGCTGACGCCCGGCCTCGACGAGGGTGACCTCGTACTCGCGGACTCCCAGCGCCCGCGCGGCCTCGAGCCCGGCCGGCCCGGCACCGACGACGAGCACCTTCGAGTCGGACTCGCGCGGCCTGATCCGCTCGGGGTGCCAGCCGCGGCGCCACTCCTCCCCCATGCTCGGGTTCTGGGTGCAGCGGATGATCGACATGGTCTGGTCGCCGGTGACGCAGATGTTGCAGCCGATGCACTCGCGGATCGCCTCGAGCCGGCCCTCGCGGATCTTGTTGGGTAGGAACGGGTCTGCGATCGACGGACGAGCAGCGCCGATCAGGTCGAGAATCCCCTTGCGTACTTGGCGAACCATCGCGTCGGGCGAGGTGAACCGGCCGACCCCGACGACCGGCTTGGAGGTCAGCGCCTTCAGGCCGATGACGTGCTCCTCCTGGCTGGCCTCCTGGCCGAAGCGGGAGGTCAGGGAGCAGCTCTCCCACGAGCCCATCGCGAAGTCCCACAGGTCGGGCAGCTCGCCGAGGCTTTCGATGACGGCTCGGATGTCCTCGGCCGGCATCCCGGTCGGGCCGAGGTCGCTCTCGACCGCGATGCGGCAGGCGACGGCGGCACGGCCGGAGACCTCCTCCTGGGTGTCCTCGATGATCTCGCGCAGGAGCCGCATCCGGTTCTCGATCGACCCGCCGTACTCGTCGGTGCGCGTGTTGTAACGGGGGTCGATGAAGTGGTGGAGACCGCTGTAGCCGTGGGCGGCGTACACGTAGATGATGTCGTAGCCCGCCGCCAGCGACCGCTTCACCGCGGTGCGGTGCCAGCGCCGGAGGTCGGCGATGTCGGCCTTGGTCATGGCACGAGCCTGGATCGGCGCGATCGTGTCGGGCGCGACCGGCAGGTGCGAGGGGCCGATCGGGATCTCGCGGCTGGTGAGGTTCGGCGCGTTCATGCCGTTGTGGGCGAGCTCGATGCCGGCCAGCGCACCACCCTCGTGGATGGCGTCGGCGATGCGGGCCAGCACCGGCAAGTCCCGCTCGTCCCATACCCGCAGCTCGATGAAGGGGGTGATGTCGGAGCTGGCGTGGATCTCCACCTGCTCGGTGCATACGACGCCCCAGCCACCCTCGGCCTTGATCCGCCGCATGGTCGCCTGGGCACTCGGGTCGCGGTAGCCCATGCCGTTGCAGTGCGGCACCTGGTAGAAGCGGTTCTTGGTCGTATGCGGCCCGATCTTCACGGGCTCGAAGAGGATGTCGTACGGCGATGCCGGCCCAGCACTCGGTTCAGGCTCTGTGCTCACGGTTGCTCCCTGTCAGTTGGAGGTTCGGTGGTCAGGCGTTCGTGAAGCGATCGATCGCGGTCCACGCCAGCGCGATGGCACCGTCGTGTATGGCCTGGTCGGCGGCCTCGCCGATGCAGTGGTCGGCGAACTCCTTCTGGTGGTTGACCGCGGGGAGGCTGTCGATGCCGATATAGGGGTGGATAGCCGGCACGACCAGCGAGACGTTGCCCATGTCGGTGGAGGCCCGGTTCATCCGGCCACCGGTGGACGCGTCGGCGAAGGTCCGGCCCAGCGCTTCGGCGTTGGCGCGGTAGAGCGCGAGGGTGGACTCGTCGGCGCGGAACTCGCTGTAGGGCTCCGACTCGGGCTCGATGGCCAGCTCGCATCCGGTCGCCAGCGCGCCAGCCTCGAAGCAGCGGCGTACCTGTGCCTCTACCTGCTCGAGCTCGGCCATGGTCTCGGCCCGGACGTACCAGCGGCCCTCGGTGCGCTCGGGGATCACGTTGGGGGCGTCGCCGCCGTGGGTGACGACGCCGTGGACCCGCACGGAGTGCGGCAGTTGCTGGCGCAGCAGCCCGATGGCGACCTGCGCGATCGTGAAGGCATCGGCGGCGTTGACGCCTTGCTCCGGGTACGCCGCCGCGTGCGCCGCCTTGCCGGTGAAGGTGACGTGCGAGTGGGAGACCGCGAACGGCCGGGCTTCGGCGACATCGACGGGCGCCGGGTGGGCCATCATCGCGAGGTCGAGGTCGGTGAACGCGCCGCGTTTGAGCATCTCGATCTTGCCGCCACCGCCCTCCTCAGCCGGGGTGCCGTACACCTCGACGGTCAGGTCGAGGCGGTCGGCGACGGACGCGAGGGCAAGGCCGGCGCCGACCGCGATGGCCGAGATCAGGTTGTGCCCGCAGGCGTGCCCGATGCCGGGCAGGGCGTCGTACTCGGCGAAGACGCCGACCCGTCGCGAGCCGTTGCCGGCCCTCGCCCTGAACGCGGTGTCGAGGCCGAGGTAGCCGCGCTCGACCGTGAACGAGGACGCCAGCTCGTCGGCGACCGCGGCACTGGACCGGTGCTCCTGCCAGGCCGTCTCGGGATCGGCATGCAGTCGCTCGGCCAGCCCGATCAGCGCGAGCAGCCGGGTCTCGACCGTCTCGCACGCGATGGTCTTGGCTGCCAGTGCGTCATGCGCCAGGGCGTCACTCGTCACCGGGCACTCCGTAGGCCGGCGCGGTGCGCGGGTCGAGGCCGCGCGTGACGTAGTCGTCGGCCTGTGGCTTCCAGATCTGCCAGACCTCCTCGAGGTCGGTGATCGGGTCGTCGGACCAGTCCACCCGCAGGTCGGTCACCGGCCAGGCCACCCGGTCCACGACGAGCATCCCGGCCGAGTGCACCGGTCCTGCCTCTCCCCCGGCGTCGGATCCGGCCCGCAACGCGGCGACCAGTCGGTCGCCGAGGTCGTCATCGGGTGCGGCGGCGAACGCCGCGAGCATCGCGTCCGGGACGTTCTTGCCGGACAACAGGTTGCCGGCGGCGACGGCGTCGGTGCCGACCGCGCTGGCGTACGTACCCAACGTGTGCTCGCCGGAGAAAGCAGCGGCGCGTCCTTGACCGTCGACCACCGTGAGCTGGCGGTACTGCGCATGGTTGCCGGACGCCACCACCTGGTCGAGCGCCTCCTGTGCGGACGCGCCAGCGGCCAGGGCGTCGAGCAGGGCCGTACCCAGCGTGGGATCGGTGATGTTCTGGCTCATCGCGGCGCCGACGCCCGCGCGTGCCCAGGCGCACCGAGCCGCGACCGCAGGACTCGAGGAGCTGACGATCGCTCCGAACCGGCCGGTGCGTGCGCAGCGGCCTGCGAGCGAGAACGTCACGCGATCACCGCCACGACTTGCACCTCGACCAGCCACTCGGGCCGAGCGAGCGCCTGCACCACCAGACCGGTGGAGACGTAGTGGACGCCCGGCAGCCGCCGACCCATCACGTTGTAGACGGCCTCGCGGTGCCGGATGTCGGTCAGGTAGATGTGGCAGCTGACGATGTGCTCGGGCTGGGCACCAGCCTCGGCGAGCAGCAGCAGGATGTTGTCGCAGACCTTCTCGGTCTGGCCCGCCGCGTCCCCGACCGCGACGTTCTCACGAGTGTCGAGGTCCTGGGCGACCTGGCCACGCAGGTACACCGTGTTGCCCGCGACCACCGCCTGACAGAGGTCGTTGCCGAGATTCTGCTCCGGATAGGTGTCCGCGGTGTTGAAGGGGCGAATGCGGCGATGACCGCCGACGACGATCTCCTCAGTCATGGCCCCAGCGTCGAGTAACCCCGGCACGTCTGTCCAACACACGTTTTGGGTCGCTTGGATCGGATCCGGTGATGCACTGACCGGGTGGCCGTGTTGTGGCCGATGACGACAACCCCCACCGCGTGTCGTTGTCGGGATCGGCCACAAGCCGGGCGAAACAGTCACCATCGGCCACAATGCAGCCGAGTCAGCTGGGTTCGAGGAGGATCACGTGGAGGGTGCGGGCGACCGATCGACGCCGAGGTTCGACGCCGGATCGGCTACATGCCCGAGGAGCGCGGCCTCTATCCGCGGATGAAGGTCGGCGATCAACTCGTCTATCTGGCTCGGCTCTACGGCGCTCCGGCCGAGCAAGCCCGGACTGCGATGGAGCATTGGACCACCGTGCTGGGGGTCGAGGCCCGCCGCCACGACGAGGTGGCCACCTTGTCGCTCGGCAACCAGCAGCGGGTCCAGCTCGCCGCGGCGCTGGTGCACGATCCCGAGATCTTGGTGCTCGACGAGCCGTTCTCCGGGCTGGACCCGGTGGCGGTGGACGTGATGTCCGGCGTTCTGCGCGACCGTGCCGACGCCGGCGTACCTGTCCTGTTCTCCTCCCACCAGCTTGATCTGGTGGAGAGGTTGTGCCGGCCGCATGTATGCCAACTCCGTGCTCCGGACCGGCGCGCGGGTCAGCATCCGGCAGGCACTGGCCCATCAGGGTGAGCGGTGACGTGGCCTGCGCGTCACTCGGTTGCGGCTATGGTCCAAAAGGCACCTGGGTCTTGTTTGGACTTGCCATGCCACTCAACCAAGCCCTCGGCTTGCAAAGCCATGGCACGAGTAGAACAACTGCCCGCACGCTCGTGCGGCCACGATGCTGCGACTGGGCCAGGGATCCCTTTCTACCTCAAGACCGCACGATCGCGCGGAAATTCTCGAACTGATGCCAAACGGGCACTATCCTGAGCCGTAGACCGCATGATCGTGCGGATCTGAATCGGAAGGAGCGTCGGCGTGGGTGAGCGGCCCGTCGGGCCTCTGGCCGCATCCGTCCGGGAACGCCGGACTCAGTTGCGCCTGCGCCAAACGGAGCTGGCTGATCTTGCCGGGGTGTCCGAGCGGTTCGTGCACTCCTTGGAGAACGGCAAGCAGACCGTCCAGCTGGACAAGGTGATCGCGGTCCTCAACGCGCTGGGGCTGCACCTGGAGGTGCACCGCGGCGCCAGCACAGGGGTCACCCGTGCCTGAGGAGGATCTGGAGCAACTGCGGTTCGTCGACCAGGCCGACGTCTACAAGGCCGGCAACCGCGCGGCGGCGCTCATCCGGATCACCGATGGGGTGGAGTTCCGCTATCTCGACACCTGGATCGACGCCGGCGGAGCCCCGGTCGCAACCACGCTGCCAGTGGGGCCCGAGCCGGTTGTGAAGACGGGCGGCGCATTGCCGTCCTTCTTCTCCGGGCTGCTTCCCGAGGGCCGGCGCCTGGGTGTGCTGCGCCGCGCGGTCAAGACGTCGGCCGACGACGAACTGTCGCTCCTGCTCGCGGTCGGCGCCGACACGGTAGGCGACGTGCAGGTCGTGCCGGCCGGTGTGACCCCGGCCGAGGTGCCACCACATATCTCGATCGACGACATCGGATCAGTCAGCTTCGCGGAACTGCTCCACGAATTGGGCATTCGCGCGCAGCGCGCGGCACTGCCCGGCGTCCAGGAGAAGACGAGCGCGGCCATGATCAACCTGCCTGTGGCCCGGGCCGGCGAGCGATTCATCCTCAAGCTCAATCCGGTAGCCGACTTTCCACACTTGGTCGAGAACGAGGCGTTCTTCCTCGCCGCAGCACGTGAGTCAGGGCTGACGGTGCCGCCCTTCGAGCTGGTGGCGGATCGGGAGGGTGCGGTCGGCCTGTTGGTCCAGCGGTTCGATCGTGTCACCGTCGACAGGGAGCTCCGCGCGCTCGCCGTCGAGGACGGCTGCCAGGCCAGCGATCGTCCGCCGGCTGATAAGTACCGGCTCAGCGCCGAGCGCGTGTTCGCGGCTCTCGCAAACGTCTGCGATGCACCGCTGGTCGCAGCAAGGGACCTGATCCGGCAACTCGCGTTCGCCTATCTGATGGGCAACGGCGATGCTCACGCGAAGAACTTCTCGGTGCTCCAGCAGGTGAAGGGCGAATGGGCGGTCTCCCCTGCCTACGACGTGCCCTGCTCGCAGGTGTACGGAGACACCACGATGGCACTACGGGTCGGAACTCGGACCAATAGCGATCTCGGCGCCGACGACTTCGTCATGCTGGGATCGGGGCTGGGCGTACCCGACCGCGCGACCAGACGCGTACTCTCCGAGCTCGTCGCCCGCGCCGACCGCTGGCTACCCGACTTGACCGACCTCCCGTTCGACGACGCCCGAGTAGCCAAGCTGCGTCGTGTGATCGATCACCGCCGCAAGCGACTGTCGTGAGACTCAGAGATTGCTCTCAGCCCTTCTCCCCCGCCCGCTCCGAGCGAGCCTGCGAGACGGCCTGCTGGATGAGCTTGGTGATCTTCTCCTGGAGCTGGGCGTAACGCACCAGATCGCCGCTCTTCAACGCGGTCTTGGCCTGCGCCTGCTTGGCCTCGATTTCGTCGAGCAGCTCCAGCACCGTGTCGCTGGTCGTGCCGCCGTTACCGCCGCTGCCAGTCCCGTTCCCGCTGCCGGTCCCATTGCCGGATCCGCTTCCCTCCCCGCTTTCGGTGCGGATGTTCGCGAGCGCGTCCGAGAGGGTACGCCCGATGCCGACCTGGTTGCCGAAGGTCGCGAGCACGTAGTTGAGGATCGGGTAGGACGCCGCACCCCCGGACTGCCGCGCATACACCGGCTGCACGTAGAGCAGGCCACCGGCGACCGGGATGGTCAGCAGGTTTCCGTTGAGGATCTCCTGGTTGAGCCGCAACGGCTGCAGCGTGCTCTGGATATTGGAGTCGCTGGCGAACTTGTTCGCGACTTGCGAGGGCCCGTCCACCTGGTTGTTGTTGGTCAGCGTGAGCATCCGGATCTTGCCGTAGTCGTCGCTGCTGGCGTCGGAGTCGACCGCGATGTAGGACGCGAGGTTCTTGCGGTTGAACGGCACGAACACCGACGTCAGGGAGAACCGCGGGTCGGTCGGCACGTCGCCCTGCTCGTCCTGCGGCATCTGGATGGAGAGCCGGTAGGGCGGCAGGTTGTTCAGCTGACGGTTCGACGCCGGATCCGCCGGCACCTCCCACCGGTCGGTGCCCTGGTAGAACGTCTGCGGATCGGTGACGTGGTACTGCGCGAGGATGCTGCGCTGCACCTTGAACAGGTCCTCGGGGTAGCGCATGTGCTCGAGCAGGTCGGCACTGATCGCGGACTTCGGCTGCACCAGCCCGGGGAACACCTTCTCCCAGGCGGCGAGGATCGGGTCCTTGTCCCACTCGTACAGGGTCACCGTGCCGTCGTAGGCGTCGACCGTCGCCTTGACCGAGTTGCGCGCATAGTTGATCTGGTCGGTCGGCAGCGTCACGAACGAGGTCGTCGGTGAGAGCGTGTCGCGGGTCATGTCCTGCAGCGACTCGCGCTGGGAGTTCGGGTAGCGGTCAGTCATCGTGTAGGCGTCGAGGATCCAGACGACACGGCCGTCGACCACTGCGGGATACGGGTCGTTGTCGACCGTCAGCCACGGCGCGACCTTCTCCAGGCGCGCACGCGGCTGCCGTTCGTAGAGGATCCGCGAGTTCTCGTTGACCCGCCCCGACAACACGATGTTGGCGTCGGTGAACTTCATCGCGTACAGGAGCCTGTTGAACAGGTTGCCGATCTTGACGCCGTCCTTGCCGCTGTAGGTGTTGGTGATCGGGTCACCGCTGTCCTGCGGCACGTCGAGCTCGACGTCGCGACCGCCCGCAGCCTTGCCGACGATCGAGTAGTCGGGGCTCATCTCGCCGAAGTAGATGCGCTGCTCGTACTTGCCGTCGGCGAGGTCGCTGAGGACGCCGGTGGACGGCAGCCCCTTCTCGGCCCAGAACGGCTCGTCGGTGTTGACCTGTGCCTCCCGGTCGTCGGCCGGGCGATTGTTGCCGTAGGCCGCGATGAGGCCGTAGCCGTGCGTGTAGACGGTGTGGTCGTTGTTCCAGCTGCGCTGCTCGCTGGGCACGCCGTCGAGGTCGAGCTCACGCGCACCGAGGACGATGTCGCGCGATTTCCCCTCGACCGTGTAGCGGTCCACGTCGAGCACGTCGGCGACTTTGTAGTAGCCGCGCACCTGCTGGAGCTGTTCGAAGGTCTGGTTGACCAGCTTGGGATCGATCAGCCGGACGCCCGGCAACGACTCAGCGTCGGCAGCGCGTTTGACCTCGGTGACGTTGACCTTCGCTGCGTACGGCTGCTCGGTCGCATCGGCGACCCCGTAGGCGTCGCGGGTGGCCTCGATGTTGTTGGCCAGGAACGGCGCTTCCTTGTCGGGCTCGGACGGCTTGACCTGGAACTGCCACACGATGCCGGGCCAGAGCACCCCGAGCAGGATCGCGGAGAGTACGAGCAGCCCGAGCCCGGCGCCGGGCAGCAGCCAGGTGCGACGGAAGACGTTGGCGAAGAACAGCAGCGCACAGATCAAGGCGATGAACATCAGGATGTTCTTGGCCGGCAGCTGGGCGTGGAACGCGGTGTAGTTGACGCCGGTGAACTTGCGTCCCTCGTCGACGGTCAGGTCGAACCGGTCCAGGTAGTAGTCGACCGCCTTGAACAGCACGAACAGGCCGGCCAGCACCGACACCTGCACCTGCGCGGCACCGGTCAGCCGGTCACCGCGCGATTGGAGCTGGATGCCGCCGAACAGGTAGTGCACGAGGACGGCGGCCACCAGCCCCAGCACGGTCGCGGTCAGGGCGACGTTGACGACGTAGTGGTACCAAGGCAGCTGGAAGACGAAGAACCCGACGTCCTTACCGAAGTAGGGATCGGTCGTGCCGAAAGATCCGCCGTTGCGCCACATCAGGAAGGTCCGCCACTGTCCCGCCGCGGCCGTGCCTGCGAAGAGGCCGAGGACGATGCTCAGCCCGACCGCGAGCCACTTGCGCAGCGGTTCGACCACGTCCCGGTAGCGATCCAGACTCGCCTGCTCCGACGACAGCCAGAAGACCGGGCGGGTTCGGTAGGCGGCAAGCATGTTGGCGAAGACGAACCCTCCGAACAGCAGCCCGAACACGACGAACAGCAGCACCTTGGTGCCGATCACCTTGGTGAATACTCCGCCGTAACCGAGACTGCCGAACCACATCCGGTCGGTGAGCACGCCGGTCAGCGCCGAGAGGAGGAAGAACAGCGCGACCAGGATCACGGCCGTGATCACCAGCGCCCGCGCCCGGGGGCTCGGGCCGGGAGGCCGCGTCGCGCGGGGTTGGGGCTGAGCAGGTTCGTCGTCGAAGAAGCTCATCGTCTGCCGTTCAGTCGGGCAGGCCCGGATCGTCCGGACCTGTCAGGGTGCTTGCGAGCAACTCTAGAAGAGTCGGTACGAGGTCGGATCCCTCGATCAGAGGAGGGGGCCCGAGAGATGACCCGGGAGGTGGGTCCACAGGTGGGTCGTCTTGCGTGCGTACGCGGACAGCGCTGTGGGTGCCACCGAGCCGGGTCACGGCGGCGACGATGCGTACCTCGCTCGCGTTCGGGTGCCCGGCGGCGAACGCTGCCGCCTCCTGCGGATCGTCGGGAACCTGCTCCTCGGCCTCGGGAGGCAGCACGACCCGCTCGAGAACCACCGCGCACCCGTCCACGCTCGGCGGCCAGGCGATGCCGAGCAGCAGCTCCTCCAGCTCCTCGCCCGGCACCTGCTCCTGCTCGATCGCGGTCAGGCCCGCACCGCCAGCGGTGATGCCGAGCTCGGTCGCGAGCTCCGGCTCGTCGCGCACCAGCGCCTCGGTGCCGACCAGGGCGAACAGCCGGGCGGGTGCGTCCCATCCGGCCTCGGCAGCGTGTGCCTCCAGCTCGAGCACGGCCGCACGCAAGACCGGATCGGCGGGCCGCTCGCCTGAGTCGGTCACGAAGGCTCCTTCGGGCATTGCGGCAGGGTGGCATCGTGGTCGGCGGCGTAGGCACGGATCGAGGTGATCGCCGAGCTGACGTTGTCGGCGCGAACGAGCCGCATGTCGGTGTGGGCCACCATCGCTTCGTCGCAGTTGCCCGGCGGCACCAGGAACAGCGTGGCACCCTCGGCTTCGGCGGCGGCGATCTTCTGCCGGATTCCGCCGATGGGGCCGACCGTGCCCTCGCTGTCGACCTCACCGGTGCCTGCCACGTCGTTGCCGTCCAGGAGCTTGCCCGGGGTGAGGGTGTCGTAGATCGACAGCGCGAAGATGAGTCCGGCGCTCGGGCCACCGATCGTCTCGGGGACGTCGACCTTCACCGAAAACGGGAAGTCGTACTTCTCCCCCGCCGCCATGCTGATGCCGATCATCGACTTGCTCGCGTCGTCAGGATTGGCCTGGGTGGTGACCTCGACGACCTTCTTCTTGCTCTTGCGGGTGATCGCGAGCCTCACCGTGCTGCCGGGCCGCACGGCAGCCACCGCGTCGGCGACCTGGGTCCGGGTGCTGATGACCTCGTCCCCGACCTTGTCGATCGCGTCGCCGGCCTTGAGCACTCCGTCGGCCGCGCCGTCGGACTCGACCGCGGCCACCACCGGACTGGTGACGTCGTACCCCAGCTGCAGCATCGCCGCCGCTACCGCGTGGTCCTGCGAGGACACCATCTCCTGCTGGGACTCCTCGGTCTGCTCCTGATCCGAGGTCGGCTCGGGGTAGATGATCTCGTACGGGTACAGGTTGTCGTGCGGGTCCGCCCATGCCTGGAGCGCCTGTACCAGGCTCAAGGTGGTGTCGGGTCGGGTCGTGCGCACGGTCAGCATGCGCAACTCACCGCTGGTCGGGTAGGTCCGGTGCCCCTTGACCTGGACGATCCGGTCGCCATCGCTCTGCTTGCCGAGCACGTCGACCGTCGGGCCAGGCTGGAAGCGTACGAACGGCACTCCGTTGACCGCGATCACCGCACCGAACCCGAACACCAGCACGAAAGCCAGGACCTGTGCGGCACTGCGACGACTCACGCCGCCTACCCTCTCACTCGCGCAAAGACGGCGAAGACCGCACCACCACTCCCGTGCTGGGCTCGACCCGCTGAGCGGGGATGGCCTGGTCGGCGCCGGGGTGCTCCCGGGAAAGCGCTTCGCCGATCAGGAGACGCAGCTCGTCCTCGCTGCGCTGCTCGGTGGCCTGCCGGTCGGTATACGCGATCCAGCCGATAGCCACGAACGTCACCAGCGCGGCGGGCAGCAGCCATAACAGGATTGCCATGCGTTTCCCCTATCTCAAACTGTGGTCTGACGGTGAAGCAGACGGAGGTCGGCTCACCGCGGACAACGCCAGCCAGTGCCACTCGGCTGTGCCGCGGTGCGGTCACCGGATGGTGCGTTCGCGACTCCCTCTTGCTCGCTCCGCTCGCATGTTCACCAGGCTATGCGGGCGTCGCGTCGAAGCAGGAAGCACACGCCGGAGGTTGCGCACAGAGCTCCCACCGGACCGGTACCGTGGAGGTCATGAGCGACGCCGACGAACCGCAACCGAACCCGTTCGAGGGCACGCCCTTCGAGCAGATCTTCGCGCAGTTCTCTGGCCCGGGCGGGCCGTTGCAGGGCGGCCAGCTCCCCGACCTGTCGGCGATGCTGGGTCAGGTGCAGGCGATGCTGCAGCCGCACGACGGCGCCGTGAACTGGGGCCTCGCCCTCGACCTCGCTCGCAAATCGGCCGCCAGTGCACCGGACCCGACGCCGAACGGCACCGAGCAGGCCAAGGTCGCCGATGCCGTACGCCTCGCCGACGTCTGGCTCGACGAGGTCACCGAGTTTCCCTCCGGCGTCACTACCGCCGTCGCGTGGAGCCGCGCCGAGTGGATCGAGGAGACCATGCCCGTGTGGCAGAAGCTGGTCGAGCCGGTTGCCGAGCACGTGGTCGCGGCGATGGGCAAGGCACTGCCGCAAGAGGCGTCCGCGATCGCCGGCCCGCTGATGGGCTTCCTGGGCCAGGCCGGCGGCGCGATGTTCGGGTCGCAGGTCGGCCAGGCTCTCGCCGGGCTCGCCGGCGAGGTGCTGACCGGCTCCGATATCGGTCTGCCGTTGAGTCCGCCGGGCCGTGCGGCGCTGTTGCCGGCCAATATCGCGGCCTGGACCGACGGGCTCGATCTGCCCGCCGGGGACGTCGTGCTCTACCTGGCGCTGCGCGAGGCCGCTCACCAGCGGCTGTTCGCGCACGTGCCGTGGCTGGCGGGGCACCTGATCGCCGCCGTCGAGGACTACGGCCGCGGCACTACGATCGACGTCTCCCGCATCGAGGGAGTGATCGGCGGCATCGATCCCGGCAACCCGGCGGCGATCCAGGAGGCGCTCGAAGGCGGCCTGTTCGAGCCGGAGCAGACCCCGGCCCAGGAGGCCGCGCTCGCCCGCCTGGAGACCCTGCTCGCACTGGTCGAGGGCTGGGTCGACGAAGTCGTCGGCCGAGCCGCTGGCGAGCGGATGCCGACCGCGACGAAGCTGCAGGAGCTCGTCCGCCGGCGCCGGGCCGCCGGTGGACCCGCCGAGCAGACGTTCGCGGCCCTCGTCGGACTGGAGCTGCGGCCGCGGCGGCTGCGCGACGCCTCGACGCTGTGGGGCGCGCTGCGGTCCCGTGCCGGAGCGGCTGCCCGCGACGCGGTGTGGGCGCACCCCGACTTGCTGCCCACCAGCGCCGATCTCGACGACCCACTTGGTTTCGGGCGGCACGACGCGATCGAGGACACGCCGTCCGACGACTTCGACGCGGCGCTCGAACAGCTCCTGGACGAGGAGGGCGGGAGCGCGCCGGAGTGAGCTTGCACACCGACGCCATCGCCACTTTGTCGGCGCTGCCGCCGAATCCGCTCCGCGACCGGTTCCTCGACCATCTTGCGGCCCATCCCGACGGGGCCTACCGCTCGTGCCGGCCCGACCATCTGACCGCGTCGGTTCTGGTGCTCTCCGCCGACCACCGCCAGGTCTTGCTGACGCTGCACGCCAAGGCGCGGCAGTGGTTCCAGCTCGGCGGGCATTGTGAGCCCGGTGACCAGACCCTCGCCAGCGCGGCGCTACGGGAGGCAACCGAGGAGTCAGGCCTGACCGGGCTCGCCCTGCACCCCACACCGATCCACCTCGACGAGCACGCCGTGCCGTTCTGCCGCTCCGCTGATCGAGTAACCGCGGCGAGGAACGAGCACGCGGCGTATCGAGATCGGGTGACCCATCACCTGGATGTGCGCTTCCTCGCGATCGCGGGGCCGGAGACGGCACACGAAGTCAGCGCCGAGTCACTGGACGTGCGCTGGTGGCCGGTCGACGCCCTGCCTGGCCAGGACCTGTCGGTGTCAACTCTCGTCGCCGCCGCCCTCGACGTCGTCCGTTGACCAGTCGTGGCCCGACGCGAGCGCGACACCTTCGAGAAACCCCTTGGCCCGCTCGGCCTTCGGGTAGACGTCGACCAGTGCCCAGAACCGCTTGGTGTGCCCGGCCTCGAGTAAGTGTGCCAGCTCGTGCAGCAGCACGTAGTCGACCACCCACGACGGCATGCCCTGCAGCCGGGACGAGAGCCGGATCGTGCCGTCGGCCGGCGTACACGACCCCCACCGGGACCGCTGGTTGTCCACCCAGCGGACCGTGCTCGGCAAAGCCGAACCGTCCAGGTAGGTAGCCGAGAGCTCCAGCGCCCGGCGC
This sequence comes from Nocardioidaceae bacterium, assembly GCA_047605165.1. Classification (GTDB taxonomy): domain Bacteria; phylum Actinomycetota; class Actinomycetes; order Propionibacteriales; family Nocardioidaceae; genus SSC3. The sequence continues at coordinate 29,651 of JASGGG010000001.1, forward strand.
ATCAGCGCCTCGTCGGACGGGCGTCGGCGCCGCTCGGAGCGCTCCAGCCGGGCCACCATCGTCTCGACCCAGGTCGCCTCCTCCGCCCGGGACATCCGCGCCGGGATGAGCACCACGACCTTGCCGCCCTCCCGGTAGGCCGACACGGTGCGGGTACGCCGACGGCTGCGTCGTACCTCAACCTCGGGCCGCTCATCCCTCGCTAGATCCATAGCCGCAACGTACTCCGGCACCCCGACACGCACTGGTCGCCACCGACCCCAGCCGGGCCGGATTGTGGCCGATGGTGGCAACCCGAGCCGGATTGTGGCCGATCGCGACCACGGCACGCCGAGACAGACCGTCGCCATCGGCCACAATGCAGCGCCGCACTCAGCCGCCGGTCGACCGATCAACCGGACCGATCAACCGGCCCGATCAACTGGCCCGATCAATTGGCCCGATCAATTGGCCCAGGCAACCAGGCGGTCGAGGGGCCAGGTGTTGACGATGCGTTCGGGATCGATGCCGAACTGGTCTGCGCGAGCCGCTCCGTACGCCGGGAAGTCGAGTTGGCCCGGGGCATGCGCGTCGGAATCGATCGCGAACCGGCAGCCGATCTCGACGGCAAGTTCGAGCAGGTCGTCAGGAGGGTCGGTGCGCTCGGGGCGAGAGTTGATCTCGACGGCCACGTCGTACTCGGCGCACGCCTCGAAGACGGCGCGCGCGTCGAAACTGCTCTGCGGGCGAGTGCCGCGGTCTCCCTTGATCAGCCGCCCTGTGCAATGTCCCAGCACGTTCGTACGCGGGTTGGCGACGGCGGCGACCATCCGCCGGGTCATCGCCGCGGACTCCATCTTCAGCTTGGAGTGCACCGAGGCGACCCGCAGGTCGAGGCGGGCCAGCAGCTCGTCGGTCTGGTCGAGGCTGCCGTCGTCGAGGATGTCGACCTCGATGCCTTTGAGCAGCCGGAAGTCGTCGCCGAGGTGGGCGTTGACCGCGTCGACCACCTCGAGTTGCTGCAGCAACCGGGTTGCGCTGAGCCCGTTGGCGACGGTCAGGCGCGGCGAGTGGTCAGTGAGCACGAGGTACTCGCGACCCAACTGCATCGCGGTGAACACCATCTCCTGGATCGGCGCGCCGCCGTCGGACCAGTCGGAGTGCGTGTGCAGGTCGCCCTTGAGCGCGGCGAGCGTCGGCCCCTCAGGCGCGAGCGGGCCTGCTCCGGGCTCGAGGTCACGCAGGTAGTCGACCTCCTTCCCCGCGATCGCCTGGGCGATCACCGCTGCGGTGGCCCGGCCGACCCGGTCCAGTTCGTTCAGCGTCCCGGCCCGGGAGTGAGCCAGCACGACCTCGGGGTCGGTGCGCAACACGCTGTCGGCAGCGCCTCGGAAAGCCTTGATCTTGTAGCTGTCTCCGAGCCGGCGCTCGAGCAGGAAGGCGACCCGGCGCAGCGCGTCGACCGCAACCATGACCGACATGGTGGCCGGCCCTGCGACGGCACGGTCGGCGGATTCGTGCGAAGTCATGCTCAACTTTCCTTCATCCACAGGACGGGGAAAACCATCATCGCTGCTCGCCAGGCGTGTTGCCCGCCTGACCCGACCCCCTTCGTACACAGGGTTTCACGCTTTCCCACACCTCGGTCCACAGCCTGCGCCTGGCCCTCCACACCTCGTCCACATGCTTATCCACAGGAGTGGACGACTTCGGATTGACCTGCCTGTGGCGCGCCGCCTAGGTTCTCCTCCAGATGAGGCCCGTGGTCCGCATCGGAGGCGCTAGCAAGGGGAAGGCGAACGCCACCGAAGCGGTTGCGGGCCTCATCTTCACGCCGAGTTGGCACGAATCCTCGCCGAGTTGGCACGAATCTTCAACGACCCTGGAATCGCGGCTTGCGCTTCTCCCGAGCCGCCAGCACTCCCTCCTTGAGGTCTGCGGTGGCCAGCGTGACCGGCTGCGCGAGCGCCTCCCACTGGATCGCGGTCTCGAAGTCACTGTGCCCGCCCCCGCGCAGAACGGCCGTCGTGAGCTTGCTGGCGATGGGGGCGGTGGCTGCGACCTCGGCGGCAGTATCGAGCACGGCGTCGAGGAAGCCTTCGGCGGGGAGTACGCGTGACACGAGCCCCAGCGCCAAGGCCTCCTCGGCGCCGACAGCGCGGCCGGTGAGCAAGAGATCGCGGGCGACCCCCATTCCCGCGGCATCGGGCAGCAGGTAGCTGGCGGCCATGCCGGGGTGCATCCCGAGCTTCGTGAAAGGTGCCGACAGCTTGGCCTCGGTGGAGCCGTAGCGGATGTCGGCCGCGAGCGCCAGACACATGCCCGCACCGACGGCCCACCCGTTGACGGCGGCGATCGTGGGCACCTCGATCTGCCTGATCGACAACCATTGCCGGTAGAAGGCGATCATCTTGGTGCGGTACTCGTCGACGCTGGGCTCGCCCTCCCCGGCCACCCACTTGGGGTTGCCGCCCGAGCAGAACGCGCTGCCGGCGCCGGTGACGACCACGCAGCGTACGCTCGGATCACTCGCCAACTCGGCGGTCGCCTGCGCCCACGCGGCGGTCATCTGGTCGCTCATCGCGTTGCGCTGGTCGGGGTTGTTCAGGGTCAGCAGGACGACGCCGTCACGAGGGCGCTCGACAAGCAGGTGTTCCATGACGCGGAGCCTAGGACATGTCATCCCGCGATCCGCCGGTGAGTGGAGATCGACCCACGGGTGAATCGGATATTTCGTGGCAAAATTTCGTCCGCTGAGCGTGAAATCCGTGGCGTGGCGGCGACGCCTGCGCGTCTGCCCTGCCGCGCTGGCGTAGGGTCGCAGACGGCCGAGAGAAAACGGCCCCCGGCGGGACTTCCCCTTTCCGTCCCCGCCTGGACGACCAGATACGAAGATCGAAGGCAAGGAGGCCGTCATGGCGGAGACCTGGAGCGGCGAGTTCTACTGCGTCAAGTGCAAGGAGAAGCGCAGCGCCGATGGCGAAGTAAGAGTCAACGACAAGGGCACCCGGATGGCCAAGGCCGTCTGCCCCGTTTGCGGCACCAATCTCAACCGCATCCTCGGCAAGGCTAAGCCCAGCGGTGGCCACATCACACCGCTGAGGCAGCACCAGCAGACCACCCGAGGGGCGGGCACCGGATCACCGGTGCCCGCCCCCTCGGCTCCACATACCCCGGCCTGTGGATAGCCGTTTGAAGGTACGCCCAGGTTCAGGCAGGGTGTGCCTCCATGGAGCGCACCCGACTCGCCCCCGGCGTACCGGTGCTGCGGCGGGCCGACGGCAGTCTGCAGCTGGGTTACGACGCGCGGCACAGCGTCCCGATCGGCGGAGCCGATCCACGCCCGACACCTGTGTCGTTGCTGCCCGAGAAGCCCGCGCGGCACGGCTACATCAAGATCATGACGTTCGGGCCGTCCGGCCCGGCGCTGAGCACCCAAGCGCGAGCACTGGTCGCCGGCGCCGACCAGGCGCAGCCCGGCGTACGCACCGACGTACTCCTGGTCGCCGGCGCCGGCGAGCCCCGCAGGCGGCTGCTCGACGGCGCGATGTCCGCCGGGACCGCGCAGGTGCTGGTGCGGTTCATCGAGGGATCGGCGTACGTCGGCCCGTTCGTCCTCCCCGGCTCCACTGCGTGCCTGCGCTGCATCGACGCGGCCGAGACCGACCGTGACCCCAGCTGGCCGGTACTCCTGGAGCAGTACTGCGCCTTCTCCGAGACCGTTCACGGTGACGGCAGCGACGAGGTCGTCGAGCACTCGCTGGCGGCGCTGGCCCTCGCGTGGGCGGTGCGCGACGCGCAGGCGTTCATCGCCGGACGCCGCCCGTCGACCTGGTCGGCGACCCTGCGCCTCGATCCATGGTTGCGTGACATCTCGGCCCGCAGCTGGCGCCCCCACCCGTCGTGTGGCTGTGCATGGACAATGGAGGTGTGAGCGAGCCAAAAGGGGTTGGCGATTCCCCTGTCGCCGGCCGCACCGCGGCGCCGGTGAGCCGCACCAACTCGCGGCGACTCAACCCACTCCACCACAGCGGTGACCATCTTCTTGGGGTGGTCGAGACATGAGCGACCTCCCGAAGAAGGCCGTCACCCGCACCGCCAAGCTCGCCGCGCTGCCGCTGGGCTTCGCCGGGCGTCGGGCGCTCGGCACCGCCAAACGACTCGGCGGCGCACCCGCGGACACCGTGCTGACCGAGGTTCAGTTGCGCACCGCCGAGCAGGTTTTCAAGACCCTGGGCGAACTCAAGGGTGGTGCGATGAAGCTCGGGCAGGCGCTCTCGATCATGGAGGGAGCGCTCCCCGAAGAACTGGCCAAGCCCTATCGGGCACAGCTGACCAAGTTGCAGGACTCCGCGCCCCCGATGAGCGCGAACACCGTCAAGCACGTGATCGCCGGCGAGCTCGGGCCGCGTTGGCGCGACCGGCTGGTGACCCTCGACGACGAGCCCGCCGCGGCGGCGTCGATCGGACAGGTGCATCGCGGCACCTGGGCCGAGGGGGGCGGCACGCCGCGCGAGGTCGCGGTCAAGGTGCAGTATCCCGGCGCCGACGAGGCCATGCGGTCCGACCTGCGCCAACTGGCGCGGCTGGCGCGTACGCTCGGCACGTTCATGCCGGGCATCGACGTCAAACCGCTCCTGGAGGAGTTGCAGCAGCGGGTCTTCGAGGAACTCGACTACGAGCTGGAAGCCGAGTCGCAACGAACCTTCGCCGACGCGTACGACGACGATTCGGCGTACGCGGTGCCCCAGGTCGTCGTGAGCAGCAGCCGAGTGCTGGTCACCGAGTGGCTGGACAGCCCGGCCTCGCTGGCCCAGGTGATCGCCGAGGGCACCCAGCAGGAGCGCAACCGCTACGGCGAGCTGTTCGCACGCTGGATCTTCGGGTCACCGGCCCGGACCGGGCTACTGCACGCCGACCCGCACCCGGGTAACTTCCGGCTGCTCCCGGGCACCGCCTCGCGCCCCGACCGGTTGGGTGTGCTCGATTTCGGCGCGGTCGCCCACCTGCCCGACGGCGGCCTGCCCGGCTACATCGGCCAGCTCCTCACGCTCGCGTTGCGCGACGACTACGCGGCGGCCACGCCGATCTTCCGGGACGCCGGCTTCATCCGACCGGGCATCAAGGTCAACCGAGAGGATCTGGCCGCCTACCTCGGGCCGTTCCTGGAGCCGGCCCGCAACCCCACCTACCACTTCACCCGCGCGTTCATGCGTCAGCAGGCCACTCGCATCCAAGATCCCCGCAACGAAGGCTCCGGCATGGTCTTCCGCCTCAACCTGCCCCCGTCGTACATGCTCATCCACCGCACCTTCGTCGGCACCGTCGGCGTACTCTGCCAACTCGAGGCCGAACTCCCCTTCCAGCAGATCCTGCTCGACACGGTCCCCGGCTTCGAGGTCTAACCCGCCGAGTTGGCACGAATCCTCGGCGAGTTGGCACGAATCCTCGCCGATTCGTGCCAACTCGGCCTACCAGTGCTCGGAGTCGAGCTTTCCCTCCATCGCGCGCAGATGGTCGCGGGAGCAGCGGTCACAGTAGATCTTGGAGCGGCCACCTTCGACTGCGGTCGACCAGGTCAGCGGCAACTGGTCGGCGGGAGCGACGGAGCCGCAGAAATCGCAGATGGGCACGAGCCCAGGGTAGTCCTGGAGCCGTGCCCACCTGTCTGACCCGTCTGGTTTAGCTGTGCCGATCTCAGAGCGATCGGGCCAGGGCGAGGCGAGCCTGCTGGGCCGCCTTCTCGGCTCGGCGGGCCATCCGCTGGCTGGTCGTCAGCTCACGCTGGCGACGCGATTCACGCGCCTCCCCCAGACGCTCGGCCATATGGGCGCGCGCCAAGTCCTCGGTCATCAAGTTCATCAACATCTTCTTGCTCCTCGAGAAAATCTTCATTGTCGAAACTGTCGGACTGGTCATGTCACGCTGCTACCGGGTGCTTGCGAGGCCGACCACGCGGACGCTTCCGCGGGATCACCGCGCCCTGTAGGAACAGCTCCCCACCCCAGACGCCCCAGGGCTCGCGACGCTCCAGTGCACCGGCCAGACACGCGACCCGCACGGGGCAGGTCACGCACAGCTCCTTGGCGAGCTCGACGTCGGTCGGGCTCTCGGCGAAGAACAGCTCCGGGTCGTTGACCCGGCAGGGCAGCTGCTCGTCACTGAGGATGTCCCCCTCAGCCGGCGCGTCCAGGACGCTGGTGCTCATCTCGTCCACCTCCAGATGATTCGTTTGCTTCGTAGTGCTCTTGTGGGGCCTAGCGGTGATACAGCGGAGAAACACGGTCGAGAAATCAAAACGGCCGCGGATCCCGGGTTTCGGGTTCCGCGGCCTGGAGGGCGCCTGCTGAGGTTTGCTCAGAGTGGCGGACTCCAGACATGGGTCCCCGAGTGGGTAGCGTTGCGCGGCTCGTCCACGACGACACCGACGCCGATTCCAGCGAAGAGGGCACGCGGGTAGGCAGAGGTCATCGTCGAGCGCCGGCCGATCTCGAACCAGTTGTTCATCATGTGCGTGCACCTCCTTCGTGCGTGTCGGGCGCGAGCGTTGTCAGTGCTCTTGTGCGCGGGCATTCGGACTCGGTGTGAAACCGTACTCCCCTGCCGATCCAAGGAGCAAACTATTTATGCCCGGATACCGGCACTTCTCTTGCGGGCTCGTCGTCGGCCGCCAAATCCACTCCCGGATCGCCGGCCTGCTCGTCGGCCACCAGGGCCAGGATCTCCTCGCCGTACGCCTCCCACTTCGCGGCCCCGATGCCCGGCACCGACAGCAGTTCGCGCTGGCTCCGCGGGCGGCTCAGTGCGATTCCCCGCAACGTGTGATCGGTCAGCACCACGAACGCCGGCTTGCTGATCTCCTCGGCCGTCCGGGTGCGCCAAGCCCGCAACGACTCGAACAGCCGCGCCTGCTCAGGGTCGAGGTCGGCGATCGCCTTGGCCTTCTTCGCCGCCCGAGACAGACGCGGCGCCTGGGGGGCGACGGGCAGCAGAGCATCGAGGAACCGGCTGGGTCGCCGCTTGGCGTTGCCGCCAGGGGTACGGGCACGGGCCCAGCTCACCGTCAGGTCACGTCGCGCCCGGGTGACCGCGACATAGAGCAGTCGGCGCTCCTCCTCGATCGCCCCGGCGGTGCGGGCGTAGCTGATCGGCACGGTCTGCTCGTGGACGCCCGTCACGAACACGTGCTCCCATTCCAGTCCCTTGGCGCCGTGCATGGTGGTCAGGGTGACCGCGTCGGCCACCGGTGCGTGCTGCTCGGCAACGCGCCGATCGAGGTCGACCACGAAGTCCTCGGGCCCCACATCGGTCCGCTCCTGCGCGAACGCCTCCGCCAGGTCGACGATCGCGCGCAGCGACTCCCAGCGGTCGCGCGCGTTCCCCCGGGTCTCCGGCGCCTTGTCGCTCCACCCCATCCCGCCCAGCACCGAACGCACGGCGCCGACGAGATCGCCCTCGTGCTCACCGGCGCGCGCGCTGCCCCGCAGCAGAGTGACCGCTTGCCGGACCTCGGGCCGGTCGAAGAATCGCTCGGTGCCCCGGACCATGAAGGGCACCCCGCGATCGCTGAGCGCCTCCTCGTGCGCGGCGGATTGGGCGTTGACCCGCATCAGGACGGCGAAGTCGGCCGGGGAGGCTCCCGCGGTAACGAGTCGGTCGATCTGGTCGGCGACCGCGGCCGCCTCGGCGATCTCGTCGGGCTGGTCGAGATAACGAACCTCGGCACCGGCAGCCTGCTGAGACTTCAGGCGTACGCCGGCCGAAGGCGAGCCCCGCAACAGCGTGTTGGCCGCCTCGACGATCTGCGGTGTGGAGCGGTAGTTGCGCACCAGCTCGATGCTGGTCGTGCCGGGGTGCTTGCGCGGGAAGTCGCGAAGGTACGAGGGAGACGCGCCAGCGAATGAGTAGATCGTCTGCGCGGGGTCGCCGACCACGCAGATCGTGTCGCGCCCACCCAGCCACAGGTCGAGCAGCGCCTGCTGGATCGGGCTGACGTCCTGGAACTCGTCCACGACGAAGTGCTGATACTGCTGGCGCACCTGCGCCGCCACTCGCTCGTCGTCGGCGAGGATCGCCGCGCAGCACAGCAGCACGTCCTCCATGTCGATGCGGCGGGCCTCGCGCTTGAGCTCCTCGTAGGTCGCGAAGACGTGCGCCACCGCCTTCGAGTCGATGCCGGACACCTCGCGGCCCCGAGCGGCCGCGATCCGCGGATAGTCGTCGGGGCGGACGTTGGAGACCTTCGCCCACTCGACCTCGCTGGCGAGGTCGCGCAGGGTCGCGGGGTCGGTGTCGACGCCGTTGCGCCGAGCCGCCGGGCCGAGCATCGGCAGCTTGGACGCGACCAGCTCGGGCAACTCCCCACCGTAGACCTTCGGCCAGAAGTAGCGTGCCTGGCGCAACGCCGCAGAGTGGAACGTGCGTGCCTGCACTCCCCCGGCCCCGAGCGTACGCAACCGGTGCCGCATCTCACCGGCAGCCCGCGTCGTGAACGTCACCGCCAGCACCCGGCGCGGGTCGTACACACCACAAGCCACCCCGTAGGCGATGCGGTGGGTGATCGCCCGGGTCTTACCGGTGCCGGCGCCGGCAAGCACCCGCACCGGACCGCGCAACGCGAGCGCGACCTCTCGCTGCTCCGGGTCGAGCCCCTCGAGCAACTGGTCGGCGTCCATCGATCTCCTTCCACTCGGCCCGCACCCAACGACACGGGAACCTTACGTCGCGGGGGCGACACATCAGCCGGACGATGCGGGATGCATACCACGTGAGGCTCTCTCTACGCGGCAGCGATCTGGTCCGGCTTCTCGTCCCGTGGGCGGCAACGTCGCTGGCCGGCAGACCCTCGACACCGGCGAGGTCACCGGGCATGATCCGCTCAACGCGGTTCGCTGCGAGACCGACCCATCGCCGAACCCTGGCCGGTTTGTGGCCGATGCCGACGAGCCCGCCGGGCGTGTCGCGGTCACCATAGGCCACAAACCCGTTTCGGTTGCCACCATCGGCCACAATCCGGCTCGTCGTGCGGCGGCCGATGCGGCCGTCACACTAGTCTTCGGCCATGTCGATCTGGTCGGTCCTCGGGACCTTGCTGGTCATCCTCGAGATCGGTCTTCGTCTACTGGCCCTCGGCGTGATCCCCGGCGGCCGCAAGCCGTCGACGGGGATGGCCTGGCTGCTGCTGATCCTGGTCGAGCCGATCATCGGCTTCTGCATCTTCTTGCTGTTCGGCCACCAGCGCATCGGGCGCGAGCGGTTCAGGCGGCAGAAGGAAGCCTTCCGGCTGACCCAGGAACACACCCGCCTGGTCAGTGACGCCGCCGCCGGCAACCACGACGAGTTGCTGGGCACCGTGGTCGAGCTCAACCACCGCCTGGGCGCACTGCCGCTGCAAGAGGACAACAACATCGAGCTCATCGAGGACTACGAGAGCTCGCTCCGTGCCATGGCGACGGACGTCGCCGGGGCCGAGCGGTTCGTCCACGTCGAGTTCTACATCACCGCCTGGGACGAGATGACCCATCCGCTGTTCCAGGCACTCGCCGACGCCGCCGAGCGCGGGGTCAGCGTACGCCTGCTGTTCGATCACTTGGGCTCGCGCGGCATCCCGGGTTACCCCGCGATGATCGAGAAGCTCGAAGCCACGAAGATCGAGTGGCGTCCGATGCTGCCCATCCAGCCTTTCAAGGGGAGGTTCCGGCGACCGGATCTGCGCAACCACCGCAAGATCCTGGTCGTTGACGGCACGGTCGCGTTCACCGGCTCGCAGAACCTCACCGAGCCTGGCTACAACAAGCCCAAGAACCACAAGCTCGGCCGGAAGTGGGTCGAGCTGATGGTCCGCGCCCAGGGCCCGGCCGTCGCAGCGCTCAACGCGGTCTTCGCGGCCGACTGGCTCACCGAGACCGGCGCACTCCCCGACATCGTCGAGTCCCATCCGGCCGGGCCGGCGACCGGCCGTCAGATCGGTGGGGTCGCCTGCCAGCTGGTGCCCAGCGGGCCGGGCATCGTCAAGGAGAACAACTTACGGATGTTCACCTCGCTCATCTACTCCGCCAAACGGCGGATCTCGCTGACCAGCCCCTACTTCGTGCCCGACGAGTCACTGCTGTACGCCGTCACGACGGCTGCCGAACGCGGCATCGACGTCGAGCTGTTCGTCAGCGAGCTCTCCGACCAGTTCATGGTCGGCCACGCACAGGCGTCCTATTACCGCGCGCTGCTCGAGTCGGGCGTACGCATCTATCTCTATCCGGCGCCGTACATCCTGCACTCCAAGCACTTCACGATCGACGACAACGCGGCGGTCATCGGATCGAGCAACATGGACCAGCGCTCGTTCGCGCTGAACTACGAGGCATCCCTGATGATGCTCGGCGAGCCGATCGCCACCGCGATGCGGGAAGTCGAGGACCACTACCGCGCGCGCAGTCGCGAGCTCACCATCGAAGAGTGGAGCAGTCGGCCGGTGCGCAAGAAGTACGTCGACAACGTCATGCGCCTGACTGCCGGCCTCCAGTAGGCGCCACTCGGCGAGAGTCTCGTTCCTGGGTGCTACACGACCGCTCCGCTGATCGAGGAGACCGCGGGGAACGAGCGGCCGTGTCGAGATCAGGCGCCCGCCGAGCGTCCCTCCTCCTCGCTGGAGGTTACGGCGGCGCGCTCGGGACCGGCGTACGCCGCCTCGATCTGTTCGGGCGTCAGGTTGGGCTTGCCGCTGATGAGCGGCAGGGTCCAGCGGGCCGACGGGTCGGCGTCGATCAGCAGCCCGCGGGCGAGCAGCGTGCAGGGGACGGCCAGGAGCGCACCGAGCGGGCCGAGCAGGAAGCTCCAGAACACCAGGGACAGGAACGTCACAGTCGCCGAGAGGCCGACCCGGTCGCCGGCGATGCGCGGCTGGATGACGGACTGGATGACGAAGTTCACCACCGCATACATCACGATCACCCCGATCATCAGACCAGGCCCACCCTCGAGCAGGCCGATCAGTGCAGGCGGGATCACGCCGATCACGAAGCCGATGTTCGGGATGAAATTGGTGACGAAGGCGAGGACGCCCCAGATGAATGCGCCCGGCACACCCATGATCTCCAGCAGCACAGCGTCGATGACGGCCACGATCGCGCCGAAACCTGCCGAGACCGCCATGTAGTTCCGGGTGCCGGTGGCGAAGGCGCGCAGGCCGTCGACGAAGTCGGGACGCTGAGCATGCATGTGCTCCAGCGCCTCGGTCGTCTTGGTGGTGTCGAAGGCCATGAAGAGCAGCAGGGTGGCGATGAAGAAGATGTCGGAGGCGATGCCGAGTGCGCTGCTGAGGATGTCGGTCGCGAGGCCGACCAGGTTGCCCCAGTTGAACGAGTCGATGACCGCGTTGACCTGCTCCTGTTTGACCCCGAGGTCGTGCAGCCAGCCGCCGACAGCGTCGAGGTTGTCCTGTACCTGGGGGGCGTAGCCGGGCAAGAGCGCAGCCAGACGAGCGATGGACACCACGAGCATCAGCACGATAACGACCAGGATCAGGTACACGGCCAGCAGCATGATGATCGACACCAGCCAGCCGGGCAGGCCGCGCCGACGCAGCCAGGCACGCACCGGGTGCACGGTGATCGTCAGCACGAGAGCCAGGAAGACGTTGCCGAGGAGCCCGCTCGCTGCCCGGGTCCCGGCCATCACGATCACCAGGGCGGCCCCGACGGTCAGCACCAGCACGATCCGCGGCAGTCCGGCGGCCTTCTCCGTCATCGATCCTCCCAGTTGTTGCGGGTCAGTGTTGCTGGTCGGCTGTTGCCGGTCAGGGCGGCGTCTCGGGTCAGGATGCCATGCCGACATCCCGAACGTGTGGAACTCGGGTCACCACTGGCCCGGGAGCGGGCCTCCGTACCACGCCTCGACCAGAGACCTGCTGATCGAGATGCCGCCCGGCAACTTCAACACGCCGGCCTCTGCCTCGGCCTTCAGCTCCTCGCGGGTGAACCAGCGCGCCGACGCGATCTCGGCGCCGTCGACATCGATCTCGGTGGTGGTCGCGCGAGCGAAGAAGCCGACCATGAGGCTGGCCGGGAATGGCCACGGCTGGTTGCCGAAGTAGCTGACGTCGGCGACCTGGACGCCGACCTCCTCCATCACCTCGCGTACGACGGCCTCCTCCAGGGATTCGCCGGGGTCGACGAACCCGGCCAGCGTCGAGTAACGGCCCTCGGGCCAGGCCTGGTTGCGGCCCAGCAGCGCCCGCTCAGCATCGCCTTCGCCGTCACTGACCAGCATGATCACCGCGGGGTCGGTGCGCGGGAAGTGCTGGCGGCCACAACCGACGCAGCGTAGGCAGTGCCCAGCGTCGGTCTGCTCCAGCAGCGCGCCGCAGCTGGGACAGTGCCGGTGGGCGCGATGCCACTCGGCCAGCGCGATCGCGTGGATCAGCAGGCCCGCGTCGCGGTCGCTGAGCAGCGGGCCCGCCTTGCGCATCCCGTCCCAGTTGGTCGTCGTGTCGACCGAGTCCTCGTCGGCCTCGACCGCGAAATGCGGTACGCCCTCGACCAAGCCGAGGAACAGCCGCTGGCCACCGGGCACCTCGCTCGGCGACGCCCAGCGCACCGATGCGCCGTCGTCGCCGAGCGGGAACAGGCCCTTGGTCAGTGTCACGACCCGGGTCGTCGGATCGGCCCACACCTGGGCCAGCCACGCATCGTCGGTACGGCGTCCTCCCGCCCGGTCGTGACTGTGCATCGAGAGTGCGATGTCGACGGAGTAGGGCGCGGGGAACGAGGAGCCAGGCACACCCCGAGCCTATGGTTGACGCTGGATTGTGGCCGATGCCGACAGGCCCGCCGGGCGTGTCGCGGTCACCATCGGCCACAAGCACCGCTCAGGTGCCGTGATCGGCCACAAACCAGCCCGGGTCAGCTGGCGAAGAGGGCCTCGAGGGCGGAGCGGTCCGGCAGTGATTCCGGCACGACCAGCGTGTTGTCGCGGACGTAGTAGAACCCTGCCCGGATGTGGTCCAGGGGCACGCCGTGCAGTTCGGACCAGGCCAGTCGGTAGAGGGCGAGCTGGAGCGGGTCGGCGGCGTGGGAGCGGCTGGTCTTCCAGTCGACCACGAGCACAGCTCCCTCGGGAGCGTTCGGGTCCGGGTCGGCGAAGACGGCGTCGATGCGGCCCCGCACGACCTGCCCGGCGAGTACGAGCGCGAAGCTCGACTCGACCGAGATCGGTACGGCCTGCGCGAACGGCCCGGCCAGGAACCGCTGCCAGACCTCGGCCAGCTCGTCGTCGCCCGCGATGCCCAGGTCGGCACGGCCGGGCAGGTCGTCTGGATCGAGCAGCGGGTCGTCGGCGTCGACCTGGAAGTGCTGCTCCACCAAGGCGTGGAACCGCGTACCGAACCTTGCCGCCGGCGCAGGCGGTCGTGGCATCGGGCGGGCCAGGTGCGCGGCCAGCTCGTCGGGGTCTTCGGCCAACCGGGTGACCGCGGTCGCCGACAAGGCGCTCGGCAGCGGGACGGCGATCTCCTCACTGCGTTGCTCCAACAGTTCGGCGACGAGCCGGTCGAGTTCGTCGTCCCAGACCCCAACCAGTTCGGCCTCCGCGGGAGTAAGGCCCGCGATCGGGGCTCCCGGCGGCGGTGACAGGACCGCCTGACGCACGGCGTCGGCAGCGGCTCGCCGCCGGCGTACCTCCTCGCTCACCTCTTCGACCGGCCACGGCACCTCGCGACGGCCGAGCAGCACCGGGTTCTCCCCGTCCTCAGGCACGTCGCGCCAGGCCAGTGGCCTCAGACCCCAGCCGGCCAGGGCTTCACGCACGGTCTCCTGGTAGGGCGACGGCCCGCAGGCCCCCTTGCGGCCGGGCTGCCAGACGAACGAGGAGATCTCCAGAAGCTTGCGTGGCCGGGTGACCGCGACGTACGCGAGCCGCAGCTCCTCGGTCGCGTCGTGCCGCTGGGCGTCGGCCTTGAAGTCGAGGACACCCTGCCGGGTCAGCTCACCGAGCACCGGCAGGTCACGAGCGTCGCCGCGTAGCGGGTTGGGCAGCACTGCCTGACCGGTGAGCCACCGGCTCCGGCCCCTGGTCGGCGGGAACTTCTCCCGGGCGACGCCGACGAGGAACACCGCGTCGTACTCCAGGCCCTTGGCGCGATGCACGGTCAACAACTTGACCGAGTCGGCGTCGGTCGGGGTGGCGATGTCGAGGCCGTTGCCGAACTCGTCCTCTGCTTCGAGCCAGGCCAGCAGCGCGGCGAGTGTGACCGCCCCGTCGATCGCCTGGAACTCGGCGACGGCGCGTACGAACAGGTCGAGGTTGTCGCGCCGCGACGCTGCTGCCTCGCTGACCGACGAGGCCAGCTCGAGGTCGATCCCGGTGACGTCGATGATCCGGCGCACCAGGTCGAGTAACGGGTCGGCGGCATGCCGGCGCAGCATCCGCAGCTCGGCCGAGAGCAACGCGAAGCGCTCGCGCGCCTCCGCGGAGTAGGCGCCCTCCCCCGGGTCGTCGAGCGCGTCGACCAGACAGGAGACATCGGCCGGATCCGCGCCCGCCGTCGCGGCGAGCAGCTGGTGCTCAAGGCCGGACGGGCAGCCAGTCGGTCGCCCTGGCTCGGACGCGGAATCCTGCCCCGCAACTCGTCCTGGCCGTGGTAGCGAGTGCGTGGTCGCCTGCGCCGCGGTGCGGTCGGTCTCGGCTGCCGCGACTGCGCGATTCCCCTTTCGAGCCAAGGTGACCTCACCGGCCGTCGGCAGGTCGCCGACCAGCTCGCGGGACCGGCGGCCGAGCAGTGCGAGGTCACGCGGGCCGATCGCCCACCGAGGGCCGGACAACAGCGTGAGGAGTGCGGCGTTGTCGGTGAGGTCGTGCAACAGCGCCAGGGTCGCGACCACCTCGGCCACCTCGGGAAGCTCCAGCAGGCCCTTGAGGCCCACGATCTCGACGGGTACGCCGGCCACGGTCAGCGCATGGAACACAGCGGCGGCGTGGGCGTTGTCGCGGGTGAGCACGGCGATCTCGCCCCAGCTGGTGGCCACCTCCTCGTGGGCACGCCGGACGCGCACCGGCAGTGCCGCCAGCTCGTCGTCGTAGGTCTCGTACACCGCGACTTCGATCTCGCCTTCTCCCGCCTGCGGTGAGGGGTCGAGCCGTACCGCGCCGGGAGTGTCGGCGTACAGCGGCTCGGCCAGTCGGTTGGCGACGTCGAGGATGCGCCGGTCGGAGCGGCGGTTGACGGTCAGCGGGTACGAGCGCACTCCGGTGGCGCCCGTGCGCAGGTGCGGGAAGTCCTCGGCGAAGCGCAGGATGTTCGACACCGACGCTCCCCGCCAGCCGTAGATCGCCTGATTGGGGTCACCGACCGCCATCACCGGGTGCCCCTGTCCGAACAGTCCCTTGAGCAGGAGTGCCTGGGCGACGGAGGTGTCTTGGTACTCGTCGAGCAGCACGACCTTGAACTTCTCCCGTTCGGCGGCACCGACGGCCGGGTGCTCGGTGACCAGACGCGCGCTGAGCTGGATCTGGTCGGAGAACTCCATCACTCCCAGGTCGTGCTTGAGCGAGCGATAGGCCTCGACCAGGCCGAGCACCTCGGCCCGTTTGTCGATTCCTTCGACCATGTCGCGCAGGTCTTTCTTCGCCTTCTCCCGCTCGATCGCGTCGCACAGCTCGCGGCGCAGGCTCGCGTCGAAGCCGCGCAGCTGCTCAGGCGCGCACAGGTGCTCGCTGAGCTGGGCGTCCAGTGCGAGGATCCACCCGATGACGTGGCTGGGTGAGTCGCTGAGCAGACGGATCTCCCCGCCGTACTGCGCGACCGCCCGAGCCGCGAGCTGATAGCGGGAGGCATCGGCGATCACCCGGGTGTCGGGCTCGTGCCCGATCCGCAGGCCGTGCTCGGTCAGCAGCCCGGCGGCGTACGCGTTGTAGGTTGCGACCGTGGGCTCGAGAGCCTCACCCTCCTCGTCGTCTTCGTCGCGGCGCTCGCCCGGCTTCGGTACCAGCCCCGCCTCACGGAGCGCCTCACGGACACGACCGGCGAGCTCGCCCGCAGCCTTGTTGGTGAACGTCAGGCCGAGCACCTGGTCAGGCCGTACCTGGCCGGTTGCGACCAGCCACACGACCCGGGCCGCCATCAGCGTGGTCTTGCCCGAGCCGGCGCCGGCGATCACGACGGCGGGCTCGAGTGGCGCGGTGGCGGCCTCGAACTGCTGAGGCGAGAGTGGGTAGTCGGCGCGCATCACCTGCTGCAACTCGACGGCCGTGGTGATCGGGCGTGGGAAGGCGTTCACGACAGCACGTTCCCGCCCTGTTGGGCCGGGCACATCGCCCGGAACCGGCAGCGGTCGCAGTGGGGGCCGGTGATCGCGGTGAAGGACTCGCTGCGCACGATGGCGTTGGCCGTCATCAGCTGGCGCTCGACGGGGCGTACGCCTGTCTCGTCCGGCAGTTGCGGCGCCTGAGCCTGCACCTTCGGGTCGGCTGCGCCGTGCCGGAGCTGGACCAGCTCCGCTCCACCCGGCACGCCAGGCCGACCGAGGAGCGCGTCCGCGGCGCCGGCCTCCACGGCCAGCTGGTAGACCCCGAGCTGTGCGTGCTCGGGGATATCGGCGCTGGCCGGCGGATACTTGCCCGTCTTGAAGTCGATCACGACGACCTCTCCGTCCGCGTCTACCTCGAGCCGGTCGGCGCGGGCTGAGAGCCGCACTCGGGTGCCGTCGGGGAGGTCGACCTCCGCCCGCAGCTCGGTCTCGGTGCCGAGCAGCGTGCGCTGGGGCCGGCCCCGGTGCCAGGCGACGAATCGGGCCAGCGCGGCAGCGACCTCCTGCCGCTCACGTTCGGCCGACCAGGGGGTGCGGAAGGAGAGCTGGTCCCAGACCTGGTCGACGTACGGCATCAGGTCGGCGTCGGCAGGCAGCTCACCTTTGCCGATCCGCTCAGCCAGCGCGTGTACGACCAGTCCGAAGCCCTGGGCGGCGCTCGACGGGGTTGCTCCGCCGGCCTCACGCTCGAAGAACCATCGAGCCGGGCAGGTCAGCAGGGTCTCCAGGGCGCTGGCCGAGAATCGCACCGGCTCGTCGCCGGGACGCACCGGCACGGGGCTCGTCGAGGTGGAGCGCAACCCCCACCAGGTCGCCGGATCGGCTCCCGGCACCAGGCCAGGAGTCAGCGGGGCGTCGTGGTCACGGAGCGCGACAAGCCGCGCCAGCCGCTGTGCCGCCGCGGTACGCATCGGCTCGGTGGTCGCGGGATGGCTCAGCGTGCGCCGCAACTCGGCCACCATGCCCGGCAGCGACAGCGGCCGCCGTGGCCTGCCCTGCACCTCCTCCACGTCGACACCCAGGTCGAAGACGAACCGAGACGGCTGCTCGCCTTCCTCGTCGACCGACTGCACGGCGGTGACCAGCACGTCGCGGCGCGCGCGTGTCACCGCGACGTAGAACAGCCGCCGCTCCTCTGCCAGTAGCTCCCGGACCGTGGTCGGCGGCACCACGCCGTCAGTACCGAGCTGGTCGGCGTGCAGCAGCGTCGTACGCCGTCGCAGGTCGGGCCACTGTCCCTCTTGGGCGTGGGCGACGACCACGAGATCCCACTCCAACCCCTTCGAGCGGTGGGCGGTCAGCAACCGGACCGACTCGCCGCGTACGCCGCGGTCGGCCAAGGTGTCCGCCGGGATCTCCTGAGCGACCAGCGTGTCGAGGAACGCCTCGACACCCTTGTGGCCCTGCTGTTGCTCGGCCCGCGCGGCCTCCTCGAACAGTGCGCAGATCGCATCCAGCTCGCGGTGCGCGGCCACCGACCCCGGCCCACCCGAGACAGCCGTACGCCGCAGCCGCTGCGGCCACCCGGTCGCCTGCCAGAGCTCCCAGAGCAGCTCCTCGACGGTCGCACCGTCCTCGGCCAGCACGCGTACCCGAGCCAGCAGCTCCCCGAGCGCGGCGGCCTTGCGACAAGCCGCACCAGGAAGGCCGGCGAGCATCGCCGGATCGTGCAGAGCCTCGGTGAGCAGCCGGTGCGACTCCCGACGCTGAGGATCGGCCCGCCGAAGTGCTCTGGCCACAACCCGGAGCTCCGCGGAGTCGAGACCGCCGAGAGGCGAGCTGAGCAGAACGTCCGCCTCGACCGCATCGGGGCGGACGACTGCCTTGAGCCCGTCGAGCAGCGGCAGCACCGCCGCCTCACGGACCAGCGGAGTCTCGTCGGCGGCGACCTCGACGGGCACGCCGCACGCGATCAAAGCGCTGCGCAGAGCGGGGATGCTCTGCCGGCCCGACCTGACCAGCACGGCCATGCCTGACCAACCGACGCCTCGCTCGAGGTGGGCCCGGCGCAGCTCGTCGGCGATGTGCTCGGCCTCGGCCCGCACCGTGTCGAAGGTGCGCACCGCGACCGAGCCGGGCTCGTCGGCCAGCGCGATCGGGTTGCGGAAGGTGCGCCACGCCTCCGCCGAAACGTGCGGACTTGCCGGCAACGTCGCCGCGATGGCGCGGGAGGCCCGCAGCAGCTCGGGCCCGAACCGGCGGGTTGCCCCGAGTGCGGCGACCGGTGCCGGCTCGCCGCCGGCCGCGCGGAACTCGTCGGGGAACCGGAGGATGCCGCGTACGTCGGCGCCGCGGAACGCGTAGATCGACTGGTCGGGGTCGCCGACGACGACCAGGTTGCCGCCGTTACCGGCCAGCGCCCGTAGCAGGGCGACCTGGCTGGGGTCGGTGTCCTGGTATTCGTCGACGAATACGTGGGTGTAGCGCTCGCGCAGCCGGGGTCGTACCGACGGATGCTCGGCGATGCGGACGGCTTCGAAGACCAGGTTGGCGTAGTCGATGGCACTGTCGTAGTCGAGGTTGGTGAGGTACTGGTCGAGGAAGTAGGCGGCCGACACCCAGTCGTCGCGCTGTGCTTCCCGGCCGATGCGGGCCAGGTCGGCGGCCTCCAGGCCGTGCTCGCGAGCCCGGGCCAGCAGCACGTGCACCTCCCGGGCGAAGCCCCGGGTACCCATCGCCGCCGCCAGCTCGTCGGGCCACGTCACCGACTCGGGCGCGTCGGTGAGCAGCTCGCGGAGCCGAACGTCCTGCTCTGCGGCGGTCAGCAGCCGCAGCGGCTCCGCGGATCGGTCCTTGTCGGAGTAGTGACGCAGCAGTGAGTACGCGAACGAGTGGAACGTCGAGGACAGCTGGGTTCCGAGCGTGCGCCCGAGCCGCCGGGTCACCCGGTCGCGCAGCTGCTCGGCCGCCGCCCGGCTGAACGTCAGCGCCAGCACCGATGCCGGATCGACCCCCCGCTGCTCGACCAGGTGCACGATCGCCTCGACCATCGTGGTGGTCTTGCCGGTCCCCGGCCCGGCCAGCACCAGCAATGGCCCCCCGGCATGCTCGACCACGGCCCGCTGGTGCTCGTCGAGCACGGGCGC
This sequence comes from Nocardioidaceae bacterium, assembly GCA_047605165.1. Classification (GTDB taxonomy): domain Bacteria; phylum Actinomycetota; class Actinomycetes; order Propionibacteriales; family Nocardioidaceae; genus SSC3. The sequence continues at coordinate 49,014 of JASGGG010000001.1, forward strand.
CGCCAGCGGGTCGCGAGTCGGGTCGAGTCGGTAGGTCGTCACCGCAGCATTCGACCAGATCACCCCGACACAATCCCCACCAGCGCTGTCTTGTGGCCGATGAAGACAACGATTCGCGCGAATCTCCTGTCGCCATCGGCCACAATCCGGCCCGGGCAGTCGCAATCGGCCACAATCCGGCGACCGGATAGCGTGCGGCCATGACCGACACCGAGTCCCAGCCAACCGAAAGCGGACCGTTGTCCGGCGTACTCGTGCTCGACCTGAGCCGCGCTCTGGCAGGGCCGCAGGCGGCGATGATGCTGGGCGACCTCGGCGCGCGAGTGATCAAGCTCGAGTCGCCCGAGGGCGACGAGTCGCGGCTGTGGGGGCCGCCGTTCGCAGGCGGGGAGTCGACGTACTTCCTCTCCTGCAACCGCAACAAGGAGTCGGTCGTCGTCGACCTGACGCAGGAGGGCGACCAGGAGCTGCTTCGACGCCTGGTCGCGAAGGCCGACGTCCTGGTCGAGAACTTCCGGCCCGGGGTGCTTGCCCGGCTCGGGTTCGGCGAGCAGCAGCTGCACGAGCTCAACCCGCGCCTGGTGATCGGGTCGGTGACCGGGTTCGGCCACGACGGGCCGGAGGCCTCGCGACCCGGGTACGACCAGGTCGCCCAGGGCGAGGGCGGGCTGATGTCGATCACGGGCACGGCCGGGCCGACCCGGGTCGGCGTGCCGATCGCCGATCTGCTGGCCGGGATGAACATCGCCTACGGCCTCGTCGCCGCACTGTTCGAGCGGGCCCACACGGGTCGTGGGCGCGTCGTACGCACCTCTCTGCTGGCCTCGATGGTCGGCATCCACGGCTTCCAGGGCACCCGGTGGACCGTCGCGGGCGAGCATCCGGGTCTGGTCGGCAACCACCACCCGAACCTGCTGCCCTACGGGCTGTTCGACACCGCGACCGGCCCCTTGACGATCGCCTGCGGCACCGAACGGCAGTGGGTGCAGGTGTCCCGCCTCCTCGACCTCCCCGACGATCCGCGCTTCGCCGACAACGAGACCCGCGTACGCAATCGAGGGCACGTGCTCGACGCGATCCAGCAGCGGCTCTCCACCGAGTCGGCCGAGCACTGGCTCGCACTGTTGGAGCAGGCGGGGGTGCCCAGCGGCCTGGTGCGCAGCATCCCCGAGGTGTACGCGTGGGAGCAGACCCGCTCCCAGGGACTGCTGGTGGACGTCGAGCACCCGACCGCGGGCACCCTCACCCTGCCCGGCCCGGTGCTGAGACTGGACGATCAGGCGTACGCCGGGGGCCGGCGTACGCACCTGGCGCCTCCGACGCTGGGCCAGCACACCGACGCCGTACGCGCCGAGGTCGGGCTCACCGACCGCTGACCCCGCGTGACCCCGGCTGCATTGTGGCCGATGGCGACCCCGACACGCCGACGCAGCTTGTCGGCATCGGCCACAAACCGGCTCGGGCTGTCGCGATCGGCCACAATCCGGCGAGGCCACCACCAACGACGGCCCGGTCTCAGGAGACCGTGCGGATCAGCTTCTTGTTGACGAACTCGTCCATGCCGAAGCGGCCCAGCTCGCGACCGAAACCGGAGCGCTTGACGCCGCCGAACGGCAACTCGACACCCTCGGCGCCGACCGCGTTGACGAACACCATGCCCGCCTCGATCTGGTTGGCGACCCGCTGCGCCTGGTCGGGATCGGGCGTGAACACGTAGGACCCCAGGCCGTAGGAGGTGTCGTTGGCCAGCTCGACCGCGTGGGCCTCGTCGCGCGCCTTGAACACCATCGCGACGGGACCGAACAGCTCCTCGCGGGCGGCGGGGTGGTCGGGATCGATATCGGTCAGCACACCGGTCGGGAAGAACGCGCCTTCGCGGGAACCGCTGCTCGCCAGCTTGGCGCCGGAGGCGACCACGGCGCCGACCTGCTGCTCCAGCCGCTCGGCGGCGGCCTGGGACGAGAGCGCGACGGGCTCGCGGGCGAGGATGCTGTCGGTGAACTTCTGGACGAAGTCGCTGTAGAGGTCCTCTTGCACGATGAACCGCTTGGCGGCGTTGCAGGCCTGGCCGCCGTTCTCGAATCGTCCGTCGACGGCCGCCTCGACAGTGGCGTCGAGGTCGTCGCTGCCGAGCACGATGAACGGGTCGGATCCACCGAGCTCGAGCACGACCTTCTTCAGGTTCCGGCCGGCGATCTCCGCGACGGCGGCTCCGGCGCGACCGGAGCCGGTCAGCGAGACGCCCTCGACGTAGGGGTTGGCGATCGCGTCGGCGATCTGCTCGTTGGTGGCGTAGATGTTGACGTAGGCACCAGCAGGGAAGCCGGCCTCGTCGAAGATCCGCTGCATCGCCTCGGCCGACTCGGGGCACTGCGGCGCATGCTTGAGCACGATCGTGTTGCCGATCGCGAGGTTGGGGCCGGCGAACCGGGCGACCTGGTAGTAGGGGTAGTTCCACGGCATGATGCCGAGCACGACGCCGATCGGGCGGCGCTGGATCACCGCGCTGCCAGTGCCGTCGAGCAGCTCGATCGGCTCGTCGGCCAGGAACTTCTCGGCGTTGTCGGCGTAGAACTCGTAGATCGCGGCACTGAACTGGACCTCGCCGACCGCCTGGTCTATCGGCTTGCCCATCTCGCGGTTGATGATCGCGCCGAGCTCCTCGGCGCGCTCGTTGTGCAGCCGCGCGACCTCGCGGATCAACGCCACCCGGTCGGCGACCGACGAGCTGCGCCCCCAGCTCAGGTATGCACTATGGGCGCTGTCGATCGCGGCCTCGACCTGGTCGTCGGTCGCGGTCGGGTAGGTCTTGAGGACTTCACCGGTACGAGGGTCGGTGACGGCGTAGAGATTCACGGGCGAGGTGCCTTTCTGGTGGGTTCGTCGCTGTCGAGTGTCGCCGGTTGTGGCGGTCACTTCAAGACCCCCCGGACCGCCGTGTCAGGTAACGGTGCCGGTGGGCTCGGTCGAGGGTGGCGTTTCCAAGCTCGCGGGCGCGGCCGCCCGGAACACCAGCCCCGCGGAGCCGTTGGAGGAAGTGAGCGTGAGCGTGTCGTACTCGATCTGGTAGGTCGGGTTGCTCTGCACGACGGCGAGAAACGCCGGTTCGATCTCGTCGTAGGGCGCCAGACACGCCATCTTGGTCGACGCCAGCGGCGAGACGGTCAGCGCGTCGTCCCCGACGGTGACCGTGGCGCGACCGTTGTTGCAGCCCGTACGCGCCAACAGGCTGCCGCCGTCGATCCGGATACCTGCCTTGGTATCGGCCGGCACCGAGCTCGCGGAGTCCCCTTGGATCACGGTGGTGAGCTTCCAGTCGGTGCCCTCCAGCGAAGCGGCGTCACCGACGGTGCTCTCCTCTGCCAGGCGGACGACGACCTCGCCCGAGGCCAGCGCGAGCGTGCCGGCGTCGAGCTCGATCTTCGGACCGGCGCCGAGGAACTCCGACAGCCAGGTGTCCTGGTCCGTCAGTTCCTGGGCACAGCCCATCATGGTGCCGCTCATCGGATCGACCTTGAGCAAGCCGTCGTCGAGCGAGAAGCCGGCCGACATCCGGTTGCAGCCCACGTACGCCGAGAGCTTGCCCTTGTCGAACTCCAGCCGGAGCGACGACCCGGGCACGAGGTCGTGGCCGGTCACATCGGTGCCGACGAAGACGTTTCCGGCCAGATCCTCGACCGCTGGCGCGCCCGTGTCGGCGTCCTTCCCACAGCCGGACAGGAACGGCAGCGCGACCACGGCCGTGGCAAGTGCGAGTCGAAGCGTCATGCTTCTATCCTGCCGTCAGCGGGGTCCCTGCCACGCGGCAATCCGAGCAAAGCAGGCTCACGACCCGCGGCACAGCGGGGCGCCACTCGACCGCGCGGCGGTGCGTTAGGCCGGACAAGAGCTCCTCATGACCTGTCCGCTCGCTCCGCTCGCATCAGCCTGCCCACCAACCACGGCCCCCGCCGAAATCTCTGCCGAAATCTCCGAACATCTCGCGGTACGAGCCGCCACGGCCGCCCAGGTAACTGTCGACCACCGCGACTCCGAGATCCTCCAACTCGGGGGCGACGACGCGGCCGTCGACACGGCGGGCCATCGAGTCGACGAACCGGGCCAGCCCGGCGTCCATGCCGAGCCGGAAGAACGTCACCTGGGCACCCAGCCGGGACACGTCGTCCAAGGCGCGCACGGTGTTGGCGAGTGTGAGCGGATGCGGCGGATAGTCGAAGTACACGTGACCGTCCGGCTCCAGATGAGAGGTCGGCTCACCGTCGGTCACGATCAGCAGCACCGGCTGGGCACTCGGATGCTTGCGGAAGTGCCGGTGCGCGAGCAGCAGCCCGTGGTGCAGGTTGGTGCCCTTCGCATACATCGCCTCCAGCCCGGTCAGCTGCTCGATGTCCATCACCTCGGCATACCGGCCGAACGCGATCAGCTGAAGGGCGTCGCCGCGGAACCGCGACTTGACCAGCGTGTGCAGCGCCAGCGCGGTGCGCTTCATCGGCACCCAGCGGCCGTCCATCGCCATCGAGAACGACGTGTCCACCAACAGCGCGACGGCGGCCTGGGTGCGAGCCTCGGTCTCCTGCACCTCGACGTCGCGGATATCGAGGCGTACGCCGCCGCGTGGGTTTCCGCCGTCGGCCGCCGTGCGGACGACCGCGTTGGTGATCGTACGCGTCACGTCCCATGGCTCGGTGTCGCCGAACTGCCACTCGCGGGTAGCCCCGGACAGGTCACCGGCCGCGCCCGCACGCTGGGTCTCCCGCTGGCCCTGCCGTCCCGACATCCGCCCAGCCACGTCCCGCAGCAATGCCTTGCCGAGTTGCCGGATCGCGCGTGGCGAGAGCTTCAGGTTGCCGTCGTTGCCCGGGCGAATATAGCCGCTGTCACGCAGGGCACGCTCGATGTCGCGCAGTCGCTGCGCGTCGACGGCCGTTTGCTCACCGAGCGCACGCGCGAGTGCTTCGAGATCGATGTCGTCCAGCGACGAGCCGGAGTATGCCTGGGACAACTGCTCGGACAGCGAGTCGAGCTCGGCGATGTCCTGGAGTACGCCGGTCCCGTCGCCGAGACCGAGGCCCTGCTCCCCGTCGAACTGCTCCGACCCCGACCAGTCCTCCCCCGGTCGTAGCGCCTGCAGGTTGGCGTCGAGCTCGGCCAGCGACTGCATCAACTCGGGACTGCCAAAGGCCTGCTGGGCCAGGGCGTCCAGCTCCGCGCGCTGCTCGGCGGTCATCGAGTTGCGCATCCGTTGCGCCGCCGCCGCCCGTTGCGCGAGCGCGCCGAGCAGCTCCTCGATGTTCTTCGGCCGTTCGGGGAAGAAGTCGCCGTGCTTGGCCATGAACTGCTCGAAGTCGCTCTGATCGGCAGTGCCGTCGCGGTGCTTGCCGAGCAGGTCGTTGAGGTCGGAGAGCATCTCGTTGACCGCCGCCCGGTCCTCGTCGGTGGCGTTCTGCAACGCCTGCTTCATCCCGGCGAAGCGCTGGTCGAGCAGCTCCCGCCCGAGTAGGTCCTTGATCTTCTCGTAGTCGGCGCGGGCCTGAGGGCTGCGCCACTGGTACGACGACAGCTCGGACACCGCGGCGGCCGTGTTGGGCGAAAGCTCGGCCAGCTGCATCTCGGCGAAGCGAGCGTCGTCGTCGAGGTCACGGGCCAGCTGCTTGCGTTCCTCCAGCACAGCCCGGTCGAGCAGCTCCCGCACCTCCTGCAAGGTGCCGTCGAGGTTGTGCCGCCCCGTCAGCTCGCGGCGTTTGCGGGCGATCCGGCTGGCCAGCTCGTCCAGCCCTGCCCGGTCCCGGCTGCCACGGCGAAGGTACTCCCGCATCGCCCGCTCCGGTGAGTACCCGGCCATCACGTCCTCGCCGATCGCGTCCAGGGCGTCGGCCAGATCGACGGGAGGCGCCAGCGGATCGGGTCCGCCGCGATACCGCTCGTACCGACTCATCTCTCAACCTCGCCAGCTGGAATGTGGCCGATGGCGACGCCCTGGGCCGGATTGTGGCCGATGGGAACGGGCCGCGCCGGCGCGTCGCCGTCGGCATCGGCCACAACGCTGCGCGAGTCGGCTGCCGCTACGCTCCGTCAGCACGCGATCACCCCACCGCTGCTCGAGTACGCCGCGAGACGAGTTGAGCGACGACCGGCCCAGTGCGCCGAGGGACGAGCAAGGCGGCCGCTGGTCGAGTGCGCCGAGGAACGAGGCGCGTATCGAGCCGCTCCCGGTCGTCGAGTGCGCCGAGGAACGAGGCGCGTATCGAGACGCCGACCGGACCCGAGACGCCGAAGTCGAGGACTTCTCTTACAGAGCGCAGGCGCCCGCCGACGACTACTCGATCGGTGAACATCATCCGTAGACCGTCTCTCCCCCGGCGCTGTCCTTGCCGATGCGTTGCGCGAGGTAGAGACCCTCCAGCGCCAGCTCCAGGGCGGCTGCGCGGCGGCCACCGGCGGTGACAGCGAGGCGGTCGCAGATCTTGTCGTAGAGGTCGGACTCGCCGAGCACCGGCAGCCCGCTGAGGAAGTCGAGCGCGGTGACCTGTTCGCCGGTGGTAACCATCGCGCCCTTCTCGAACGCGTCGACCAGCGGCGCGAAGTCGATCCCGCCCAGCCGGGTGCGGACGGTCTCGGCGGTGGCCTTGCGCAATAGGTGCTCGAGGATCTCGCGCTCTCGGCCCTCCTCGCCGGACTCGAACTCGACCTTGCCGCCGAGCACGTCCACCGCGGTCTCCAGGTCGACCACCCGGGCGACTGCCTCGGGCTCTCCGGTGATCGTGGCGCGGTGCAGGGCGGCCGCGGCGATCGTCTCGGCTCCGGCGATGGAGAACCTGGCCGAGACGCCTGAGCGCTGGTCGACGGCACGGGAGCCGCGCAGCTCCCGGGTGAAGCGGGCGAGGATCTCGACCAGGTAGTCCGGGACGTCGGCGACCAGGCCCGCCTCCTGGTCGATCACCGCCATCTCGGCGGCCAGTTCGGTGGGATAGTGGGTGCGGATCTCTGCACCGAAACGGTCCTTGAGCGGGGTGATGATGCGGCCGCGGTTGGTGTAGTCCTCCGGGTTGGCGGTGGCCACGACGAGCACGTCGAGAGGCAGTCGCAGCACGTACCCACGGATCTGGATGTCGCGTTCCTCCATCACGTTGAGCATCGCCACCTGGATCCGCTCGGCCAGATCGGGGATCTCGTTGATCGCGACGATGCCCCGATGCGAGCGCGGGATCAGCCCGAAGTGGATGGTCTCCGGGTCGCCCAGCGACCGGCCCTCGGCCACCTTCATCGGATCGACGTCGCCGATCAGGTCGGCGACGCTGGTGTCGGGGGTGGCGAGCTTCTCGGCGTACCGCTCGTCGCGGTGCCGCCAGGCGACCGGTAGATCGTCACCGAGCTCGGCGGCCCGCCGCTTGGAGGCAGTCGTGATCGGCTCGTACGGGTGCTCGCCCAGCTCGGCGCCCGCGATCACCGGCGTCCACTCGTCGAGCAGGCCGGCGAGCGTACGCAGGATGCGGGTCTTGCCCTGACCGCGCTCACCGAGCAGAACCACGTCGTGGCCGGCGATCAGCGCCCGCTCCAGCTGCGGGATCACCGTGTCCTCCAGCCCGTGCAGGCCCAGCCACGGATCGCGGCCCGCCGCGAGCGCGGCAAGGAGGTTGTCCCGCACCTCGGTGCGCAACGGCTTCTGGACATGGCCGGAGGCACGAAGCTCCCCGACGTTCGTGGGAGCAGGAGGGGTTGAGTTCACACACTCAACGCTAGTCCGCCGACGCAACAGATGGTCGATCGCAGGCAGCCGAATCGTGCCTCGCGCTCGGGATCTCGATACACCCGGCTCGTTCCTCGCCGGGCACTCGATCACCGACCGCCACTCAACACACCCCTCGCCGGCTACTCGATCACCGACGATGGTCGAGTAGCACGGCGAGCGCTAGCGAGCCGGCGTATCGAGACCACCCAGCCGGGGCCACCAGCCGGCACGGGCCAGGTCCACGCGTCCGCTGGGGCGCAGTGGGGTGGCCTCCTCCAGGTAAGCCTGCCGGGCCTCGCGGAGCTGGGACGGCGGCAGGCTGCCGTCGGCGCGGACGACCCGCCACCACGGGACCGGTCCGCCGCACCTGCTCATCACCGCACCGACCTGGCGCGGACCGCCGGTCTCGATCGCATCGGCGATCGCGCCGTACGTCGTCGCCCGGCCCCGCGGGATCCGCTCGACTAGCGCGAGCACCCGCTCGACGTACTCATCGTGATCCATCAGCGGCTCCCCCTCGGCGCGGAATCGCAGCGGCTGCGCACGTGCGGCGTCTCGATACACGCCTCGTTCCTCGGCGCACTCGACGACCGGAAGCGCCTCCCAGCCCAGCACACTCGACGACCGGAAGCACGCCACGCTCGAGGATCGGCTGAGTGTCAGTACGAGGGCTGGGACGGGTCGATCTGGCTGACCCAGGCCACGATCCCGCCGCCTACGTGCACGGCGTCGGAGTAGCCGGCGCCCTTGGCGATCGCGAGCGTCTCGGCCGAGCGGACACCGGACTTGCAGTGCATGACGACCTGCTTGCCGCCCTCGGTCAGGCCAGTGAGCTGCTCCAGCGCCTTGCCGTTGAGGAAGTCGCCCTTGGGGATCAGCACGGACCCGGGGATCCGGTTGATCTCGTACTCGTTCGGTTCCCGCACGTCGACGAGCACGAAGTCACGCTCGCCGTTCTCGCGCTCCTTGAGCATGTGCTCGAGCTGCTGCACCGAGATCGTCGAGCCGGTCGCGGCCTCCGCTGCCTCGTCGGAGATCGCGCCGCAGAAGGACTCGTAGTCGATCAGCCCGGTGACGGTCGGGTTGTCCCCGCACAGCGCGCAGTTGGGGTCCTTGCGCACCTTGAGCTTGCGGTATTCCATCTCCAGGGCGTCGTAGATCATCAGCTTGCCGACCAGCGGCTCACCGATACCGGTCAGCAGCTTGATCGCCTCGTTGACCTGGATCGAGCCGATGCTCGCGCAGAGCACGCCGAGCACGCCGCCCTCGGCGCAGGACGGGACCATGCCCGGCGGCGGCGGCTCGGGGTAGAGGCAGCGGTAGCAGGGGGCCTCGGATACGCCCGACACACCCTCCCACTTCGCCACCCGGGGAGCGAAGACGCTGGCCTGACCGTCGAAGCGGTAGATCGAGCCCCAGACATAGGGGATGCCGAGGAGGTACGCCGCGTCGTTGACCAGGTAGCGGGTCGCGAAGTTGTCGGTGCCGTCGACGATGAGGTCGTAGCCGGAGAAGACGTCCATGACGTTGTCGTTGTCGAGTCGCTCGTCGTGGACGATCACGTTGACCAGTGGGTTGGTCTCGGCGATCGACTCCTTGGCGGAGAGCGCCTTCGGTCTGCCGATGTCGCTTTGCCCGTGGATGATCTGGCGTTGGAGGTTGGACTCGTCGACCTCGTCGAACTCGATGATCCCGAGTGTGCCGACGCCCGCCGCTGCCAGGTAGAGCAGAGCGGGGCTACCGAGGCCGCCGGCGCCGATCACCAGCACCTTGGCGTTCTTGAGCCGCTTCTGCCCGGCCATGCCGACGTCGGGGATGATCAGGTGGCGGCTGTAGCGGCGCACCTCGTCGATGGTCAGTTCGGCGGCGGGCTCCACTAACGGGGGAAGGGACACGACTGCTCCTTGTGGGGACTTGGTTCAGCGGCGACAACACCGGCCGCGCCTCCATTGTTCCCCGCCGAGGCCGGGATCGTGCACCCGGTCCGTCATACGAGCGGTGATCTCGATACACCCGGCTCGTCCCTCGTCGGGCACTCGATCAACCTGGAGGTGGTCGAGTAGCGCCGAGGTACGAGGCGGGCACGAGCCGCTGCCGGTCGTCGAGTGTCCGAGGCGCCAGCCGAGGGCCGCATCCAGACGCCGACCGGAGACAAGGCGCCGAAGTCGCGGACTTCTCGTAAGGAGACCAACGCTGCGAGGTGCTCAGGAAGGCGCGACCGGATCGGCGTACACGACGGTGTTCGCAAGGTATGCGCGTCCGTCCCACCCCGAGCAGGTGATCAGCACCAGCCGGCCGGGAACCTGGTTGTCGAACACGTCTGCCGATTGCCTGGCCAGTTGGTCTTTGGTGAGGTCGCGCACTTGGCGTACGTCGTAGCGCAGCGTTCCTTTGGCGGTGCTGACGAACACCGAGTCGTCGGGCCGCAACGTCTTGAGCTTGTCGAGCGCTCCCCCACCGGTGTGCACGGTGTGGCCGGTGATCACCGCGCTGCCCCGCGCCGCACCCGGCTTCGCACCACCAGTCCACCAGCCGAGCTCGCGCGGGTTCGACGGAGGCACGAGCACGCCGCCGTCGGCCTGGATCGGGACCACCGGCACCCGGATGCCCAGGCCGGGGATGCGCACCTCGGTCGGCGTTCCTGCGTACTCAGTCGGGTCGTACGGCCGGGTCGAGAGCTGGACGCGGGGCTCGATCACCTGCCCGGCCGCCGATGCCGTCGTCGAGGACTCTCCCTCGACGACGGCAGCCGACGCCTCGTTGCCGCGTCCCGAGAACACACCGGCCATCGCCAGCCCGCCGGCGACCAGCAACACCGCACCGACGGCGGCCAGGGCAAGGACGATCCCGGTGCCGGGCCCCTCAGCGGAGGCCGGCGAGCGGGTGTCAGAACTGGTGCGCACCACGGGGACGGCGGGCCACCATCAGGCCGAATGCCGCCACCAGCGCGAGAAGTCCACCGGCGATCAGCGACACAGCGAGCAGGTTGCGCGTCGAGTCGGTGTAGCCGGCCAAGCCGGCGTCCACCGCAGTCGGAGCAGCATCCGGCGATGTCGTCTCGGCCGGAGCCGCACTGCTGCTGGACTCGGTCGGCGAGGTCGACTCCGAAGGCGAAGCAGACTCTGACGGGCTCGTGGACTCCGATGGACTCGTGGACTCCGACGGGCTCGTGGACTCCGAAGGCGTCTCCGACGGGCTGGCCGACTCAGACGGCGACTCCGACGGGCTCGCCGACTCCGACGGGCTGGCTGATTCGGACAGGCTGGCTGATTCGGACGGACTGGCCGACTCCGACGGCTCCGGGTCGCTCTCCGACGGGCTCACAGATGCGCTCGGACTCGTCGATGCGTACGGGTTGTCGGACGCTGCTTGAGCGCTCGATCCGGCAACCATGACGAGCCCGCCTGAGAGCGCCAGCGCACCCAGAACTCCGGCGATTCCGGCAATGCCCGGTCGCGATGAACGTGTCAGCCTTTTCACTTCAGCCACCCCAAACTTGCTACGAGGCCGAGGCCCGCATCAGGTGGGTGGCACCCTCGACACGACGCGAACGCGTCCGAGATTTCCCCCCGCCTGGGCGTTGCCCTGGCCAAACTTTGTCATACCCCAACTACCAGTGTGGGTGATGAATGGGTGCAAATGCAAGACGCTAACCGCTACAAGCGCCGCCAAGACGTCTTTTTCGGACAGATCGGGCTCCCTGTCTCCGGATGCGACTCGCGTCACAATCCGGACCACCAGGTGCGGGCAGCCCGCGGAGTACGCTTCTGCGCAGCCCGCCACCTCGACCCGCCACCTCGAGAGGACACCTGCCGTGAGCCAGCCAGTCGGACTCGCCGACGACGGCAGCGGTGTTCGCCCACGCGGCGGCCGGATGTCCCGCACCGCCAGGCGGGCACAACTACTGGATTCCGCACGTCAGGTGTTCGTGGCTCAGGGCTACCACTCGGCCGCCATGGACGACATCGCGGAACGCGCCGGCGTGTCCAAGCCGGTGCTCTACCAGCACTTCCCCGGCAAACTCGAGCTCTACCTCGGCCTGGTCGAGCAGTCCTGCGACGACATCATCGCCAACTGTATGAAGGCCCTGGCATCCACACCGGACAACAAGGCTCGCGTCGAAGCCGCGATGAAGGTGTTCTACGACTACGTCGCGGCAGACGACGCGGCCTTCCGGCTGGTGTTCGAGTCCGACCTCACCAACGAGCCTGCCGTGCGTGAACAGGTCGAGCGAGTCACGCACGAGTGTGCCCGGGCGATCGCGCCGTTGATCCGCCACGACGCCGGCCTCCCCGAGGAGGAAGCTCACCTCCTCGCGGTGTCGCTGGTCGGCATGGCCCAGGTGTCGGCCCGCTACTGGGTCGACGGCCACAGCAGCCTCGACCGCGCAACCGCGGCCGACCTCGTGTCGGGGCTGGCCTGGCGTGGCATCGGCGGCTTCCCCCTATCGGAGGAGGCAGGGTCGGACGAGGCGGGGTAGGGCGTGTCCCGCAGCGGCCGCACACACCACGGCTTCGCGGCAGCGCTATTGTCGGCACCGGACAGCACCCCCTAGCCACCCCAGCAAAGAGCGAGGCACCTTCGTGGAAGTCAAGATCGGCGTTCAATACGCGGCCCGGGAGATCGTCATCGATTCAGCCCTGGACAACACCGAGGTGCAGAAGCTGGTGGAGTCCGCCGTTGCGGACGGCGGTGTGCTCTCCCTGACCGACAGCAAGGGGAAGCTCGTCATGGTGCCGACCGACAAGCTGACCTACGTCGAGATCGGAAGTCCCACCCAGGGCCAGGTCGGTTTCAGAAGTTAGTCGCCGGTCGAGTAGGGCTGCGGAACGAGCCCGTATCGAGACCGAGACGCCCGCCGTGATCTGTGAGAGAAGTCCCCGGCTTCGGCGCCTCGCGTCCGGTCGGCGTCTCGATACGGCCCTCGGCTAGCGCCTCGGACCACTCGACGAGCGGAAGTGGCTCGATACGGCCCTCGTTCCTCGGGACCTACTCGATCACCGGATGCCCGCCAATCAACTCGCTAATCCCAGGGCGTCCATGCGGGCGGTGTGGTTGTCGGTGAGCCGGGTGAACAGCCGCCCGATCGCGGCCAAGTCCATTCCCGGTCGGTCCACGCCCCCGGCGATCAACGCGGTCAGCGCGTCCCGGTCGGCGGCAACCCGCTGCGCTTGGGTCAGCGCCTCTCCCATCAGGCGACGCCCGAACAACGCGAGCCGACCGCCGAGCTTGTGGTCGGCCGCGATGCCCTCGCGGATCCGGTCGACCGCGAACTCCGCCTGGTCGGCATCACCCAGCGCCTCCAGGATCAGCGTACGCGTGTCGATATCGAGGAATGCCGCGATCTCTCGGTAGAAGTCCGAGACCAGGCCCTCGCCGACGTACGCCTTGATCAGTGACTCGTACCAGTCCGCGGGAGCCGTACGCTCGTGGAATTCGTCGAGGACGGTGACGAACCGCCCCATCGCCTCGATCGGGTCCGCGCCGAGCTCGGCGAGCCGCGCGCTCAGCCTGCGGAAGTGGCCGAACTCCGTCGCGGCCATGCCTGCGATGGCTGCCTTGTCGGCCAGGGTCGGCGCCAGCTTCGAATCCTCGGCGAGGCGCTCGAACGCGGAGATCTCGCCGTAGCCGACGAGCCCGAGGAAGTCGATCACCGCGGCCACATAGGCAGGGTCCTGCATCGCCACCGAGGACATTGCCGACGTCGCATCTGCCGGTGGCCTCGCGGTCGGACTCCCAGTCGAGTCCCCAGTCACGTCCGCAGTCGGGTCGGCGGTCATGGCCGAAGCCTACCCATGGCCCGGAGCGGCCCTCGGAGTCGATGCGGCGGCGAACACCGGGGCCGATAGGATGGAGCGGAATCATCATCGATAGACAGGCAAGAACCTGACCACGTTCCGAGAGCTCGGGGTGCTCCCCGAGATCGCCGACGCCCTCGAACGGGCCGGCATCACGACCCCCTTCCCTATCCAGGAAATGACGCTGTCGGTAGCCCTGATGGGTACCGACCTGATCGGCCAGGCGCGCACCGGCACCGGCAAGACGCTCGCGTTCGGCATCCCTCTGCTCCAGCGCTCCGTCGCTCCGCACGACGTCGACTTCGCCGACCTGGCCGCACCCGGGAAGCCGCAAGCCCTGGTGGTAGCACCCACCCGGGAGCTGGCCATCCAAGTGGCCGGTGATCTCGAGCTGGCCTCGCAGGACCGCGGGACTCGCGTACTCACCGTGTATGGCGGCGTGCCCTACGAACCGCAGCTCGACGCTCTCGCCAACGGCGTCGAGGTCGTGGTCGGGACGCCCGGTCGCCTCATCGACCTCTCCAACCGCCGGTCCCTGGACCTGTCTCACGTGAAGTGCCTGGTGCTCGACGAGGCAGACGAGATGCTCGACCTGGGCTTCCTGCCCGATGTCGAGAAGCTGCTGTCGAAGACGCCGGAGACCCGCCAGACCATGCTGTTCTCGGCGACGATGCCCGGCGCAATCGTGTCGTTGGCGCGCACTCACATGCGCCATCCCGTCAACATCCGCGCCGAATCCGCCGGCGAGGAGTCCACGGTGCCGGCGACAGCTCAGTTCATCTTCCAGGTGCACGACCTGGACAAGCCCGAGATCATCGGCCGCATCCTGCAAGCGGAGAACTCCGGGCTGACGATCGTCTTCACCAAGACCAAGCGCGCTGCGCAGCGGCTCGCCGAAGACCTCGCCGAGCGCGGGTTCCCCGCCTCACCCCTGCACGGCGACATGGCGCAGACGGCGCGGGAGAAGGCACTCAAGCGGTTCCGCGAGGGCAAGGTACGCGTGCTCGTCGCAACCGACGTCGCGGCCCGGGGCATCGACGTCCAAGACGTCACCCACGTCATCAACTACTCGTGCCCCGAGGACGACTCGACCTACGTGCACCGCATCGGCCGCACCGGCCGGGCGGGTGCGACCGGCACCGCGATCACGTTCGTGGACTGGGCCGACGTCACCCGCTGGAAGGTGATCAACAAGGCCCTCGGGCTGCCTTATGAGGAGCTCCAGGAGACCTACTCCACCTCCGAGCATCTCTTCCACGACCTCGGCATCGAGCCGGGCACGAAGGGGCGCATCGCCGCTCCCCAGCCGGCTTCGGAGAGTACCCGCGAGAAGAGGTCCGAACGGGGCTCGAAGAGCGAGCGTCCCCCGCGCAAACGCAACCGGTCGCGCGGTGGCAAGCCGGTCAGCGTCGCCGAGGCCGCCTCGGCACCGGACGGCTCAGCCGACAAGGCCGCGGACAAGCCGAGCGGGACTCGGTCTCGCAACCGTAACCGCCGGCGTACCCGGAGCGGAAAGCCCACCGCGGCCGCAAGCGAGTGACCGGCCCTTCGGCCGGATCCCGGCTCAGGCGGTGACAACCACCTTGGTGCCGACCGGGGCGAAGTTCCACAGCGCGATCGCGTCGGGCAGGTCCTGACGGATGCAGCCGTGCGACTGGGGCGTGCCGAGCTGCTTCTTGGTCTGGAGCGGCACGCCGTCCTTGGTCGGGATGCTGTGGAAGCCGATAGCGGCGTTCTCGCCGTGCGCAAAGCGTACGAAGTAGCGCATGACCCCGCTGTCGTCCACGCCCACGGCCCACTCCGACTTGGAGAAGACCGTGTAGCTGCCCGGATGCAGGTTGTCGGTCAAGCTGCCCGACACGGCATACGTGCGCTGCACCTCGCCGTCGGCACCGACCAGCCAGACTCGCTGGTCGGACTGGTCGAAGACGATACGGCGGCCCTCACCCGAGTCGGCTGGCAGCGCATCGCCCGACGTTTGCCCGACGTCGGTGTCTCCGGCCGGGGTCAGCGACCCGGTTGCGTCGGCCCGAGCGCCCGCGGAGGCGCTGCTCGGCGCTGCCTCGACCGCGGCCAGCCCGGCCTGTTCGCCGATCTGCTGACCGGTTTGGGCGGCCGAACCCTCGGCCGCCGACGCCTGATGTGCATCGCCGGTGCCGAGCAGCCCGGCGCCCGCGGCAACGGCCACGCCGGTAACGGCGAGAGCGCCGAGAAGCGCGGCGATCCGCCCGTAGCGGGGCCGGGTACGCTCGGCGACGCGCCGTCCCCGATACCGTTGGGCAGCCGGGCGCCCACTGCTGTGAGCACCCACGTCAGCTTGCCCTCCCGACCAGCCAGGCAGCCACCTCTCGGTAAGCCTCGGCCCCGCGGTGCCGCCGGTTGGTCCGCAGGATCGACCGCCCTGCCGCCGGCGCCTCCGCGAACCGGATCGACTTGGGGATCGGCGGCTCGATCACGTCGAGTCGATAGGACTCGGAGATGTCGTCGAGCACGGCTCGCGCGTGAGCCGTGCGGCCGTCGAACATCGTCGGCAGCACACCCCAGACCTCGAGGTCGCGGTTGGTGAATCGGCGCACGTCGTGAATGGTGTCGAGCAGTTGCCCCACCCCGCGATGTGACAGCGTCTCGCACTGCAACGGCACGATCACCGCATCGGCGGCCGTCAGCGCCGCGACCGTCAGCACGCCCAGTGACGGCGGACAGTCCAGCAGCACCCAGTCGTACTCGGCGTCCCCGCTCTTGAGCTCGTCGAGAACGCCGCGCAGCACGTGTTCACGTCCGGTGCGGGTCAAGAGGTCGGCTTCGGCGCGGGCGAGCTCGATCGTCGCGGGCAGCAGGTCGACCCCGTCCTCGGTCTCCCGTACCACGTCGAGCACCGGAATGCCCTTGGTAAGCACGTGATGCACCGACACCTCGAGATCTTCGGGGTCAATGCCCAGGGAGAACGTCAGACAGGCCTGTGGGTCGAGGTCCACCAGCAGTACGCGAGCACCGAGCTCGGCGAGCGCAGCGCCGACCGAGGCGACAGTGGTGGTCTTGGCGACCCCACCTTTCTGGTTGGCGATCGCGAGCGTGGTGGTCATTGCCTCTCATTGTGCCTGATCCGCAAGCGCCTACCGCCCATTGCGCCGGTGGTGATTCCTCGGCGAGGCCGCTGCGACAGCCGGCCCACGTGGCCTGACTTCTACCAGCCTGCCGCGACCGCCGAACGGATCAGCGGTAGCCGCAACGAAGGTGGGTCTTGACCGGGCCCACAGAGCCGGGCAGCGTGTGACCATGCTGCTCGCCGTCGGGTGTCCCCGTTGCCCGGCACCCGTGTTGGGGAGTCCCGGCCAGCCGGTCTCGTGCCGTGACCACGGCAGCATCGTGCCGTTGCTCCGCTCGGTCCACGGAGGGTACGACGAGTTCGCCGAGCACCTGCGGCTCTCCGAGCAGCTTCCCACCTTGTTGCCCTGGCCGCTCGGCGGCGGCTGGGCAGTGGCCGACTTCGGGGTCGTCACCCGGCAGGACCAGCCCGCGCGTGCCACCTTCGCCACCTGTGCGGGCACGACCGACGCCGACGGCGTCCTGGAGATCAGCATCGTCACCGAAGAGCCGGGAGTTGGTCTCGGCGCTCGCTGCGCGGGTCTGAGCCGCACCGATCCGGGCGGCGAGGTCGGCGTGGAGCCGGCTCCCCTGCGGCTGGACGTCGAAGGCGTCACCACGCCGGTCTGGGTGGTCTCCACCAGCGACGCCGACGCCGACTTCGACCGGATGGTCTTCGCGGGGGAGTCCCATGGTCGCTGGCTGTGGGTGGTCGTACGCCCCGCTTCCGCCGCTCTGGTGCTGCACGACCTGGGTGCCCTGGTCGACGTCTCCGGGCTCGGCGCCTCCCTCGTCGATCTCCCCTTCACCGACCACCCGCCTGCCTGGTGACTGCCCGGGGACTCCCTGGTGACTGTGGGCGTCCCGAAGGAACAGGGCGAGTGAAATAGGGTGTGTCCGATGCGTATCGACCTGCACACCCACAGCGACCGGTCGGACGGGACGCTGAGCCCGGCCGAGCTGGTCGGTGCTGCCGCTCGTGCAGGCCTCGATGTCGTGGCGATCACCGACCACGACTGCTTCGCCGGTTGGGCCGAAGCGATCCGGGCCGGCCGAGAGCACGGCGTGAAGGTGCTGCGCGGAGTGGAGGTATCCACCCGATTCCGTGGCGCCAGCGTGCACCTGCTCGGCTATCTGCCCGATCCGGCGTACGAGCCTCTGACGGCGGAGCTCGACGCCATCCTGGCGGGGCGCAACGACCGGATGCCGCAGATCGTCGGTCGCCTCCAGGATCTGGGCATCGCGATCACCGAGGCCGATGTCGCGGCGGTCTCCGGCGAAGCGGCAGCGAGCGGGCGGCCGCACGTCGCCGACGCCCTGGTCGGTCTCGGAGTCGTCACCAGCCGAGACGAAGCGTTCGCGCGTTACCTGGGCCCGTCCGGGCCGGCGTACGTCGACAGGTACGCGGCTGGTCTGGAGCGGATGATCGAGCTGATCCGTGAGGCCGGCGGCGTGAGCGTGGTGGCCCACCCGTGGGGCCGATACGAGCATCGCGGGCTGGACGCCGAGGGCTTCGCAGAATTGCGGGCACTGGGCCTCGACGGCATCGAGGTCGACCATCAGGACCACGATGCGCCGACGCGGGATCGGCTGCGCGCACTGGCCACCGACCTCGACCTGATCGTCACCGGCAGCAGTGACTTCCACGGAGCCGGCAAGGTCGGTCATGAGCTCGGCTGCAACACCACCGCTCCCGAGCAGCTCGAGCACCTGCTCGATGCTGCCCGGCGACATGCGGCGGCATCGGGTCGAGGTGTATCCGCGTTCGAAGGGATTTGAGTGGACTCGATCGTCAACCTCACGTTGCTGGCCCAGGTTTTCGTCACGCTGTTCGTGATCATGGATCCGCCTGGGACCATCCCGATATTCCTCTCACTCACCCGAGGTCGCTCGACTCAGACCATCCGTCGTGCGGCCTGGCAGGCGGTTGCGGTGAGCTTCGGCGTCATCTGCGTGTTCGCGGTGTTCGGACAGGGCATCCTGAGCTACCTGCACATCTCGCTGCCGGCGCTGCGATGCGCGGGAGGCCTGCTGTTGCTCTTGGTCGCGCTCGAGCTGCTCACCGGCCGAGGGCAGACGGCGACGGCCAGCAGCGACGTCAATGTCGCGCTGGTGCCGTTGGGCACGCCGCTCCTCGCTGGTCCTGGGGCGATCGTGGCGACGATGGTGTTCGCCCAGCAGGTGCACGACGTCGCCGACTTCATCGGCGTGGCGCTCGGCATCCTCGCCGTGCACGCGAGCATCTGGTTGACCATGCGCTTCTCGGTGCCGATCATCCGGCTGATCCGCGACAGCGGGGTGGTCCTGGTGACCCGGATCGCCGGCCTCCTGCTCTCGGCCATCGCCGTGCAGATGATCGCCGACGCGGTGGAGGCGTTCATCCAGCAGGCCTGAAGGCCCCACGGAGCGAACTCTCCGGACGATGCATCCGCTTGGCAACCGAAAGTTCGTCGGTGAAGCGGATGCATCCCACGAGAACATGGGAAACAACCAGCCGGCTACTCCGCCGCGCCCGGCCAGTTCTTGTCGGGCCGAGGTACGGGCCGACCGGGCTGCTCGCCTCCGCGGGCCTGGAGATAGTTCTGCTTGGGCACCATCACCTTGCGGCGGAAGATGCACACGACCTTGCCGTCCTGGTTGTACCCGATCGTCTCGACGTAGACGACGCCTCGGTCGTCCTTCGAGGTCGACTCCCACTTGTCCAGCACCGTGGTCTCGCCATAGAGGGTGTCACCGTGGAAGGTGGGCGCGACGTGCCGCAGCGACTCGATCTCGAGGTTGGCGATGGCCTTGCCGCTGATGTCGGGCACCGACATGCCGAGCAGGATCGAGTACACGTAGTTGCCGACCACGACGTTCTTGCCGAACTGCGTGGTCTCCTCGGCGTAGTGCGCGTCGAGGTGCAACGGGTGATGGTTCATCGTGAGCAGGCAGAACAGATGGTCGTCCGACTCGGTGACTGTCTTGCCCGGCCAGTGCTGGTAGGTGGCGCCTACCTCGAACTCCTCGTAGCTGCGTCCGAACTGCATCTCGGTTCCTCTCTCCTACGCCTTGAGCTTGTAGTCCTTGAGCAGGCTCCGGCCGATGATCATCTTCTGGATGTCGCTGGTGCCTTCGCCGATGAGCATGAACTTGACCTCGCGCATCAGCCGCTCGATCTCGTACTCCTTGGAATAGCCGTAGCCGCCATGGATCCGGAAGGAGTCCTCCACCACCTCGTTGGCATACTCGGAGGCAAGCATCTTGGCCATCCCGGCCTCGACGTCCAGCCGGCGACCGGTGTCCTTCAGCCGCGCGGCACGCACCATCATGGTGTGGATGGTCTCGACCTTGGTGGCCATCTCCGCGAGGCGGAACAAGATGGCCTGGTGGTCGGCGATCACCTTGCCGAACGTCTTGCGCTGCTGGGCGTAGGCAATCCCCAACTCGAACCCCCGCCAGGCCAGACCGCAGGCGCGGGCAGCGACGTTGACACGACCGACCTCGACACCGTCCATCATCTGGAAGAAGCCCTTGCCCGGGACACCGCCCAGGATCTGGCCGGCAGCGATCCTGTGATCGTCGAGAACAAGCTCGGTCGTCTCGACACCCTTGTAGCCCATCTTGTCGAGCTTGCCCGGCACCGTCACCCCTTGCGCGGTCTGGCCGAACCCGGGTTCCTTCTCGACCAGGAAAGTGGTCAGGTTCTTGTAGACCGAGTCGGCACCCTCGTCGGTCTTGACCAGCAACGCGACCAGCGTCGAGGTGCCGCCGTTGGTCAGCCACATCTTCTGACCCGTGATGGAATAGCTGCCGTCCTCCAGCCTGGTCGCCTTGGTGGACACAGCCGACACGTCCGAGCCCAAACCCGGCTCGGACATCGAGAAGGCACCGCGCACCTCACCGGTCGCCATCCGCGGCAGATACTTCTGCTTCTGCTCCTCGGTACCGTGCTGCATCAACAGGTACGCCACGATGAAATGAGTGTTGATCACCCCCGCGACACTCATCCAGCCGCGCGCGATCTCCTCGACCACCAGCGCGTAGGTCAGCAGCGACTCACCCAGGCCCCCGTACTCCTCGGGGACAGTCAAACCGAAGACACCGAGTTCCTTCAAACCCTCCACGATCTCGGTCGGGTAGGTGTCGGAGTGCTCCAACTCCTGCGCCACCGGAATGATCTGCTCGTCCACGAAGACTCGTACCGCCTTCAGGATCTCGACCTGATCCTCGGTCAGTCCGTCGGTCTCGCACAGGCGACCCATGTTTCCTCCACTGCTTCGAAGACGACCGGCACGCCGAATGGCCGGCTCTCACCACACCGATGCGGGGTGATCGGGCACACCTTACTTCCACCCTGTCGCAGTGTCTGTAACCCAGTCCACAGATCACTCCCTTGTAATTCACGGCGTTCAGGTGCCGATGTCCGCGAACGCTGGTAACTTCCCATGAGTCACATCAGTCTCATCAATCACATGCGTACGAGTTCGGAGCCTTCCCCCATGTCCACTCGACCAACGTCTGCTCTCCTCGGCCGGCGTCGCGCGGCGCTCCTCGTCGCTCTGTGCCTGCTGAGCGCGGCCGCGCTCGCGGCCGTGCTCACGCCACGCCACGACGATCGCGGCCGGGGCACAGCTGATCTCAGCGCGGAGAATCCGGCGCTGCCGACCAAGGCGAGGGTGCTGACCCTGGACCTCTCCGGCAAGCGCGCGACCAAGAAGATCCGGGCAGCCACGAAGCTCGTCACGAGCACGGGCGCCACCCTGGTCGCGTTCCAAGGGATGCGCCCGGCACAGCACCAGGCGTTCAAGGCGACACTCGCCCAGACCTGGGGAACCTATCCGGGCCTGTCCCGCTGGACCAGCGCGACGAAGAGCACGATCGCCTGGCGCACCGACACCTGGGCACTGGCCGAGGGGCACCTGCTGACGAGCGTCGGCGCCAAGGGCGCGACCGTGCGCCGTCCCTACGTGGTGCTGCGCAACACCCGCACCGGCAAGCTCCTGACGGTGCTCAACACCGATCACCCTGCCGACCCGGCAACACGCGCGGCAACCAGCCAGAGCAGTTACCGTGCGGCGGCAACCGGCGACGACCTATCGCTGCTCGACGAGTTGCTCGGCACCGGCCCGGTGCTCTACACGGTGGGCGTGAACGCGTCGCCACCGCGCTCGTACTACTGCAAGGTCACCGCCAAGCTCGCCATGCACTCGGCCAACGGCGGGGCGAAAGGCCCGCGGGCGCGCACCTCGACCTGCCAGCCGCCGAAGAGCCAACCCGACCAGGTGTACGCCAGCAACGGCGTGAAGTTCTCAGGACTCCGGCAGCTGACCACGCCGCTGGCCCGCTCCGCGAGCGACACC
Source organism: Nocardioidaceae bacterium (assembly GCA_047605165.1). Classification (GTDB taxonomy): domain Bacteria; phylum Actinomycetota; class Actinomycetes; order Propionibacteriales; family Nocardioidaceae; genus SSC3. Next base: position 70,967 of record JASGGG010000001.1, read on the forward strand.
GCCCCCGTGCTGGTGACCAGCACCATCCCCGCGCCGAGCTTTCCCCGGTTCCGGGTCGCGAGCTTCAACCTCCTGGGCGCCAACCACACCGACGGCAAGCGGCCCGAACGCAAAGGCTGGGCCTCTTCGGCGCGGCGCACCGCCTGGGCGGTCAGACTGATCCGCAGAAACTCTCTCAGCGTCGTCGGCCTGCAGGAGTTCCAGAACACCCAGCGCGCGAAGTTCACGAAGCTGATGGGGACGAGATGGGCGATGTACCCCGGCAACGAGTTGCCCGGGCCGCCCGCACAGAACTCCATCGTCTGGAAGACCGCCGACTGGACGGTGCTGAGCAAGAACACGATCGACATCCCGTACTTCTACGGCAAGCCGTGGGCGATGCCCTACGTCCTGTTGCAGAACAACGCGACCGGCGAGCAGGTCTGGTTTGCGAACTTCCACAACCCGGCGTCGTCGAAGAAACGCGGCAACCATGCCAAGTGGCGCGCCAAGGCGACCGCCCGGGAAGTCGCCTTGGCCAAGCAGCTCACTGCGGACGGCACCGCCCTGGTGATGACCGGTGACATGAACGACCGAGCGGCGAACTTCTGCGTCGTGACCAAGAGCACGCTGTACGCCGCGGCCGGAGGCTCCCGCGGCAACGTGCCGTGCGTGCTGCCCGCGGCGGCCGGCATCGACTGGATCTACGGGTCCTACGACGTGCCGTTCTCCGGGTACACCAAGCTGCGCAACGCGCTGGTCAAGAAGACCAGCGACCACCCGCTGATCTGGGCCGACGCGGCCGTGGTGCCGACACCGGTGTACGCGATCCGCAGCCGACTGACCAGCATCAGCCTCGCTGGCAAGAACGGCCTCGACCGGGTCGCTCCCGCCGTCCGCCTGATCGGGAACGTCGGCACCGATCTGGTGACCTTCCGCGGCGTCGATGCCACCGAGTTCACCGCTTTGCGGAAGCGGCTGGGCAGCGGCTGGGCGACCTACCCGGCGGCCTCGACCGACAACAGCGGCGACACTGCCGTCAACGAGACCGGGCTGACCAGTACCGCGATCGCCTGGCGTACGTCGTCGTGGGCTCTTGTCCAGGGCGCCGTCGTCAACCTCCCGCACAGCAACGGCACCACGACGTCACGCCCGTATGTGCTCCTCCGGCACCGCGCGACCGGACGTCAGGTATACGTGGCGAACTTCGAGAACGCCCCCGACACCGTCGTCTCCGGCCAGACCGTCAGCCAAGCCACCGCGCGGAGCGCCGCGGTCGCGGCCGAGCAGCAACTTCTCGCCGGCCTCGTCGAGAGCGGCAACCCGGTGTGGGCGGTCGTCGGAGCCAACGACCCCACTCCGGGACCGTCGTACTGCTCCCTGCTCGACCAGCTTCCGGTCACAGCGTCGGTGGGCGGCAGTAGCGGCCCGCTGTCGGGACGCACCTGCTCGGTACCTCCGGGGCTCGGCAAGGTGATGATCCTGGCCGACAACGGCACCACCGCGGGGAACCCGACCACCCTGACCAGCAGCCTCGCCCGGACGGTCTCCCCGGCGGGGGCCTTGCTGACCGACCTCTACGTCCCGCCAGCACCCTGACGTTGGAGGACGCTGGGGCCGGCGGCGTTGTGGCCGATGGCGACAGCGTTGGGGCCGATGGCGACAGCGCTGGGGCCGATGGCGATAGCGCTGGGGCCGGCGGCGTTGTGGCCGATGGCGACAGCGACACGCCGCTGCGCGTCGTCTCCATCGGCCACAACCCGGCTTCAGTTGCCACCATCGGCCACAACCCGGCGTCGGTCGCGGGGAAACGCCGACATCTCGGGAAGCTCACCGGAAGCGTTTCCCGAAGCGGTCCGCGGGCTTCACTGCGGCCGGTAGACTGGCGGCCGCGTCTGACCCAGCTTTGCGGTCGTGGGCCATACCGCAATGTATGGGACGCGGAGTCGCGGCAGCGGCACCTCACCGCACCGCGGAGCAGGTGACCACTCGCAACACGCGACGCCGCGCCTTCGTTGGGCGCAGGGTGCCAGCTGACCGGTGGCGGGCGTCCGAGATTTGCACGTCAGCCAGTAGGAGAGTCGGGCAGTGGGAGCCAGCGCCAAGCGTCGAGAGACGCGCGCCCGCAGTCGCCGACCCCGCAGCCGGCTGGCGTGGGCGGGCGCCCTCGCCCTCACGGTCGGCGTGGTCGCCGGCATCACCGTCTTGGCCAAGCGCGGCAACGACTCCCCCGACGGCACGACTGCCAAGAGCGGCCAATCCCCGGCGACGAAGGAAGCAGACGATCCCGGCGCGCTCCGGGTCGGCAGCCTCAACGTGCTGGCCGCCCGGCACACCAAGAAACGCGGCCAGGCGAAGTCGTCCAAGGTCACCTCCGGCCAGCAAAGCTCGGAACCGACCCCCGTCCTGCGCCCGAAGTCGCTCTACGTCGACCAGGTCGCCGACCGGCACGGCCTCGACGTGATGGGCGTCCAGGGGTTGTCGAGCAAGGAGGTCGCCGACCTCGGGGTCGCCGACTCCAGCTGGACGGCATATCCGGTGGAACAGCCCGCCAAGCCGCGCCAGCGTGCCGCGATCGCCTGGCGCACCTCGGTATGGCACCGCGTCGGCGCCGGAGTCGCGCAGCCGACAACCCGCGGCGGCGCTCCGATCCCGTACGTGAAGCTCAAACACAAGAAGAGCAAACGAGTCCTGTTCGTCATCAACGTGCCCAAGCAGGCTCGCCGCTCCGGCAATCCCGACGTCAACGGCAACGCCCTGGCGGACAAGCTCGGCAAGGACGGCACTCCCACGCTGTTCACCAACACCGCCGCCCAGGACCGCCGGCCCAAGGATCCTGACAAGCCCAAGGTGGAGTCGGTGCCCGACCAGTTCGGCGACGCCGCGGCGGCCAGCGCCGCCGACGCCCAACTGTCGGTGGCCAAGGGCTCGTTGGCCCGCACCGGCGGCACCGCCGGTTTCCGGGTCGGCAGTTACAACGTGCTCGGGTCGGATCACACCGGCAACTTCAACAAGCCCGGGGACGGCGGCCGGGTCCGGATGGGCCGCGCGGTCGCTCACATCCGCGCCCGCGACCTCGACGTCGTCGGCTTCCAGGAGATGCAAGGCCCTCAGCGCGCCCTGTTCAAGGCCATGACCGGCTGGCAGCTCTACCCCGACAGCCGGTTCCGCGACGTCGAGGGACACAACTCGATCGGCTGGGACCCGTCGGTCTGGGAGGTCGTGGAGACCCACGTCACGCCGATCACCTACTTCCACGGCGAAACCGTGCAGATGCCCTACGTACTGCTCAAGCACAAGGCAAGTGGCGAAGAGGTCTACTTCGCCAACTTCCACAACCCCGCGACCACCAAGCAGCGCGGCAACAACCAGCACTGGCGCAGGGTCGCCACCGGCCGCGAGATCGCTCTCTTCAACAGTCTGCGCAAGCAGGGGTACCCGCTGATCGTCACCGGTGACATGAACGAGAAGACCGAGTACTACTGCCCGGTGACCAGCCAGACGGACCTGCGGTCGGCCGGCGGTGGTTCGACCAGCCCCTGCGCTCCGGCCCGGCCGCTCCGGATCGACTGGGTGTTCGGCAGCCCCGACATCAGCTTCAGCGACTACAGCATCAGCAGCGACCCGCGCGGGCGTCGCGCCAGCGACCACGACCTCATCTCGGCCCAGGCCGAGCTCTCGACGGTGGAGCAGCCGGCCGAGTTCAACCTCGGCAACCTGGTCCTGCCGGTCGGCGCACCCGCCTCCGACGTCCAGCCGTGGGCGCCGGCGAAGGTGCGGATGCGCTCAGCCTACGAGGCATTGGAGAAGAACGCCCTCGACGTCGTCGGTTTCCAGGAACTCACGCCCGCACAGCTCCAGCAGTTCACCGATCTCGCCGGGTCCGACTGGGATCTCTACCCCAGCGAGCAGGGATCGAGCGGCGACACTCAGAGCAGCATCGCCTGGCGTACGTCGAAGTGGAGCCTGATCGACACCGACTCCGGCACCTTCCGCGTGCCGGGCTCGGCCGACCGTGACACCCGGGTGCCGTACGTGAAGCTACGCAACAACGAGACCGGCCAAGAGGTCTACATCGTCAACACCTTCAACCCGGTCTCGAGCGCGACCGAGTTGTCGGCGCCGTGGCGCACGAAGGCCGACGAGTTGGTCGTCGCCAGGGTGACCAAGCTCGCCCGGCAAGGCATCCCGATCCTCGTCACCGGCGGACTCAGCCAGAACGCCGGCGAGTCGTTGTGCCGTGCCGTCAACCGAGCCCCGCTCCAGCTCGCCGCCGACCCCCAGCACGATGCGTGCGCCAAGGGGCAAGTCTCACCCAGCGACCAGATCCTCGGCACCCGTCAGATCGCCTTCACCAACTTCACGATGCTGCGCGATCAGACCGTGCGCGCGGCAACCGACGCCGCGCTGATCACCGCTGACGTCCACGTCGACGAGCCGAAGTCGTCCACCGACTGACGTGGAACCTCGGGAGGAGCCGGCCCGACGTGGTCGGCCGAGGCGGCTCGGCGTGGCCGTGACCATAGTGCTCGGCCTGCTCGCAGTGGGCTTGCTCGTCTATCTAGGCACCCGCCATGTTCCCGAGACACAGCCAGGGGCAGAGCCCCCGAAGAAGGCCTTCACCCTCGGCCCGAGCCCGCAGAGCCCCGGCAACACCACGTCGTCGCCCGGCCCGACGGCCTCACCGGAGGAGCCCCGGCCGGTGCGCACGGCACGCTTCCGGGTCGGCACGTTCAACGTGCTGGGCAGCAGTCACACCGTCGACGGGAACCGCGGCTACCGAACCGGGCCGACGCGGGCAGCCGATGCCGGCCGGGTGATCGCCACCCGGCATCTCGACGTCGTCGGGCTTCAGGAGCTCCAGCGCAACCAGGTCGAGCCGCTGCTGGAGACCGCTGGCGGCTACAGCATCTACCCAGGGCTGAAGGGGCCCCGCCATGGTTCGCAGAACTCCATCGCCTGGCGTACCCAGGAGTGGGAGCTCGTCGCTGGCAACACCAACCAGATCGCCTACTTCCACGGCACCACGATGCCGATGCCGGTGGTCAAACTGCGACAGCGCTCGACCGGCATGACCGTGGTGTTCTTGAACTTCCACAACCCCGCGAACACCAAGCAACACGGCAAGAACGACCGGTGGCGCGACGTTGCGACCCGACAGCAGATCGCGCTGCTGCGCAAGGTTATCGCCGCGGGTGAGAACGTCGTGGTCACCGGAGATATGAATGCGCACCGGCGCTACTTCTGCGCGGTGACGACCACGCTGCCGATGCATGCCAGCAACCAGACCGAGTACGAGCCGGGCCGGTGCACCCCGCCACACCCGATCTACATCGACTGGATCCTCGGTGGCCCGACCGTCACCTTCCAGGGGCACACGCGCGACCGGAGCGCGCTCGTGCGGCGCGCTACCGACCACCCGCTGGTGTACGCCGACGCCAAGGTGCGCTCGACGATCGAGTAGGCCCCGAGGAACGAGGGGCCTGTATCGAGATCGCGTCGGCTGCGGCTCCGCGGCTGGCAGATCGAGGGCTCGGCTGAGCCGAGTCAGGTTCGGCCGGTGAGCCGCTGCACCCACGACCGCTTGCCGGGACCACGCCGCGCGGCGGCCTCGGCGAGCAGCCGCGGGACCGCCTGCTCCACGCGGCGGGTGACCTTGCGCTGGTCGACCGCGTCCGGGTCGTACCCCTGCGGCCCGAAAGCTCTCGGAGCAAGGTCGGCGAGGTCTCCGTACACCCGATATCCGCGTTCTCCGATGGTGGCGACCCACTCCTCGGTTCGCTGCTTCAGGAGGTCCAGCAGATCCGGGGTCGCGAGAGCCCGGTCGTCCGGCTCGACCTCGTTCACAAGCACCTTCTGCGCGAACCGGCGCTTGACGACATGGGCGTACGCCGGCCAGCCGATCCGCCCGCCGAGCACCTGGTTGACGCTGCGCAGCACCGCGATCTGCGTGCGGCCCAGGGACGGGTTCACCCGGTACGCCTTGGTCAGGTCCACGGGGACACCCACGAGCCCCACGGCAGTCGCGAACCGCCGCCACAACAGCTCGGGACTCGCTCCCGAAGGCGGGCAGACGACGATGTGTACATGGTCGGCCGACAGGCCACGCGACCAGCGGTCCAGCGTGTCGACCAGATCCTGCTCACACCAGAACTCGTCGTCGCGCCCGGTCAGCCCGGGTGCGAGCAGTTGCTCGCGGAACTGTGCATAGGAGTAGCTCTGACCGTTCTTGACGCCTTCCTGCCAGTGCGCGGGGACCTGGCGAGCGAGATCACGCGCGGTCACCACCAGGTGCACGTCGAAGTCGGTCGCTTCGGCAAGGGCCGCGTCGACCTGGGCAGAGGTCGCGGCGCCGAGGATCTCGTGGCTGATGATCGCCGTGCCCCCAACATCACGGGCCCGGTCGAGCAACGCCGCCCATGTGGCCTCGATCAGCCCGGGGTCGAGACCCCAGCGCTCAGCGTCGCCACGCAACTCGACAGCCGCGTGGAACATCCCCTCCGGCCGCACGAACGGATACACGAACCCGTGCTGACGCAGCACGGCGCGGTTCTCCGCGAGCACTGTTTGAAGATAGGTCGTCCCGGTCTTGGGCAGTCCGACATGCAAAAAGAGCGGCTGCCGGTCCGACGTCACGGCCCGATCATGCCAGGCCCGACTGCACAGCCGAAGAACGCGGCCACCTCCCCGACGACAGCCTCCGAACAGGCCATACATGTGCATGCGCATGTGTAGGTCAGTGCTAGCATATGCACATGTCCTTGATGGAGAAGCGGCTCCAGCTCCTGCTCGACCAAGCCCGCTACGAGCGCGTCGCCGCCGAGGCCTCACGCAGTGGGCGCAGCGTCGCCTCCGTCATCCGGGAGGCGATCGATCTCCGGTTCGGTGACCCCGAGGAGCAGGAGCGCAGTGAGGCCGGTCGAGTGCTCATGGCGATGATCGCCGACAATGCCGACACCCGGCCGGAACCGGACTGGGCCGAGGCCAAGGCCGCGATCGAGCAGGAGCTCATCGACAAGCTCGAGCGCGCCGAAAGCTCATGAAGCAGTTCTTCATCGACACCACCATCGCCACGTACGCACTCGGCGGCCCCCACCCGCTGCGGCCGCCCTGTATCGAAGTCCTCGCTGCCGCAACCGATGCACGCGTACGGCTCCACCTCAGCGCTGAGGCGATCCAAGAAGTACTCCATCACCGGATGCGGCGCGACGATCGCGCCCCCGCGCTGGCGGCAGCCCGAGCGCTGGCGGCTCTCTGTCACGTACACGACTTCGACAGCGCCGTCCTTCGCCGCTCGCTCGATCTGGTTGCCACCTCGACGATTCGGGATCGAGATGCAGTCCACGCCGCTACCGCCCTGGAGCAGGGCTTTACCTCGATCGTGTCAGCCGATCCCGACTTCGACGGCATACCCGACCTGCGCCGGATCGATCCCCGCGATCTGGAGCTCTGAGCCGGAGCGGGCGACGACGTCAGGCGTCGGGCTTGGTCCAAACGTCGGTACGCTGCATGCCGGCTGCGCGGCCCTTGGCCGAGACGACCAGGGCCATCTTGCGGGAGGCTTCGTCGATCATCTCGTCGCCGAGCATCACCGCGCCTTTGGCGCCGCCCTCGGCGGAGGTGAAGTAGTCGTAGGCGTCCAGGATGTTCTCGGCGTGGTCGTAGTCGCTCTGTAGCGGCGAGTAGACCTCGTTGGCCGCCTCGATCTGGTCGGGGTGCAGGGTCCACTTGCCGTCGAAGCCGAGGGCCGCCGAGCGGCGGGCGACCTTCGTGAACGCCTCGGTGTCGCGCACCTGCAGGAAGGGGCCGTCGATCGCCTGCTTGTCGTGGGCGCGGGCCGCCATCAGGATCCGCATCAGGATGTAGTGGTAGGCGTCGCCCTCCTCGTACCCGGGCGGCTGCTCGCCGACCACCAGCGACTTCATGTTGATGCTGGCCATGAAGTCGGCCGGGCCGAAGATGATCGTCTCGACGCGCGGGCTGGCGGTGGCGATCTCGTCGACGTTGATCAGGCCCAGCGCGTTCTCGATCTGCGCCTCGATGCCGATCCGGCCGACCTCGTACCCCATCGTCTTCTCGATCTGGGTCAGCAGCGTGTCGAGCGCGACGACCTGGGCCGCGGTCTGCACCTTGGGCAGCATGATGCAGTCGAGATTGGCGCCGGCACCCTCGACGACCTCGATCACGTCACGGTAGGTCCATTGGGTTGTCCAGTCGTTGACCCGCACGGTGCGCACCCGGTTGCCCCAGTCCCCGGTGTTGAGCACCTCGACGATGTTCTTGCGCGCCTCCGGCTTGGCGATTGGTGCCACCGAGTCCTCGATGTCGAGGAAGACCTGGTCGGAGCTCAGGCCCTGTGCCTTCTCCAGGAAACGCGGGTTGGACCCGGGTACGGCGTGGCAGGATCGGCGGGAGCGCAGCAGGTCGGACATCTCAAGACACCTTCTCGTTCAGGGCAGGCCTCACAGCAGGAACCCTGTGAGGGTATTACTCGTCGCCTGCCGGGGCCTATCCCGAGCTCTGGTGGGATTCGTCACTGACGTCCGCCAGTGGCCTGTCAAGAGCCGTCCGCGACCTCGTCGCCTCCCGGTCGGCGTCTCGATACGCCCGACTCGTTCCTCGGCGGGCACTCGACGACCGATTGGGTCTCGATACGCGCCTCGTTCCTCGGCGCCACTCGACCAGCCGTGCTGGGCCGGGACCGACTACCCTTGCCAGTCGTGAACACGTTCCCCGGCCGAGTCTTCGCCGCACGGCTCCAGGGGCTGCCTGTCTTCGACCCTGCCGGCGATCAGGTCGGGCGGGTCCGCGACCTCGTCGTTGCCTTCCGGCCCGCCGCTCGGCCACGCGTCCTCGGCCTGGTCGTCGAGGTGTTCGGGCGCCGCTCCGTCTTCGTGCCGATGACCCGGGTCACCCACGTCGACAGTGGTCAGATCATCACCACCGGCGTGGTCAACGTGCGTCGCTTCGAGCAACGCCCGCGGGAGACCCTCGTCTTCGGCGAGATGCTCGATCGCAAGGTCCGCATTCGTGAGAACGGCATCGAGGGCACCGTGTACGACGTCGCGATGGAGCAGGTGCGCAACCGCGACTGGGAGATCAGCCGGGTCGCCATCCAGGAGGGCTCCAAGCGCTTCGGCCGCAAGGGCCAGCAGCACGTGGAGCACTGGGAGGACGTCGAGGGGTTCGCCACTCCTGAGTCCGGCCAGGGCGCGACTCACCTGCTCGCCGCGCTGGACGAGATGAAGCCCGCCGACCTGGCCAACATCCTGCACGAGCTGCCTGCCAAACGGCGCGCCGAGATCGCGGCCGCGCTCGACGACGAGCGGCTGGCCGACGTCCTGGAGGAGCTCCCGGAGGAAGACCAGGTCGAAATTCTCGGCCAACTCGACAACGAGCGTGCCGCGGACGTGCTCGAGGAGATGTCCCCCGACGACGCGGCCGACCTGATCGCCGACCTTCCACCCGAGGTGGCCGAGCGGCTGCTCGCACTCATGGAGCCCGAGGAGGCCGAGGACGTACGCCGACTGCTCACCTACGAGGAGCGCACCGCCGGCGGCATGATGACCACCGAGCCGGTGATCCTGCCTCCCGACGCAACCGTTGCGGACGCGCTGGCACACGTCCGCAACCAGGAGCTGACCCCGAGCCTGGCCGCCCTGGTCTACGTCACCCGCCCTCCCCTGGAGACGCCGACCGGCCGGCTGCTGGGTGTCGCGCACATCCAGCGCCTGCTGCGCGAGCCTCCCTCGACCCTGATCGGCGGCGTACTCGACGACGACCCGACCACCCTCACTGCCGACGAGCCCCTCGAGGAAGTCGCGCGCCACCTGGCGACCTACAACCTGGTAGCCGCTCCCGTCATCGACGAGGACGGGCGCCTGCTCGGCGCGGTGACCGTCGACGACCTGCTGGACCACTTGCTGCCGCAGAACTGGCGCGAGAGGGGCGAGGCCGATGGCTGAGCGCCGGCGCGAGCAGCGCAAGCAGCCCCGGCTGGACCAGCCGAAGGACACGTCGCGCCGGCTGATCCAGGTGCAGACCGACCCAGATCGCTTCGGCCGGTTCGCGGAGAAGTTCGCACGGTTCATGGGCACCGCCAGGTTCCTGCTCTATATGACGCTGTTCGTCGGCGCGTGGCTGGTGTGGAACTGGGCCGTGCCCGCAAAGTGGCGCTTCGACGACTACCCGTTCATCTTCCTCACCCTGATGCTGAGCTGCAGGCGTCCTACGCCGCTCCCCTGATCCTGCTCGCCCAGAACCGCCAGGAGGACCGCGACCGGGTCATCGGCGAGGGCGACCGCCAGGACAACGCCCGTGCCCGGGCCGACACCGAGTTCCTGGCACGTGAGATGGCCGCCCTGCGGATGGCGCTGGGTGAGGTCGCGACGCGTGACTACGTACGCTCCGAGCTGCGCTCCCTGCTCGCCGAGCTGGAGGAGCGCGCCGGGCACGACGCCGGCGAACCTGCCGCGACGGCCCCACCGGCCAGCGCTCGGCTCGACTCAGCGCCCGACTCTCCGACCGACCCCACGGCCCGGCCCCAGTCCCGACCCCAGTCCTGACTCTCTGCCAAAGCCCACGACCCGACCACTCAGCCCCAGCCTCCCGGCCTGGCTCTCGGGCATGACCCCAGCCCCGGCCCCGTGCTCGATCCTGCGCCCGCTCCCACTGCCTCTCCCACTGCCCCGGCCTCCCGACCCAATTCCAGGCCTGGCACTCGGGCATGACCCCAGCCCCGGCCCCGTGCTCGATCCTGCGCCCGCTCCCACTGCCTCTCCCACTGCCCCGGCCTCCCGACCCAATTCCAGGCCTGGCACTCGGCTCGAGTCCGCGCCCGAGCCCGGTCCGGCCCGCTGACCAGGCCCCGACGTACTCTGGGAGGCATGACCTCCCCGTCCGTCGAGCAGATCACCGCTGCCCTCGCGACCGTGAACGACCCCGAGATCCGGCGTCCGGTCACCGAGCTCGGCATGGTCGACGACATCGCGATCGATGACGGCCTCGTCACCGTCCGGCTCTTGCTGACCGTGGCCGGCTGTCCGTTGAAGGACACGCTGACCCGCGACGTGACGGCTGCCGTGTCCAAGGTCCCGGGCGTGTCCTCGGTGCGAGTCGATCTCGGTGTGATGAGCGCCGAGCAGCGCGCGGGGCTGCAGGAGGTGCTGCGCGGCGGGCAGGCACCCAAGGAGATCCCGTTCGCGAAGCCCGGGTCGCTGACCAAGGTGTACGCGATCGCGTCCGGCAAGGGCGGCGTCGGCAAGTCATCGGTCACGGTCAACCTGGCGCTCGCCATGGCCACGGAGGGACTCAAGGTAGGCGTCGTCGACGCCGACATCTACGGCCACTCGGTGCCCGTGATGCTCGGCCTCGCCGACGAGCGGCCGACCCAGGTCGGCGACATGATCATGCCGGTGCCCACCGAGTCCGGGGTCAGCGTGATGTCGATCGGCATGCTCAAACCGCGCCGCGACCAGGTGGTCGCCTGGCGCGGCCCGATGCTCGACCGAGCCTTGGTGCAGATGCTCGCGGACGTGTTCTGGGGCGACCTCGACGCGCTGCTCCTCGATCTCCCGCCGGGAACCGGTGACATCGCGATCTCGCTGGGCCAGCATCTGCCCAACGCCGAGGTCGTGGTCGTAACGACACCGCAGGAGGCTGCCGCCGAGGTCGCCGAGCGGGCCGGCACGATGGCGTCGATGATGCACCAGCGTGTGGTCGGTGTCGTCGAGAACATGGCCTATCTCGCCTGCCCGCACTGCGGTCCCGAGCACCGCATCGACGTGTTCGGCGCTGGCGGCGGGGCCCGAGTCGCACAGACCCTGTCGAAGCGATTCGGGTACGACGTCCCCCTGCTCGGCGAGATACCGCTGGAGACTCCGCTGCGCGAGGGTGGCGACAGTGGTCATCCGATCGTCGGCACGGACCCCGACTCCCCCGCTGCTGCCGAGCTGAGGAGAATCGCCGACACCCTCACCGGCCGGGGTCGCGGCCTGGCCGGGATGCAGCTGGGTCTGACCCCAGCCGGACGCCTGTAGGCTGCCGCAATGTTCGGAGTCGGTCTCCCCGAGATGGCGGTGCTGTTCGTCATCGCCCTGGTCGTGTTCGGCCCCGACAAGCTGCCCGAATTCGCCCGCCAGGCCGGCCGGCTCGTCCGGCAGCTGCGGACCCTCAGCCAGAACGCCCGCGACGAGATCCGCAGCGAGCTGGGCCCCGAGTACGCCGACTTCGAGTTGACCGACCTCGACCCGCGCCGCGTCGTACGCAAGCACCTCCAAGAGGCCTGGGACGACGCCGACCTGGAACAGCCCGCTAAGCCCACTGCGCCGAGCACTCCGCTGGGCACCGGCGAGCGCCCCCCCTTCGACCCCGACGCCACCTGACACTTGGCCGAGCATGTCTCCGCGGGCACGCGGGGCACCCGCTCGACACGCTGCCGGCCGGAAGCCGAGTTGGCGCGAATCTTCGCCGAGTTGGCGCGAATCTTCGCTGTGTCAGCGCTGCGATGGGGGCTGCGGCTCTGCGCCCGGCTGAGTTGGCGAGGCAAGGACGGGCGGGCAACGTCTGGCCGTGGTCCGATTTGTGGCTCTCCCGGCAGAGATCGTGGGAGTCTCTGGGCAACATATGCCTGGAAACGTCCACGATCTGCTCGACAGGCACCAGTCCGGGGAAGAGTGGTCAGAGACGACACGATGCCCGGCGAAATTCATGTCGTCTGTGACCAATCTCCTGGCACAGACCGCACCGCGGAAACACGCCCGGACCCGGCCGTACTCGCCGCCCCTCCTCGCTCTGCCGACTCAGCCCGGCAGGGAACCGAGCCCGCTGGCCGCGAGGGCTGGATTGTGGCCGATGACGACAGCGACACGCCGAGCGCCCTTGTCTGCATCGGCCACAAACCGGCCACGATTGCCACCATCGGCCACAAACCGGCGCGAGCCGCAGGGCTACGGCAGCGTCTCAGTCTCGCCCTCGAGCGTGACCTTGGCCTTGCCCAGGTCGCCGTCGCGCAGATACGACAGCGTGATGGTCTGCCCCGGCTCGTGCGTCCTGATCGCCACGATCATCTCGATCTGGTTGGTGACCCGCTGGCCGTTGACGGCGACCACGACGTCGCCCTCGCGCAGGCCCGCCGCGCCGGCGGGCGAGCCGTCGGGGATGCTGGTGATCTGGGCGCCGGCCACACCGGGCTGGGTGGTGACGCTCGCACCGATGATCGGGTAGGTCGCCTCACCGGTGTCGAGGATCTGGCCAGCGGTGATCCGTACCTGCTTCATCGGGATCGCGAAGCCCACGCCGATGCTGCCCGATTCGCTCCCGGTGGTGGCGATTGCGGAGTTGACACCGACGACCTGGCCCCGCATGTTCACCAGCGGTCCGCCGGAGTTGCCGGGGTTGATCGCCGCATCGGTTTGCACGGCATTGATATAGGAGAAGTCCTGGTTCTCCCCGGTCGTGACCGGTCGGTTGAGTGCCGAGACAATGCCCGAGGTGACGGTGCTCGACAGGCCGAGCGGCGATCCGATCGCCACGACGCCGTCACCGATGCGCAGCAGGTCGGAGGATCCGATGGACGCAGGCTTCAGGTGGCTCGCCTTGTCAACTTCGAGCACAGCGAGGTCGTACACCGTACTGCGTCCGACGATCGTCGCCTTGTGCGAGATCCCCGACACGTCGAGGACCGTGAGCTCGCCCGGCCCGGTCGCGTCGCGCACGACGTGATTGTTGGTGATCACGTGCCCGGCACGGTCGTAGACGAAGCCCGAGCCCGTCGCGCCGCCCTGGTCGCTTCCGCCGTCGGCGTTGACCTGCACCGTGCTGGGCAGTAGCTCTTCGGCAACCGCGGCGATGCTGCCGTTGGTCGCGGGCAACGGTGCCGACTGGGCCTTGGCGGCATCGCTGTCACCGTTGTCGCCGCCGAGCGCGATCACGTCGCTGGAGTTCCCGGCGACGATCGCGCCACCCAGCGCACCTCCGAGAGCGCCGACGACCAGCGCCAGGGCGGCCACCAGTGGCCACATCCAGCCAGGCGGACCACTGCGCCGCTCTCGGAGATGGGAACCGGCTGGCTCTGGCGGACTACCGAGCTGCGCCGCGCCGGGATACCCGGGCTGTTGGGGATAACGAACGGGGTACGCCGGCGGATAGGGCGGGTACGGCTGCGGGTGGGGCGGCGACCAGGAGGTTTCGGGCGTCTCGATAACGCGGGTCGGCTCGGTCTCCTCCGACGAGCCAGGATCCGGCGAGCCGGGGCCGGAGCCGGGCTGGTCGAGTTCTGGCTGGTCGAGTTCTGGCTGACCGGGACCGTGCTCGACTGGTAGCCAGGTCGGCTGCTCCGGCCTCTCCTTGTCCTCCTCGCTCACCGGTCCATTCTGCCGTAGTGACGTTTCGGCGATCGAGTAGGCCGCGAGGAACCAGCGACCGCATCGAGATCACGCAGGCACTCGGTCGGTCAGAGGTCCGCGACCGCGGGGCCTCGTGTCCGGTCGGCGTCTCGATACGCGCCTCGCAAGCTCGGCGCACTCGACGACCGGGAGCGCCTCGGACCACTCGACGACCGAGAGCGGCTCGTTCCTCGCCTACCCGGCGAGCGGGGGTTACGGCTCGGCCCGTAGGGCCGACCCGGGCAACTCCCCGTGTGCACGGGCCCGCGCCGGGGCCGTCACGAAGCCACTAAGCGTGGTACCGACAGTGGCCGCGTCGACGACCCGGGGATTCACCGACGCCGGCGCGGCACCCAGCGAGCCCAGGCTGATCGCACCCAAGGCCGCGATGCCGATCGCTGCCGCCGAACCAACTCCGGCCAGCGCGATGCCGTGTCGACGGCCCTGGCGGTGCGCCTGCTCGAGGGCGTCGACCTCGCGCCAGGCCTCCAGCCCGGACCAGGTCGGGTCGAGCCGCGAGCCGGTGTCGGGCAACTCCTGCAACGATCCGACCAGACCGCTCGGCGGCGTGTCGTCGCGCATCCCCGAGAGCCGGCGCTTGACCCAGGTCTCCCGCTCGACGGCCGCGCGACAGCTCGGACAGGAGAGCACGTGGTCCCAGGCCCGGTCGGCCTCCGTACCTTCGAGATGACCGTCGACGAGAGCACTGACCTCACTACCGAGGTGGCCGGTCCAGCGCCCGATCACGTGAGCATTCCGACCGGCTCGGCGGGACCCGAGTAACGTACCCGCCCGGCACGGGGCGCGCGGTGCGCCAGCGCCTTCCGCAACATGGTGCGGCCGCGGTGGATGCGGGAGCGCACGGTGCCCAGCTTGAGGCCGAGCACATCGGCGATCTCCTCATAGGTCAGCCCTTCGATGTCGCACAGCACGACCGCGGCCCGGAAGTCGGGGGGCAAAGCGGCCAGCGCGGCCTCGACGTCGTCCTCGAAGTGGTGGTCCGCGTAGTGCATGTCGGGCGACGCGACCCGACCGGGGAGACGCTGGTCGGAGTCCTCACCGAGCGCGTCGAAGCGGATCCTGGCCTTGCGACGGGCGCCGTCGAGGAAGAGGTTGGTGGTGATCCGATGCAGCCAGCCCTCGAAGGTGCCAGGAGTGTAGGTCGACAGCGAGCGGAACACCCGGACGAACACCTCCTGGGTGAGGTCCTCCGCGTCGTGCGGGTTTCCGGTCAGGCGGAAGGCGAGCCGGTAGACGCGCGCGGAATGCTGGTCGACGATCTCGTCCCAACTCGGCACTGCTTGTTCGGTGGTCATCACGGCTCCTCGCCACCTCGGGTGGTCAGCAACGGCATCTGCTCTGGCAAGCTCCTTGATCAGGCTAGGAATCACGACTGAGAGTCGCCTGAGCGCTGGCCCAGATTTGGCTACGCTTGCTCGTTCAACGCGCCAGCCCCGCCTGGTGTTCCCGTGGCCGCGTCGACCAGCGGGTAGAGTCCCAGCCATGACCAGCCCGATCAAGCCCGCCAGCTGGATCTACTCCGAGGAGTTCGTGGCCGAGGACGACGTGCTCGCCGCGGCCCGCGCGCGGGCCGCCGAGGTGGGGTGTACGCCGATCAGTCCGGGCGGCGGGGCCGCGCTGTCGTTCCTGGCCGCGGTGATCGAGGCGCGTGCGGTCGTCGAGATCGGCACTGGCACCGGCGTCTCGGGCGTCTGGCTGCTCCGCGGGATGCGCCCCGACGGCGTGCTCACCAGCGTCGACACCGAGGCCGAGCACCAACGGCTGGCCAAGCAGACCTTCACCGATGCCGACGTGCCGAGCCAGCGCGCCCGGCTGATCAACGGCGCTGCCCTGGACGTGCTGCCTCGACTGACCGACGGGCACTACGACCTGGTGTTCTGCGACGGCGACAAGACCGAATACCCCGACTACCTGTCGGAGGCCACCCGGTTGTTGCGGCCCGGCGGCATCGTGGCGTTCGACAACGCGTTGTGGCAAGACCGGGTCGCCGACCCCGCCCAACGCGACCCGGAGACGGTGGCGGTCCGGGAGCTGGGCCGGCAGGTCAAGGAGTCCGACTCGCTGCTGCCGTTGCTGCTGCCTGTCGGCGACGGCCTGCTGGTCGCCAAGAAGCTCTGGAACCCGGACTCATAGTCGCCTCGCCCTGCCCCGGCCTGTGTCCGGCGAGCAATGGCACTGTGCCCCGTAGGTCGCGCTGATCGTCCGACGGCCTTTCAGCCTGTGCTCGCCACCCGATCCAGGATCGCGGCGGCGAGCTGCCCCGGTGCCTGCTCCGGCACCCAGTGGCTGATCCCGGAGAGCTCGACGAAGTCGTACGCTCCACTGACGTGTTGTCCGCACAGCTCGGCACCCACCCGACCTAGTGCGAGGTCCTGGTCGCTCCACACGTAGGTCGTCGGCACCGTGACCGGACCGAGCTCGACCAGGTCGGCGCGCATCGCGCGGTACCAGTTCAGGGTCGCCGTGAGCGCGCCTTCCTCGGACAGCCGCGCAAGATAGGCGTCGGCGTGGTCGGTCGGCACGGCGTCGCCGTACATCTCGCGCAGCCGGCGGGCACCGTCCTCCAGGAGCACCCGTTCGGCCTTGCCCGCGATCCGGAAGAACTGGATGTAGGCGGAGCGCTGCTGCTGATCGGGGTCGTCGCGCAACGCCTGACCGTAGGCCGCCAGATGCGGCACCGACACCGCGGTCAGGCCGCGCAGCCGGTCGGGGTGCTCGGCAGCCACCACCCAGGCCACGGATGCGCCCCAGTCGTGCCCCACCAGGTGGAAGGCATCGATCCCGAGTTCCTCCGCGAGGGCGAGCACGTCGCCTGCCAGCAGACGAGTGTCGTAGTGCTCGACACCCTCGGGACGCGCGCCCGGACTGTAGCCTCGCTGGTCAGGCGCGATCACCCGACACCCGGCGTCGGCCAGCGTGGGTGCGATGCCGGCCCAGCACAGCGAGGTCTGGGGGAATCCGTGCAGCAGCAGGACCGGCGTGCCTTGCTCGGGCCCGGCGAAGCGTACGTCGAAGGTCAGGTCGCCTACGGTCACGGGCCGGGCGACGAACCCGTCCACGGTCGGCTCCGACATAGCGCTACTCCCCTTCGCTGGCGGCGGCGAAGCCCGCGGCCCCCTCGGCGATCGCGACCACCTCGCACGGCTCGATGAGCACCGGTGCGCTGCCTGCGATGACCGAGCCGGGAGATTCGGCCGCCACGGCAGTGAACTCCTCCTGGAAGGCGGCCCGCGCCTGGTCGGACTCGAAGACGTAACATCCCTCGAACCACTCCCCTGGTCGCATCCGCCAAGTCTTGAACGACAAGCCTTCCTTGCCGGTGAACCTGGCGTGGGAGGTGTCGGCGACGTAGGCCCGGAGAGCGTCCTCGACACCCTCGGGAGCATCGGCCAAGGACCATCGGACAGTCAGTGCGCGCATGACCGAAGTCTGCCCGATAGCGAGTCAGCGGCGTACGCCGGCCAGCGGCTCCGGTGTGCCCAGCCAGTGCAGCAACACCCGAGCACCGAATCCGGTTGCGCCCGGGGTCCATTCGTACGCGTCGACCGGGGAGTCCCCGACCGAGGCGATGTCGAGGTGCGCCCACGGAACATTGCCGGTGAAGTGCTGGAGGAACAAGGCGGCCGTGATCGCACCCGGACCGCCGGCTGCGTTGTCGGCGTCGGCGATCGTGGAGTCGAGGCGCTCCTCGTAGTCGGCGACCAACGGCATCCGCCACAGCGCCTCGCCCGAGGCGTCACTGGCCGTCCGGAGCGCCTGGGCCAGCGCCTCGTCGTTGGCGAAGAACCCGCCGGTCCGCTGACCCAAGGCGACCTTCATCGCCCCGGTCAACGTCGCGACGTCCACCATCGCGCGCGGCTTGATCTCACGCACCGCGTACGCGAGAGCATCGGCCATCACCAGCCGCCCCTCCGCGTCGGTGTTGGTCACCTCGCTGGTGCGGCCTCCGTAGTGCCGGACCACGTCGCCGGGGCGCAACGCGTGCCCGGAGACGGAGTTCTCGGCGCAGGCGAGCAGCGCCGTCACCTTGACCCGACAGCCGACGTCACGCAACGCGCCCAGCACCGACATGACCACGCCCGCGCCGGTCATGTCGCGCTTCATCGTGGCCATGCCGTCGGCGGGCTTGATCGAGTAGCCGCCCGTGTCGAACGTGATGCCCTTGCCGACCAGCACCACGTGCGGTGTCCGCCGGCTCGCTTTGGCAGGCGAGTAGTCCAGTCGCACCAGCCGGGGCGGGGAGTCGGAGCCTTGCCCGACGCCGACGATCCCACCGAAGCCCTCGGCGGCGAGCTGCCGCTCATGCCAGATCTGCACCCGGAGGCCAGCCTCGGTGGCGACCTCGCGGGCGCGCTCGGCCAGCCACTCCGGATTCTTCTCGTTGGAGGGTACGAGCGCCAGCGTGCGGGCCTGCCAGGCGGCGCGGCCCCGGGCGAGGGCCCGGTCGAGCGCGGACTGCCGAGCGGCGGGTACGCCGGTCAGCAGCACCTGCTGAAGCGGAAGCAGGGTGGGTGGCACCGACTTGCGGTCGAACCCGAAGGAGCCGAGCACCAGGCCCTCAGCGAAGGCTGCCAGTGCCTCCTCGTCGGCCTCCTCGGCGATCGTGGTGACGGCGCGCACACCGCCCTTTCCCTTGCGAGCCAAGGCAGCGCCGGCCCGGCGGAAGTCCGCGGGCGTACCGCTGCCGACGCCGACCAAGAGCACACTACGAACGTCGGGCAACGTGGGACACGCTCCGGGCAAGACCACGTGCTCGACGATCTCGCCGGCCTTGCCGGTCGCGCGGTGGTGTGCGAGCAGTGCACGTAGGTCGGTGTCGAGCGCTTCGATGATCGGGGCGGACCCCGAGCCCAGGGTCAATCCCGGCCCCGCACCGCTCGCGTCGGCCTCGTTGCCGGGAAGCACCGGCAACGCGATGATGTCTGCGCCCGCAACGCCCGACGTACTGTCAGCCGGCACTACCTCGGGCGGAACCACCTGGCTCAGCCGACGACCTCGTCCAGTGCTACACCCAGCGCGGTCGCCTCGTCGGCGTTGAGCTCGACCACCAGCCGGCCACCACCCTCGAGCGGAACGCGCATGACGATGCCGCGCCCTTCCTTGGTGACCTCCAGCGGACCGTCGCCGGTCCGCGGCTTCATGGCCGCCATCTGACACCTCTTCCTCACACGGGCTGACTCGGATCGAATCGTCCCCGGATCAAATCGTCCGGTCTCATTATCCCGTACTCCTGTGACCTGGGCGACATCGGGGCGAGTGAATGTCTTGAGAGCTTGCTCTCAAGACAACTTGTCGAGCAGGAAGAACACGGTAAACACCGCAACGCCCGCGAGCATCCCGACATGCGCGAGGATCGACAGGCCTGGGCCCTTCCCCCACGAGTCGGCGACCGGGCCGGAGGAGTGTCGGCCCCCCACCGGCATCCAGCGCAGCAGAATCATCAGCCCGACGACCACGACGATCCACAACAGCACCAGCCCGACCACGGCCAGCCGCTTCTGGCCAGTCGCCAGGTAGCCGCCCCAGGCAACCAGACCGAGTACGCCGGCAAGCGTGTGTACGTTGAGCAGGCCGCGCGGAATCGAGAGTCGGCCCGCAGCCTCCCGGCTAGTACCACCGAGCCGGAGGCGGGTCAACACCACGGCCAGCGCAGCGAGGGCCGTCAGCACGTAGGTGATGATCTGCGGGGTCACGCTCCGAGCATGCCGTACCGGCGGTGTCGCCGACCAGACTTCGCTGCGCAGTGTCCCCGTGCGCGATGCCCCCGTGCGCGATGCCCCCGTGCACGATGCCCCCGTGCACGATGCCCCCGTCCGCCGGGCTCACGCGTCGGGCGGCGTACCCGGCCACGCCCCGGGCAGCGGCTGGGTCGGCGCGGCGTCGCTGGAGTGCGCCGACTCGAGCTCTCGGGCCAGCCGGTCGAGCAGCGCATCGACCTCGGAGACGCGATAGCCGACCAGTGCGGTGGTGAACCGGACCTGGCGCAGATCAGTGCCCGAGAGTGGCCGGTCGGCGGGCACCAGCGCGTCGCGCCGGTCGTCGTACCCCTCGCGTAGGCCGCCCCAACGTCCGCTGGCGACCACAGCCACGCAGCCCAGCAGCGCGACGACCACGAACGCGAACAACCACATCATGGTCCGAGCGTACGTGTGTCCCTGCCGAGTTGGCGCGAATCGTCATCGAGTTGGCATGAATCGTCGACGATTCGTGCCAACTCGGCGAAGATTCATGCCAACTCGGCGTTCTAGAGGCCCGGGCCGATGGGTGACTCGTGCTTGATGCCGCCGCCGGGTGCGTTCGAGGTACGGGCACGTGCGGCGTCGACCATGATCCGCACCGCCTGCTCGGGGCTGTCGGTCAGCTGCAGCAGGTCCACGTCGGGCGGGGAGATCTTGCCGGCGGGCAGCAGCCGGTCCCGCACCCAGTCGACCAGTCCGCCCCAGTAGTCGGCGCCGAGCAGCACGATCGGGAACGAGGTGACCTTCTGGGTCTGCACCAGGGTCACCGCCTCGAAGAGCTCGTCGAGGGTGCCGAAGCCACCGGGGAGCACGATGAACCCTTGCGCGTACTTGACGAACATGGTCTTGCGGGCCATGAAGTAACGGAAGTTCACGCCGAGGTCGACATAGGGGTTCATGCCCTGCTCGAAGGGCAGCTCGATGCCGAGGCCGACCGACATCCCGCCGGCCTCCTTGGCTCCCTTGTTGGCCGACTCCATCGAGCCCGGGCCGCCGCCGGTGATGACCGCGAAGCCCGCGTCGGCCAGCAGCCGGCCGACCTCCTCGCCCCAGGCGTACTCGGGGTTGTCGACGTGCGTACGCGCGGAGCCGAACACCGAGATCGCCGGGCCGAGCTCGGCCAGGGCTCCGAAGCCCTCGATGAATTCCGACTGGATGCGCATCACCCGCCACGGGTCCGTGTGCACCCAGTCGGCGGGGCCGCGAGAGTCGAGCAGTCGCTGGTCGGTGGTCGAGGAGGTCATCGCCTTCCCGCGCAGCCGGAGCCGGCCGCTGATCCGCTCGCTCATCGTACGGTTGCTGGGCTTGTCGTTCATGCCTGACCTCCGAGGTCACTGGTGAGCCAGCGGGCGAGCTTGTCGTGGACGGCGGTGATCTGCGCGATCGGCACGTGCTCGTCCTGTTTATGGGCAAAGAGCGGGTCACCCGGCCCGAAGTTCACCGCGGGTACGCCCAGCGCGGTGAAGCGGGCCACGTCGGTCCAGCCGAACTTGGGCGCCGGCGTACCCCCCACGGCCTCGACGAAGGCCGCTGCCGCGGGCACCGAGAGGCCCGGCAGTGCGCCCGGGGCCGCGTCGACGACCGTCACCTCGAAGCCGTCGAAGGTCTCGCGTACGAACGCCTCCGCCTCGGCGAGCGAGCGGTCGGGAGCGAAACGGTAATTCACCGTGACCCGGCACTCGTCGGGCAGGACGTTGCCGGCCACTCCCCCGTCGATGAACACCGCGTTGAGGCCTTCGTGGTACTCCAAGCCGTCGATCACCGGGCGGCGGGGCTCGTAAGCCTCCAGCCGGGCCAGCACCGGAGCAGCGCGGTGGATCGCGTTCACCCCCATCCAGGACCGGGCCGAGTGCGCCCGCTCGCCGCGGGTCACGACCTCGATCCGCAGCGTGCCCTGGCAACCGGCCTCGACGACCCCGTTGGACGGCTC
The DNA here is from genome assembly GCA_047605165.1 of Nocardioidaceae bacterium. Taxonomy (GTDB): domain Bacteria; phylum Actinomycetota; class Actinomycetes; order Propionibacteriales; family Nocardioidaceae; genus SSC3. The sequence goes on from JASGGG010000001.1 coordinate 93,019, forward strand.
CATCAGGATCGCGAAGTCGGCGTGGAGCAGGTCCGGATCGCTTTGCGCAAGGCGGAACAGTCCGTTGCGCTCGGCGTCGACCTCTTCGCAGTCGTAGAAGACGAAGGTGACGTCACGACTCGGCCCGGGGAGGGTGGCCAACTTGAGCGCGATCGCGTCGCCGCCCTTCATGTCGCAGGTGCCCAGACCGCGCAGCACGTCAGCCTCGACGAGACAGGGCAGGTTGTCGTTCACCGGGACCGTGTCGAGGTGACCGGCGATCACGACCCGCTCGGCGCGGCCGAGGCCCGTCTGGGCGACCACGGTGTTGCCGCGACGGACCACGGCCAGGTGCGGCAGCGCGCGCAGAGCGTCCTCGACGGCATCGGCGATCGCCTGCTCGTTGCCGCTGACCGACTCGATGTCGACCAGCACGCGGGTCAACTGCACCGGGTCGAGGGTGAGGTCGAGGAGAGGAGGCCGCATATCAGCATCCAACCAGGCCACCCCATCGGGTCGAACGCGTCTCCGGGCCGACACGCGGTCCCTCGAAGCCGGATTGTGGCCGATGGTGGCAACCGTGGCCGGTTTGTGGCCGATGGTGACAGCGATTTCGGCTTCATCGTTGTCACGATCGGCCACAAGAGGGCGATCAGCGCCGGGATCGGCCACAAGCCGGCGGGGTCGCCACAGGACGCCGGAGGTTGGGAGCGGTCGGCTAGCGTTCTCTCGTGACTTCGACTGACGCGATCCTGCCCGGCAGTGCCTGGGGCTACGGGCTGGCGACCTTCGGCCCGGGAGACGAGATACTCGACACCTGGTTCCCCTACCCATCGCTCCGCGCGCCCGACTCCTCCGATGTCCCGGCGTTCCTGGAGGCACTGGTCGGCGCGGACCAGCTGCGCGGAGTCTCCCGTTCCGTCGTACGCGTCGTCATCGACGACCTCGCGGCCCCACCCACCGACACGCACGACGTCTGGCTGCGCCTGCATCTGCTCAGCCACCGGCTGGTGCGGCCACACGAGGTCAACCTCGACGGCATCTTCGGTCTGCTCGCCAACGTCGTGTGGACCTCCGCCGGCCCATGCTCGACCACCGACTTCGAGGCGACCCGCGCCCGGCTCCTGCGTGAAGGACCGCTCGCGGTGTACGGCGTCGACAAGTTCCCCCGGATGACCGACTATGTCGTGCCGTCCGGCGTACGCATCGCCGACGCCGACCGCGTACGCCTCGGCGCTCACCTGGCCAAGGGCACCACCGTGATGCACGAAGGCTTCGTGAACTACAACGCGGGCACCCTCGGCGCCTCCATGGTCGAGGGACGGATCAGCGCGGGCGTGGTCGTCGGAGCAGGCTCCGACGTCGGCGGCGGCGCGTCGATCATGGGTACGCTCTCGGGCGGCGGCAAGGCGGTGATCTCCGTGGGCGAGCGGTGTCTGCTCGGCGCCAACTCCGGCATCGGCATCTCGTTGGGCGACGACTGCGTCATCGAGGCCGGTCTCTACGTCACCGCCGGCACCAAGGTGACCGTGCACGACATCGACAACAAGCCCAAGCTGGTCAAGGCAGGCACCCTGTCCGGCATGGACAACCTGCTGTTCCGCCGCAACTCCGAGACCGGGGCGGTCGAAGCCGTGCCGTGGCAGGCCGAGGGCATCGAGCTCAACCCGGATCTCCATCTCAACGACTGACGAACGCGGCCGTGTTCAAGCGGGTTGCCGTGCTCGGCACCGTGCTCGCGGTGGCGGGCGTCTGGTACCTCTTCCGGACCGGCGCCGGCCCGCTGCCCGACCCTGAGGGCTGCACGGTCACCGTCGGTGAGGTCACGGTCGACCTCGACACCGAGCAGGCGGCCAACGCCGCCACCATCGCCGGCATCGCGGTGGCTCGTGGGCTGCCCGCTCGCGCCGCCTCGATCGCGCTGGCCACGGCGTACCAGGAGTCGAAGCTGCGCAACCTCCCGCACGGTGACCGCGACTCGCTCGGCCTCTTCCAGCAACGGCCGTCCCAGGGCTGGGGAACCGCCAAGCAGGTCCGCGACCCGGTCTACGCCACCAACGCCTTCTACGACGCACTGGAGAAGGTCGACGGCTACCGCGACATGCGCATCACCGAGGCAGCCCAGGCAGTCCAGCGCTCCGGCTTTCCCGAGGCGTACCAGGACCACGCGGCCGACGGCCGTGCGCTGGCCTCGGCACTCACCGGCAACTCGGAGTCCAAGCTGACGTGCGTGGTCGACAAGGCCGACGTCAGGCCCCAGACAATGGGCAAGAGCGGACTGACCGCGCGCGCGGCGCGGGTACGCCGCGAGTTGGAGAAGGTGTTCGGCGAGCAGAGCCTCGGCGGCTTCGCGCCCGGTGGGGTCAGCACCGGACACATGAAGGGATCAGCCCACTACGAGGGGCGGGCCATCGACGTGTTCGTACGCCCGATCTCGGCGGCGAACAAGCGCCGCGGCTGGGCAATGGCCCAGTGGTCAGTCGCCAACGCCGACCGCCTCGACATCGAGCACGTGATCTTCGACAAGCGGATCTGGACCTCGGGGCGGCTCTCGGAGAAGGGCTGGCGCGACTACGTTCCACCGGAACGGTCCGGCGACCGCGCGATCCTCGAGCACCGCGACCATGTGCACGTCGATGTGCCCTAATAGGCCGATCTGAGTAAAAAATCTCTCTCAGACTGATTTCTTCTGTTCTGTCGGTTGCGTGGACAATCCCCTACCTGTCACCATGAACCAGACATTCCGCTTGCCCGGGGGGGCTACTCGGAGCGGACAAGGGAGAGGGGCACCCGCTCGTTGCGGGCACTCCACGTTGCCGGGGGGCAAACATGAGCTACGACTCGTCGATGATCTACACCATGGGCATGGCACTGAGCCGCGCCCTGGACAACCACACCGAGGTCGAGATACTGGTCGAGGGCCAGTGGCTGGCCGGCATGGTCGTCGTCAACGACGGCTACGGGGTGGTGCTGGACACCGGAATCGCACATTCGATCGTCAAGGTCGAGAGCATCGCCGCGGTGCGGATCATGTCGGCTTCGCCGATGCGCGGTCGCATCACCGAAGGGCACCAGCACTTCGACAGCGCGATGCCGATGCCGGGCCCCAGGGTCGCCGAGCCGGTCTGAGGGTTTCGAGAGGCGCGGAGTACGCGCCGGCTCGCTTCCGCAGTCCGGTGCACACGGGAAGAGTGGTCGCAGACGACACGGTTCTCGCTGAAAATCGTGTCGTCTGTGACCACTCTTTCGCTGCCTGACGCAGCGCGGAGACAGATCGACCTGCCGGTCGTTGCCTGGCGAACTCAGCCAAGCGGGGAGCCACAACCGAGCGTCGGCCGGGCTCGGTTGTGGCCGATGGCGACAGCGGCACGCCGACCGAGCCTGTCTGCATCGGCCACAACCTGCGATCAGCGTCGCGATCGGCCACAATGCGGCCACCGCCGACGGCTCTAACCGGTCAGCCGGGCGCAGCCGACGGCAACCCGCTCGTCGGTGGCGGTGAAGGCGACGCGTACGTGCTGGTTGCCCGCGGGCCCGTAGAAGGATCCGGGGCCGACGAGGATGCCGAGGCCGGCGAGGCGGTCGACGGTCTGCCAGCAGTCCTCCCCGAGGGTCGCCCAGAGGTACAACGACGCCTCGGAGTGGTCGATCCGGAACCCGGCGCCGGTCAGGGCGTCTCGCAGCCTGGCTCGGCGTGCGGCGTAGCGGGCGTGCTGTTCGGCGACATGGGTCTGGTCGTCCAGCGCCGCGACCATCACGTGCTGTTGCGGGCCGGGCAGCTGGAGCCCGAGGTTCTTGCGGACCTCGAGCAGTTCACGGACGACCGCGGGATCCCCGGCGACGAAGCCGCAACGGTAACCGGCCAGGTTGGACCGCTTCGAGAGCGAGTTCACCGCGAGCAGGCCGGTGTGGTCTCCCCCGCACACGTCGGGGTGCAGCACGGAGACCGGCTCGGCCTCCCACGCGTACTCCAGGTAGCACTCGTCGCTGACCAGCAGCGCGCCCCGCTCACGACACCAGTCGACCGCCTTGCGCAGGTGCTCGGCGGGAAGCACCCGGCCGGTGGGGTTGGACGGCGAGTTCACCCAGACGATCGCGGGCACCTGCGGACCGAGCGCGGTCATCGCGTCGGCGGCGAGCCCGGTAGCACCGGCGAGAACCGCGCCGACCTCGTACGTCGGATAGGCGAGCTCGGGGTAGACGACCAAATCGCCGGGGCCGAGCCCGAGCTGGGTGGGCAGACTGGCGATCAGCTCCTTGGTGCCGATCACCGGCAGCACCGCCTCCAGGGTCAGCCCGGTGACGCCGAACTGCCGCGACAGCCAGTCGATGCAGGCCTGACGGGTCGCCTCCAGACCGATCGTGGCGGGGTAGCCGGGCGAATCGGCGCTCTCGCACAATGCCTGCCGGGCGACCTCCGGGGTGGGGTCGACGGGGGTGCCGACGCTGAGATCCACGATGCCGCCGGGGTACGCCCGGGCCTTCGCGGCGTACGGCGCCAGCCGGTCCCAGGGGAAGTCGGGCAAGCGCCGGGAAACAGAACGTGCCGCCCACCTCGGAGTCGAGGCCGGCGGCACGTCAGCGGCGTTGGTCACTCGTCGTGCTCTTGCGGGGGCAGCGCGGCGACGAACGGGTGGTCCTTTTCGATCAGACCCAGTTTGGCTGCGCCGCCGGGAGAGCCGACATCCTCGAAGAACTCCGCGTTGGCAGCCTGGAACTCGCTCCACTCCGCCGGGGTGTCGTCTTCGTAGAAGATCGCCTCTACCGGGCACACCGGCTCGCACGCACCGCAGTCGACACACTCGTCGGGGTGGATGTAGAGCATCCGGTTGCCTTCGTAGATGCAGTCGACAGGGCACTCGTCGACGCAAGCACGGTCCTTCAGGTCCACGCAGGGCTGCGCGATGACGTAGGTCACCGATGTTCCTCCTCGTCAGGATGGGCGCCTGGGGAACGCCCCCGATGCACGACCCCAGCCTAGTATCCAGAAGCCACCCGAATGCCCGAGACCCTCCAGAACGAGACACCCGATGAACGACCCCTCCGCGAGCCGGCCCCCTCTCGGCCCGCACTGCGTCGGCCTACGCGTCGTCGTGCGCCGCGTCGTCCGCAGCGAAACCGGGCCGAGCGGCGGCCCAGCGCTGACCGATGTGCTCGGCGTCCTGGAGTCGTGGGATCAGACGACGGCGGACGTACGCTCCGACCGCACCGGCGAGCTGGTCACGATCGCGATCGCCGACATCGTGTCGGGCAAGCCCGTCCCGCCCCGCCCCAGCCGCTGACGTGCGCCGGCTTGTGGCCCAGACTGGCACATCTGGTTGGGCCGCGGTCCGATTTGACGCGTGGCCCACGCGCTTGCGCGGTTGCTGGCTGGCAGCATGTGCCAGTGAGCAACCGCGTAAGGAGCATTGGGCCCGCGCACCAGTTGCCGTGGGATCTCGATGCGCCCGCTCCTCCCCGCGACCTACTCGATCAGTGAGAAGGCGTGCGGCGATAGATGGCCTGGCCCGCGTCAGCGCCGTGCCCTGGCAAGGCCGAGGAGCGAAGACGCCCTTTGAGCGGAGCGGGGCTTCGAGCGACGAGAACACCGCCAGGGCGCGGCGATCACGTGGGCTACTCGCAGATGACGGTGTCGGCCGGGGTGTAGTGGGTGTGCATCTTCTCCTTGCGCACCTGCTGGTCGGAGCCGGGCTTGTAGAAGTGCCGGAACACGTCGATGTCGAAGCCGCTATAGCCGATGTTGGGCTCGCAGTCGGGGCCGGAGAGGTGGCGCGTCTTGGGCGCGGTGTAGTTGTAGCGCTGTGACGACGTTGACTTGATGTCCCAGTACTTCGTGGACCACATCCGCACGTTCATCGACCCCTGCACCGACGGAGTGGCCTTGACCCGCCAGGCCTGGATGAGTACGCCGTAGGGCGTGTCGTTCTTGAACCGCAGGTCGACGGTCGGCCAGGCGACCGTGGCCTCCCGGCCGGCCGGGTAGCGGTCGATGTAGAACGAGTGCGGCTTGTGCTCGACATCCTCCAGCCCGGCGAAGAACGCCGCGTTGAACGTGGTGGTCGCCGCCTGGCTCACCCCGCCGCCGAGGTCCTGCTTGAAAACGCCGTTGCTGATGATGAAGCCGGTGGTGAAGCCGTTCTCAGCGGTACGCTCCCCCACGGTCTTGTTCAGGCTGAACGTCTCCCCCGGCTTGAGCACGGTGCCGTTGATCAGCTCGGCGGCGCGGCCGATGTTGATGTTGCGGTACTCGGCGTAGGGGTAGTAGGTGGTGAACTCCGAGACCTGCTCCTTGATGCCGAGCTTGCGCACCTCGGCCGCGGTGTAGTCGGGGGTCTGGATCTTGGTGGGTACGGCGAGCACACGGTCCTTGCCCTTGCCCACGACCAGCTTCAGGAAGCCGTCGGTGATGGCCGACTCGTCGTAGCTGATGCCGGTCTTGCCGGGCACGACCTGAGGCGCACCGCCGATGATCTTGACCGACGCATTGGTCGGGTCGATGGCGACCGAACTCATCGCCGTCGCGACGGCTTTGTGCAACCGCTTCTCGTTCAGCCTGGGCGCGAGCTGGTCGCCTTCGGGCACCATCGAGAGTGCCGGTGCGTACGCGATGGGCCGCAGGCGTACGCGATCCCCGGCGATCGTGAAGACCACCGGTGCCGACATGGCCGGCTTGGCGAACGTCTCGAGCGCGTCGTCGACGGCCTCCCGGGTGACCTGGGGGGCCACCTCCCGGACGGGAAGCTCGACGGGGGCGTCGGTGTGCTCGGGGTAGGCGTCGACGATCAGCTCTCGGGCGGCGTCCGTGTCGAGCTCGCGGCCGGACTCCGGGTAGGACGCCACGGCCTGGGGGTGACCGCCCTTGGTCGTGAACGTGATCCCGCCGGTGACTCCGGGGTCGTCGACCCGTGCGGCGAGCTGTTCGATCGACCTGCGCAGCGATGCCTCCTCGACCTTCACTACAGCCTCGTGGCTGGTGCCGCCGGTGGCGTACTCCCAGAGATCGCGCGGGTTCCAACTGCGGCCGACCGTGACCTGGTCCACCGAGGCCCGCGGATCGACCGACAGGCCAGCGTCGATCGGGTCGACGGTCAGCGACGACCCGGCCGCCGTGAGGGTGAGCGGTCGCGTGGCCGCATCGAGGTCCCTCAGAGCCTCGACGGCCTGGCCGGCCGTCTTCCCTCCGACGTCGACGCCGGCGATCGTCGTGCCGCGCGCGATCCGGTCACCGGTGAAAAGGTAGGCGCCCACGTAGAGCAGCCCGAGAGCACCGACACCGAGACCGCCCGCCACCAGCCATCGCCGAGAACCCATTGGGCGAGTCTAGGGGGCTCTGCGGAAGGGATCGGTCAGCCGATCCCGGCGAAGAGGTCGTCCTCGAGTCCCATCTCGGCGGCGAGACCGCTCGCGGCAACGGGCCCACGGGTGCCCTTGACCAGCCGGTAGAACTCGTAGCCCAGCGCCTCGGCCCCGATCACCTCGTGCATCGTGAAGAACGGTCCGTCGGAGGTCACCTGGGTGGCGTGTGCCTTCAACGCCCGCATCTTGTGGTCGACGTAGGAGCGGGCATCGACGACGGCGTCGAGCTGGTCGTCCTCCAGGAACAGCGGCCAGAGCTGGCCGTCGGGGTCCATCTCGGCGAACGTCTCGGTGTCTCCGGAGGCGCGCAACCGGCGCAGCCCCTCGCGTACGCGGCTGGCGGACATGGCGCCCCAGTAGACCTTCGGGATGTCCCAGGCATCGCCCAGCTCCGGCCGGAACGACCGCACGGCCGCGAGCACCGTCGCGTACGTCGCCACGCGATGGGCCTGGATGTGGTCGGGGTGCCCGTACCCGCCGAAGGTGTCGTAGGTGACCAGCACCTGCGGGCGTACCTCGCGAATGACCTCGACCAGCAACGAGGCTGCGTCGAGCAGGTCGGCCTTCCAGAAGGTGTCCTCCCGTACGGTGTCCAACGGCACCGCGTGTCCGTCGGCGTGCCACTGCATGCCCGAGTCGCGGAAGTGGCCTGCCTCGCCGAGGAACCGGAAGTCGGTGACGCCGAGCTCCCGCATCGCGTCGGTGAGCTCGCCGATGCGCTGCTGGCCCAGCTGGTCCTCCTGGTCGGAGGCGAGGTGGGCGAGGTCGGGGACCAGCACCTCGCCCTCCTCACCCAGGGTGCAGGTCACCAGCGTGACCCCGCGGCCCTCGGCGGCGTATTTGGCCATGCTCGCACCCTGGCCGATCGTCTCGTCGTCGGGGTGCGCGTGCACGAGAAGCAGTCGCTGGTCCATAGGGACGAGCCTAGTGCGGGCGTCTCGATACACGCCTCGTCCCTCGGCGCACTCGACGACCCAAGGCGGCGTCTCGATACACCCGGCTCGTTCCTCGCCGGGCACTCGACGACCGGAACCGTATCGAGATCACTTCACGTAGTGGCGGGCGGGCTTCCTGCGCACCGACAGCCAGTCCCGGAAGAGCCGGTCGAGCTGTCGGCCGGACACCTTCTCGGCGAGCCGCTTGAACTGGGCGGTGGTCACGTTGCCGTGGCGATGCTGCTTGGCCCAGGCTCGCAGCAGCTTGAAGAACGCCTTGGTGCCGATGCGCTCGCGTAGCACCTGCAGGGTCATCGCCCCGCGGTCGTAGACAGCGTCGTCGAAGAGGGTCTTGGGCCCGATGGTCCGGGGCGCTGGGCGCCAGTGGGTCGTCTGGGCGTACGTCGTGCGCAGCTTCCGCGCCGGCGTCGAGCCGCCGTGCTTGGCGGCCCAGAGCCACTCGGCATAGGTCGCGAAGCCCTCGTTGAGCCAGATGTCCCGCCAGGTCCGCGGTGTCAACGAATCACCGAACCAGTGGTGCGCGAGCTCGTGAACGACGACGCGGACCGGGACGTTGCCGGGTACGAACACCCGCGTCTGGCATTCGAGCGCGTAACCGACCGGAGCAGGGTCGACGATCAGGCCGGCGTCGTGGAACGGGTAGCCGCCGAACCACTTGGACTCGGCCGCCACGATCTTGGGCAGCAGCCCGATGTTGCGGGCGTTGTCACCCGCCGAAGGGGCGACGAACGAGTCGTAGCGCACGCCCGCGCGGTTGGCGACGGTTCGCCGGTAGGTGCCGATGCCCAGCATCGCCAGGTAGCCGGCCATCGGTTCCTTCATCGACCACGACCAGCGTGTGCCGCCGGGCACTGCGGTCGCGCTCACCAGCCGGCCGTTGCTGACCGCGGTCAGACCGTCGGGCACGGTGACGTCGATGTCGTAGCTGGCCTTGTCCGACGGCGTGTTGTTGAGCGGGAACCAGGTCATCGACCCGAGCGGCTCGCCGAGCGCGACGGTACCGCCAGGCGTGCTCAGCCATCCTTCGGCGCCACCGTCGGGATCGATCAGCTTCCCAGGCCTGCCGGCATAGCCGATGACGACCACGAACCGGCTGCCCTTGGCGTACGCGTGCGCGAGGGTGATGCGCAACCGGTCGCCCGAGCGGGTGAAGGAGGCGGTAGCGGAGTCGACCGTCACCGACGACACCGTGAATCCCCGCAGCGACAGCGGGATGCTGGTCAGGCGTTTCCGGGCGGTCATCCGAAGCGTCGCGGTGCCGGCCAGCCGCCGCTCGCTCGGCGTCCAGGTCAGGTCGAGGCCGTAGTGACGCACGTTGATCGCGCCCGTGCCGTAGGCCGGGTATACGGGGTCGCGGAAAGCTACCTTCGCCGGTGACGTGTCGGCGGTTGCCGAAGTCGCGCCGAGCGCGAGCGAACCGAACAGGGCAGCGATCCCGAGAACGGACGCGGGACCTCGCACCATGAGTGCATCGTAGAGGCAGCGACCTCGCGCCGGGACGCACGTACCCTAGGCACGTGTCTGACGCCGTGCATCTCGAACGGGGGCGGGAGCGCGAGCCGGAGATCCAGGCGCTGATCGAGGCTGTCGGCGAGCGCTCGGGACTGACCGAGGTGTTGCACCACCTCGACCGAGTGGCACTCCCCCGGCGCGTTCCTGGCAAGCGGGTGGCACGGGCGTACTCCCTGGATGTCCGCGACAATCGCACCCTGCGCTGGTGGCCGCAGGGCATCACCAGCTCCGCCGACCATGACGAGTCCGAGACGTACGCCGGACGCCGGTTGCTGGTGACCTCCGCGTACGCGAAGCCACTCGGCGGGGTCGGACACGGATCGCGGCTGACGTTCTTCGACCTCGACGCCGAGCCGGTCCGCTACCGGCACGTGCTCCTGGTCGACCCCGTGTTCGAGGGCGACCGGCTCCGGTTGCTGCCGGTCGCGATCCATGCCGGTGGCGTGACCTGGCGAGGCCCGTACCTCCACGTCGCCGGGACCGCTCGTGGCCTGTTCACGTTTCACATCGACGACATCGTCCGGCTATCGCCCGGCACCGGGTTCGGCACGGGCCCGGACCGCCAGTGGGGGCTGCCCGTCGAGGCCGACTACGTGCTGCCGCGACGCTTCGCCTACCAGGCGCGTACGCGCGAGGGCGAGCAGCCAATGCGCTACTCGTTCGTGTCGCTGGGACGCACGCCCGAGGGCGTCGAGCTCGTGTGCGGCGAGTACGACCGGACGGCACGCACCGGCCGGCTGCTGACGTTCGATCTCGACCCGGCCACGGGCCTACCGCGCGGCGAGGACGACGTGGCGCGCCCGGCGACGTCCGGCCTCGGCGGCATACCGCGAATGCAGGGGGCGGTGCGCGCGCACGGGCGGTTCTACGTCACCCAGAGCCAGGGCCGGCTGCGGCGGGGGAACCTCTGGCAGGGCACCCCCGGCGCGCTGACCCCGGTGCCGGCCGCGCTGCCACCCGGGCCCGAGGACATCTGCTACTGGCCGTCGACCGACCAGCTCTGGTCGTGCACCGAGCACCCGTTGCTGCGCTACGTGGTCGCCGTCGACCGCGGCGCGCTGGCCAACTGACGCGACTGCGCCACGAGGCGCCCGGTCGAGTCCCAGACCTCGGCGTCCTCTTCCAGCAGGCCGCCGACGTACGCGCGGGTGGCGTGCCGCAGCACCAGCCAGCCCGGAGCCGGCACGGCTCGTATGTACGCGGTCAGCTCCAGCGTCGGCACCCAGCCGAAGTGACCGTAGGTGAACGTGACAGGAGGCAGCGCGTCGACCGCCTGGAGCAACGAGATCGGATCGGGCTCGCGGTCGTCGGGGAACCGGAACCAGGCGGTCATCACACCGGACCCGTCGAACTGGCCCAGCGCCCAGCCGACGCTGTCGGGGGCGAGCCGGACGTCGATTCTGTCCAGGAACGGGCCGGGCTTCTTGAAGCCGGGCGGGCCGTCCGCGGTCGAGAAGCACTGATCGGGCGGCGGCAGTTGTGGGCACTGCGGCGTCGTGAACGACTCACCTTCGTAGCCGGACAGATCGCCGGTCGTGACCAGCGCTCGTACTCGCGGCTGCTCCCCTCCCTCGCCCGCCTGGCTGAGTCCTACCGCCACCGTCGAGGTGCCGCGACCACTGCGCAACGTCTCGACGGCGAGCGTGGCCCCGCCGTCGCCGGACGCCGACAGATAGTGCGCCGAGACCGCAAGCGGGTGTGGGTGTCCGGCAGGTCCGGTGATCGCGGTCGCGGCCTTGCCGAGCAAGGCAAGCAGCAGCCCGCCGTTGACCGCGCGTCCGATCGACCATTGGTCGCTCAGCGCGGCACCGAACCGGGCCTTGTCCCTGTCCGTCGCGGGTGGGACCGGGTCGAGTGGGGTCAGGGCGATGGCGCGATCGAACTCCGAGGTCACGTCTCGCAGCGTACCCAGGTCATGCCCGAGGTCAGTCAGTAGCCGCCCGCTGCATCGGAACGGCAACTTTCTCCTGTGCCCTCTTCTGTGCCCTCTTCTGGGCGACCACGTGGAGAGTCATGTAGTGGCCGGCCGAGCTGTAGCGGGTGGCGCCCTCCAACTCGACCTGGTCGACGTGGACGAGCATGGTGTGCGCCTCCCAGAAGGGGTAGCGCAACCGATCGTTCCAGAGCTGCTCCAGCCGCTCGGCGACAACGCCCTCGTCGAGGTGGGCGTGGAACCGGCACAACGCGATCACCAGCGCGTCCGGGTTGTCGGTGGTGCCGACCTCCACCTGGTCGAACAGACCACTGTCGGTCAGCACGTCGGTGAGTTCCGCGCTCATCAGCGACAGCGCAGCGGCGGACGGCGCGGCTGAATTGTCGCGAACCGCCCGCCTCAGCGTGTGATACCCCGTCATCCCCATAGGTCCATGATGCGGCGGAGCGAATCGAGGCCCCAAGAGGTAATTCGGTAAAATTTGCCGGAAATAACCGTTCAAAACGGACATAAATCGAATTTTGCTGTATGGGCGGCCGCTCTCCGGTGCGTCGCCTCAACGAACCGATTGGGCACCCGCCCGCACCGCCGCGTAGAACGCTTTCACCGACTGTCGCAACTCGACGAGTTGCTCGCCGGACAACGGCTCGCCGTCGACGATGGCCATCGCGAACAGGTCGAAGATCCCACCCATCACCGCGATCGCCAACGACTCGGCAGGCTCGATGCCCCACCGCTGCCGCCACGTCTCCCGCAAGAAACCGGCCGCCCGCTGCCGAGATTCCCGCCGCAGCCGCTCGACCGCGGGCGTGACGGCACGGTCCGGCCCTTGAATCACCAGCGCATATCGCTGATCGGCGAAGTAACAGTCGACCAGCGCATTGAGCAGACGATCCTCTCGCTGCAACGGCGTCTCGGTCGTCGCCTGCTCGATCGCCGCGGCCATCCTGGTGAATGCCAGCTCGCGGAAGCCGGCATAGACCGCACTGTAGAGGTCCTCCCGGTTGTCGTAGATGCGGTAGAAGCTCTTGGTGCTGACGTTGGCGGCCGCACATACCTGCTCCACCGACGTGTTGGCGTACCCCTGCTTGGCGAACACCGTCAAAGCCGCATCGAGGATCGCGGCTCGGCGCTGGGCCTCGCGTTCCCCGGCGTCGAGCCCATGGATACGTCGCCCTGCCGTCTCCCGAGATTGCGCTGACATAGCAAAGACGATAGCCAGCCCGGTGTGCGTTCGATCACCCCCGAGAGGCGGTGATCGCTTCCTGCATCCCCTTGGTCGCGAGCTGGTCGGCCAGTTCGTTGTCGGGAACCCCGGTGTGTCCCTTCACCCAGAACCACTCGACCTGATGCCGGTCGCAGGCTGCCTTGAGCCGCTGCCACAGGTCGACGTTCTTGACCGGCTGCTTGGCAGCGGTACGCCAGCCGTTGCGCTCCCAGCCGGCCAGCCACGTGGTGATCCCGTTACGGACATACGTGCTGTCGGTGTAGAGATGCACCGTCACCGGTCGCTTCAACGCCTCCAGCGCCATGATCGGCGCGGTGAGCTCCATCCGGTTGTTGGTGGTCTCGCCGGACTCCCCACCGTAGAGCTCGAGCACATGTGGTCCCTGCCGGAGCACCGCGCCCCAGCCACCAGGCCCGGGATTGGGCATGCAGCCGCCGTCGGTGTGGATCGTCACGACCTCGCCGGCCGCGGACTGGGTCACGGCCTGGGTCACGGGCTGGGTCATGCGCGCGCCACCACTCGGACGTTCATCCGCTGGTTCTGCGCGGTCATCGGTTCACCGCGCCGAAGCAGCGCATTGCCACCCAGCGCGATCACGACCCGCATCCGCTACTTCTTCTTGCCGGCGTACTGACCCGGAACCGACCACGCCGTGTTGCCAGCCTGGTAGTCCTCGATGCGCGCCTTGACCAGCTTGGTGACCAGTGCGTCGGGCACCTCCTGATCCCAACGGATCTTCAGCGCGCCCTCCATCGCCTCGTAGCCCGCCGCCGCGACCTCGTCGCGGTAGTGCGCGAAGAACGGCACCGGGAAGCGGATCGAGCAGTGGTGCTTGAAGCACTGGAGCATCCAGGCCATCTTGCCCAGCGTGTACGCCGGGGTGTTCCACTTGAGCTCCTCGACCACGCCGGTCCCCGCAGCGGCGGCCAAGCTCAACTCGCGCAGTCGCTCCAGGTGCGGTCGCTCCGTCTCACCCAGGCGGGCGAAGAACTCATCGACACTGGCGACCTTCGGTGCAGGCATGAATGCAGCCTAGAGCGTGTCTCGCAATTCACGGCGGTAAGCAGCCGCGGTATCCGTGCCCGGTCCGGCAAGGCGGATGAGCGAAAGCGCAGCGGGCTGCGCTGAGCTCGTCCAACGCAGCCGGTCGGGATGCGGGGCCGTGGATGCGGCGGCGGGAATAAGAGACA
>JASGGG010000002.1:0-89132 GCA_047605165.1 Nocardioidaceae bacterium
GATCGACGCGGCTTCGTCGGGGAGGCCGCGGGCGTGCTCAAGCACCGCAAGCGCAAGGAGAAGGCGCTGCGCAAGCTGGAGTCCACCGAGGGCAACCTGACCCGGCTCGCCGACCTGCTGACCGAGATCCGCCGCCAGCTCAAGCCCCTGGGCCGTCAGGCCGAGGTGGCGCGCAAGGCCGCCGTCGTGCAGGCTGACGTCCGCGACGCACGGGCCCGATTGCTGGCCGACGACCTGGTCCAGCTCCGGGCGATCGTCGAGCAGGAGCTGGCCGACGAGTCGATCCTGCTCGACCGCCGGACCAGGGTCGAGCAGGCGCTGGAGGAGGCACGTCTCGCGGAGGCGGCACTCGAGGCTGCGCTCCGCGAGGACCTGCCGGCACTCGCGCGAGCCCAGGAGACCTGGTACGCACTCTCCGGCCTGCGCGAGCGCCTCAAGGGCACCGCGGGGCTGGCGGCGGAGCGGGTCCGCAACGCCGCGACGATCGAGCCCGTCCCCGAAGGCCGCGACCCCGACGAACTCGAGGCGCAGGCCGCCGAGGTACGTGCCCAGGAAGAGGCGATCGCGACGGAGATCGCCGGCCACCGCACCGTGCTCGACAGCGCCGTCGAGAGCAAGCAGCGCGCCGAGACCGCGCACGCCGAAGAGGAGACCCGCGTCTCCGGCCTGCAGCGCGCCGCCGCCGACCGGCGCGAAGGGCTGGCCCGGCTGCACGGGCAGGTCAATGCGATCAAGAGCCGGGCTGCCGCGGCCGACGACGAGCTCAGCCGGCTCACGCTGGCACTTGAGGAGACCCAGGCACGGTTCCAACGGGCCACTCACGACTTCACCGCGCTCGAGACGCGCATCGCCGGCCTCGACGCCGGCGAG
Organism: Nocardioidaceae bacterium; assembly: GCA_047605165.1. Lineage (GTDB taxonomy): Bacteria > Actinomycetota > Actinomycetes > Propionibacteriales > Nocardioidaceae > SSC3. The sequence continues at coordinate 871 of JASGGG010000002.1, forward strand.
GAGGGACTCGACGCCGAGCACGAGGGGGCCGCTTCGACCCTTGCCGACATCGAAGACCGCCTGCTGAAGATCCGTGAGGAAGCACAACAGGCCGACCGCGAGCGGGGTGCACTTGCTGCTCGCAAGGAGGCACTCGAGCTCGGCCTGTCCCGCAAGGACGGCGCCGGTGCGCTGCTCGCCGCCACCGAGCCGGTATCAGGACTGTTGGGGTCGGTCGCGGCGCTGCTCCACGTCCGCCACGGGTACGAATCGGCCGTCGCGGCTGCGCTCGGCAACGCCGCGGACGCCGTTGCCTTCGCCGACGTCGACACCGCGCTCGACGCGATCGGCCGCCTCCGCTCGGAAGACCTGGGCCGCGCCGGCATGCTGCTCGGCAGCGCCCGGGTCGACGACGGCTCCTGGCCCGGGCTCCCCGCTACCGCCACCTACGCGACCGACGTGATCGACTGCCCGGCCGACCTGCGCCCCGCGGTTTCCCGGTTGCTGTTCAAGGTCGCGGTCGTCGACGACGTCGAGGTAGCTCGCGCCCTGGTCGCCGAGCTGCCCGACATCACCGCGGTCACCAGGGACGGCGACCTGATCGGCAGTCACTTCGTCTCCGGTGGTTCCTCGGCACAGCCCTCGCTGCTGGAGGTCCAGGCCGCTGTCGACGAGGCCACCGAACAGCTCACCGAGGTCACCCACCGATGCGAGCGCCTCGGTTTCGACCTGGCCCGGCTGGAGGAGGAGCGCGCCCAGGCCCAACAGCGGGTCGACGTCGCGCTCGCCAAGCTGCACGAGTCCGACGCCACCCTGGCCGCGGTTGCCGAGGAACTGGCCCAGTACGGCTCCCAGGCCCGGGCGGCCCGAGCCGAAGGCGAGCGCATCGAGCGTGCGATTGCTGAGGCCAACCAGGCCCGCGAGCGCGACCTGGCCGGCCTGGCGGACCTGGAGGCACGGCTGGTCGCCGCTGAGGAGACCAGCGACGAGGAGCCCGATACCACCCTGCGTGAAGAGCTGGCCGAGGCCGCCCGCGCCGCCCGCCAGCACGAGATGGAATCGCGGCTGGCGCTGCGCACCGCGGAGGAACGCGGCCGGGCGCTGGTCGGCCGCGCCGACGCCCTGCTGCGCGCCGCGCAGGCCGAGCGAGAGGCACGAGCCGCGGCGATCGCCCGGCGCGAGCGGCTGATCCGCGAGGGTGAGGTGGCCCGTGCCGTGACGATCGGTGTTGCCCGGGTCCTGGCGAAACTGGAGACCTCGATCGAGCTCGCCGCCCGGGAGCGGGTCGCGGTCGAGGAGTCCCGCCGTGGCCGTGAGCAGGAACTGCTCGCGGTGCGGTCCCAGCTCCGTGATCTCGGCAAGGAGCTCGACGAGCTCGTCGCGGGCGTACACCGCGACGAGATGGCCCGCACCCAGCAGCGGATGCGCATCGAGCAACTCCAGGAACGCGCCCTGGAGGAGCTCGGTTTGGAGGCCGAGGTGCTGGTCGCCGAGTACGGGCCCGATCAGCTGGTGCCTCCCTCGATCCCGGTGCCCGACAGTGAGCACAGCGCGGAGGGCAGCGAGCCCTTGCCCGAGCCGGTGCCGTACGACCGGGACGAGCAGACCAAGCGGCTCCGCACGGCGGAGCGCCAGCTGAGCATGCTCGGCAAGGTCAACCCGCTCGCGCTGGAAGAGTTCTCGGCGATGGAGGAGCGGCACAAGTTCCTCACCGAGCAGCTGGAGGACCTGAAGAAGACCCGGCGCGACCTGCTCGACATCGTTCGCGAGGTCGACGAGCGGGTCGAGCAGGTCTTCACCGCAGCCTGGGAGGACGTCAAGGTCGCCTTCGAGGCGGTGTTCAGCCGACTGTTCCCCGGTGGCGAGGGCCGGTTGGTGCTGACCGACCCGGGCAACATGCTCACGACCGGCATCGAGGTCGAGGCCCGGCCACCGGGCAAGAAGGTCAAGCGGCTCTCACTGCTGTCCGGTGGGGAGCGATCGCTGGTCGCGGTGGCATTCCTGGTCGCGCTGTTCAAAGCCCGCCCGTCGCCGTTCTACATCCTCGACGAGGTCGAGGCCGCCCTCGACGACACCAACCTGGGGCGGTTGCTGGAGATCTACGAAGAGCTCCGGGAGACCTCCCAGCTCCTGGTGATCACCCACCAGAAGCGCACGATGGAGATCGGCGACGCCCTCTACGGCGTGACGATGCGGGGTGACGGCGTCTCCGCGGTGATCTCACAGCGGCTGCGTGAGGAGGCGTCGGCTTGAGCGAGCGAAACCGACCGACAGGCGAGCGAAGCGAGCAGACAAGGATCGCAGACTTGCGTGACGGGGACCGCACCGCGGAGCTGTCGAGTGGCACCGGTCGGCGCCCGCAGGTCGGTCTGGGCCAGGGTCTGCTCGGTGCGGTGGTGGGAAGATGACCAGCCGACCAACGAGATCCGACTACGTCGTCTGGCGACAGGCGACCACGCGCTGGGCCGATATGGACGTCTACGGGCACATGAACAACGCCCGCTACTTCGAGCTGATCGACACCGTGGTCAACGCGCACCTTTCCGAGGCCACCGGCGTCGACGCCCGTCAGCTCGACGCGATCGGCGTGGTCGCCGAGGTCTCGTGCCGCTACTTCGACGAGGTGGGCTACCCCGAGCCGGTCGAGCTCGGGATGGTCGTCGACCGCGTCGGCACCTCCTCGGTCGTCTACCGGATCGGCATCTTCCAGGGCGACGGCGACCAGGCCTGTGCGGAGGGCCGGTTCGTGCACGTCTACGTCACCTCGGCCCCACCGCGCCGCAGCGTGCCGATCCCCGCCGAGATCCGCGCCGTCGTCGAGGCGATGCTCCGATCGCCCTCCTGACGGTGAGAGGCAGACCCCCGTGAGCGTAGCGAGCCAAGAGAGGTGGGGAGTTGGGTACGGCACTGTCAGTGACCGCGGTGCTGGTGACGGCAGGCGGTCCGGAACACACGGACAGAGCAAGCCACTGAAGGCCAATCACGGGGGGCCGAAGGCCCTCGTGATTGGATGCTTGGCGTGTCATCGTCTGCATTGCTGATCCTCATCCTCGCGATCGCCGTCATCGCTGTCGTCGCCGTCGGCGTGACGCTGGCCCTCGTACTCACCCGGGGCCGCTCGGGCCCTCCGGCGCCCGGCCGGGTAGCGCCACCAGCACCTGCCGAGCCGCAGGTCGGTGACGACGCCGAGACGCCGCGGGACACGCCGACCCGCACGATCGAGGATTCGGCGCTGCCGACGCTCGAGCGGCCGGAGTCCTCGGCATCGCGGCTGGTCCGGCTCCGCCAGCGACTGGCTCGGTCCCAGGGCACGCTGGGCCGCGGTCTGCTCGCGCTGCTCTCGCGTGACCGGATCGACGAGGACACCTGGGAGGACATCGAGGACACCCTGCTTACCGCCGACATCGGCGTCGGGCCGACCCAGCAGCTGGTCGGCCGGCTCAGGGAGCGGCTGCGGATCGAGGGCGGCGAAGCGGCCCCGGTGCGGGAGGTGCTCCGCGAGGAGTTGCTCGCCTTGGTGGACCCGACCCTCGACCGGAGCCTGGCGGTGTCTCGCCACGACGACAAACCCTCGGTGGTGTTGGTCGTCGGCGTCAACGGCACCGGGAAGACCACGACCGTCGGCAAGCTGTCGCGGGTGCTGGTCGCCGAGGATAAGTCGGTGGTGCTCGGCGCTGCCGACACGTTCCGCGCGGCGGCCGCCGAACAACTGGGCACTTGGGGTGAGCGCGTCGGCGTACCTGTCGTTCGCGGTCCCGAGGGCGCCGATCCCGCGTCGGTGGCCTTCGACGCCGTGCGCACCGGCCTCGACGACCACGTCGATGTGGTGGTCGTGGACACGGCCGGGCGCCTACAGAACAAGGCCGGGCTGATGGACGAGCTGGGCAAGGTGAAGCGGGTGGTCGAGAAGGCTGCCGAGGTGACTGAGGTGCTGCTCGTACTCGATGCGACCACCGGGCAGAATGGGATGACCCAGGCACGGGTCTTCGGCGAGGTCGTCGACGTCACCGGCATCGTGTTGACCAAGCTCGACGGATCCGCGAAGGGCGGCATCGTGGTCGCGGTGCAACGCGAACTCGGTGTGCCGGTCAAACTGGTGGGTCTCGGTGAAGGACCCGACGACTTGGCGCCGTTCGACCCGGAGACGTTCGTCGACGCTTTGCTGGGCGACTGACCCGTCGTTACTTGATCGAAACATTGTGCGGAACTCTGTCACCTGGACGAAATGTCAAACAGGCCGACCCGAAACCTCTACGGGCCATCGTTTGACCACGGGCCGTGGCCATGACCCGGAGCCAACCACAGGAGGAGTCGGTCGATGAAGTTGATCACCGCAGTTATCAAGCCTCACAAATGGGAAGAGGTTCGCGAGGCTCTGGAGACCTTCGGCATCAACGGGATGACCGTCAGCGAGGTCAGCGGCTACGGGCGGCAGAAGGGCCACACCGAGGTGTATCGCGGAGCCGAGTACGACATTGCCCTGGTTCCGAAGATCCGCATCGAGATCGTCGTGGAAGACACCGATACCGAGCCCGTGACCGAGATCATCGTGAAGGCCGCGCAGACCGGTCGGATCGGAGACGGGAAGCTGTGGGTCTCCTCGATCGAGACCGTGGTGCGGGTGCGCACCGGCGAGAGGGACGAAGCGGCCATCTGAGCACGGCGTGCGGCGAGGAGTGCCATGAAGCTGGTCACCGCGGTCCTGAAGCCGCATCGCTGGGCTGAGGTTCGACCGGCGCTCGAGGCAGCCGGGGTGTCCGGCATGACCGTCAGCGAGGTCAGCGGCTGCGGACGGCAGAAGGGGTCCGCCGACGTGCATCCCGGGGTCGGGGGCGGCATCACCCTGGTCCCGAAGCTACGGGTCGAGATCGTGGTCGACGACGAGGAGGCAGGTGGCCTGGTGGCCGCGATCCTCGCCTCGGCCCGGACCGAGCAGATCGGTGACGGCAAGGTCTGGCTCAGCACCCTCGACCGGGTGATCCAGATCCGCACCGAGAGAGCCGAGTGACCGAGGCAGAGCGCTGGGTCCGCGTGCAGGCGGCCGATGCGTTGTGTGCCGCCGCTTTCGACGCGGCCGTCGAAGGGGTCCGCGGCGGTTACGGCGGACAAGGGCTCGCCTTGGTCGCGGTCGGTGGTTACGGCCGCCGGGAGCTGGCGCCCTACAGCGATCTCGACGTGGTCCTCGTCCACGCCGACGACCGCGACGCCTCCGTGCTCGCGCCCGACGTCTGGTATCCGCTGTGGGACCAGACGGCGAAGCTGGACCACTCGGTGCGCGCGGAGTCCGACGTGGCCAAGGCGGCCGCGGCCGACCTGAGGGTCGCGCTCGGCCTGCTCGATACTCGCCACCTCGCCGGTGACCCGGCCCTGACCATGCGCGTACGCGCGGCGATCTTGGCTCAGTGGCGGCGGGACGCTCGTTCCCAGCTACCGGCCCTCCACGAGCTGGTTCGCTCCCGGGCGGAACGGGCGGGGGAGCTAGGGCATGCGTCGGTCCCGGATCTGAAGGAGTCGGTGGGCGGACTCCGCGACGCCACGATTCTCAAGGCGCTGGTGATGAGCTGGCTCGTGGACGTGCCTCACGCCGAGCTCGAGTCGAATCGCCGCGCGCTGCTCGACATGCGTGACGTCCTGCAGGGCATCGCCGGCCGGGCGAGTGACCGCATCGCCCCCGAGCTCTGGGCACCGCTCGCCGAGGGGCTGGGCCTGACCGGCGCGGAGGCCGCCCAGCGACAGGTGCGTTCCGTCGCGCGGCGCCTGACGCATCTGTCCCGACTCACCTGGCACCAAGTGGAGGCGGTGCTGGCCCGTCCGTCAGGCGTACGCCCGCGACGCCCGCACCTCGAGCCCGTGGCGCCCGGCGTCGCCCTCTCGGCCGACGAGGTGGTGCTGGACCGAGGCGCCGATCCGGCCAAGGACCCGCTGCTGCTGTTGCGCACCGCGACGGAGGCGGCGGAGCGTTCGCTGATGCTGGCGCCGGCGACGATGGCGCGGCTGGTGCGCACCTCACCCGCGATCCCCGAGCCGTGGCCCGACGAGGCGCGCCAACTGCTGACCCGGCTGTTGGCCGCCGGGCCGGGGCTGCTGGAGGTGTGGGAAACGCTGGAGGAGACCGGCGCGCTGTCGATGATCCTGCCGGAGTTCGAGGCTGTGCTCCTGCTTCCGCACGCCTCGGCGATGCACCGCTTCACCGTCGACCGGCACCTGGTCGAGACCTGCATCGAGGCCAGCCGCCTGATCCGGCGCGTCTCCCGGCCCGACCTGCTGATGGTCGCCGCCATCCTGCACGACATCGGCAAGGCGTCCTGGGGCGATCACAGCGTCACCGGGGCGCCCGTCGCGCGTGAGGCCGCGTTGCGGATGGGCTTCGCCGAGAGCGACGCCGACAAGATCGCCGCCCTGGTGCGCTGGCACCTGCTGCTGGCGGAGACCGCGACAACCCGAGACCTGGAGGACACCAGCACGGCCCGCTACGTCATCGAGCGCGTTCCCGACGTGGAGACCTTCGATCTGCTGGCAGTGCTCACCGAGGCCGACGCCAAGGCAACGAGCCCCCAGGCCTGGACCAGCTGGCGTGCCTCGCTGGTCGCCGAATTGTGCCGGCGCGTGCGGGCCTTTCGGCGTGACCCCGAAGCAGTGCCCGCGGACGCGCACGTGCGGGTCGACATCCCCGCGGCCGCACGCCGGGGCGAGTTGGTCGTCGAGATCGCGGCCGACGAGACCTCGGCCCGGGTGACGGTGGTCGGCCCCGACCAGATCGGCTTGATGGCCGCCGCGGCCGGCGCACTTTCGCTCGCGGGAGCCAACGTACGCTCCGCTCGTGCCTGGGCACAGGACCAGTACGCGATCTCGGTCTGGGAGACGGACGCCCCGTACTTGGACCCCGCTGTCCTGCGTACCCGCCTGGACGCCGTGCTCACGGGCAAGGTCGATCCCGCTGCCCGGCTGAAACGCCGCCGGGGCACCCTCGAGCCGGCGCTCGAGATCAGGTACGACGCCTCCCGCGAGGCCACCGTGCTGGAGGTTCGCAGCGAGGACCGTCCTGGCGTGGTCTACCTGGTGGCCCGCGAGCTTGCCGGTCTCGCGATGACGGTGCGCAGTGCGCATGTCGCGACTCTGGGACCGCAGGCGCTGGACGTGTTCTACGTGCAGGAGCAGGGGGCCGGTGCACTGACCGACGAGCGAGCCGCTACAGCCGTACACGCGATCCGTGCGGCGCTCTCGTAGGCTGTTCCTCGTGTTCGCCACTCTTTCCGACCGTCTTGCCGACACCTTCAAGTCCCTCCGGGGCAAGGGCCGGCTGTCCGAGTCCGACATCGACGCGACCGCGCGCGAGATCCGGATCGCGCTGCTGGAGGCCGATGTCGCGCTACCTGTCGTCAAGGAGTTCGTGGCGGCGATCAAGGAGCGGGCACGGGGCGAGGAGGTCAGCCAGGCACTGAACCCCGCCCAGCAGGTCATCAAGATCGTGCACGAGGAACTCGTCGCGATCCTCGGCGGCGAGACCCGGAGAGTACGCCTGGCCAAGACTCCGCCGACCGTGGTCATGCTCGCGGGGCTCCAAGGTGCCGGCAAGACCACGCTCGCGGCCAAGCTGGCGCTCTGGTTCAAGGGGCAGGGGCACAGCCCGATGCTGATCGCGGCCGACCTGCAGCGGCCCAACGCGGTCAACCAGTTGCAGGTCAACGGCGAGCGAGCCGGTGTCACGGTCTTCGCCCCCGAGCCGGGCAACGGCGTCGGGGACCCTGTGGCCGTCGCCCGCGACGGCGTCGAGGAGGCCCGCCGCACCCTGCACGACATCGTGATCGTCGACACGGCCGGTCGGCTCGGTGTCGACGCCGAGCTGATGCAGCAGGCGGCTGACATCCGAGACGCCGTCCATCCCGACGAGATCCTGTTCGTCGTCGACGCGATGATCGGCCAGGATGCCGTCACCACCGCTCAGGCGTTCCTCGACGGGGTCGGCTACGACGGCGTCGTGTTGACCAAGCTCGACGGCGACGCCCGCGGTGGTGCCGCACTGTCGATCCGCGGCATCACCGGCAAGCCGATCATGTTCGCCTCGGCCGGGGAGAAGCTCGACGACTTCGACGTCTTCCACCCCGACCGGATGGCCTCGCGCATCCTCGACATGGGCGACATGCTCACCCTCATCGAGCAGGTCGAGAAGGCGTTCGACGCCGAGCAGGCCGCGAAGGCCGCAGCCAAGCTCACCGGCCAGGGCGGCGAGTTCACCCTGACCGATTTCCTGGAGCAGATGCAGGCTGTCCGCAGGATGGGGTCGCTGACCAAGATCATGGGGATGCTCCCCGGGATGGGGCAGTTCCGCGACCAGCTGGAGAACTTCGACGAGCGCGAGATCGACCGGATCCAGGCGATCATCTACTCGATGACCCCCGGTGAGCGGGAGACGCCCAAGATCATCGACGGTTCGCGCCGCTCGCGGATCGCCAAGGGTGCCGGCGTCACCGTGAACGACGTGAACACGCTGATCGACCGGTTCTTCCAGGCCCGCAACATGATGGAGTCGATGGCCAAGGGCGGTGGCGGACTCCCGGGCGCTCCTGGCGGCGCCTTCGGCAAGCGAGCGCGGGCGAGGCAGGCGCCGCAGACCAAGAAGGGCAAGGGCAAGCGGGTGTCGGGCAACCCGGCCAAGCGGGCGGCCGCCGCCACCCAGGCCGCCGAGAAGGCAGCGACAGCGCCGGCCGCGAACCCGTTCGGCAATCCCGGGTCGATCGAGGACCTCAAGCCGGAGGACCTCCAGCTGCCTCCGGGTTTCGACAAGTTCCTGAGATAGGACCGCCGTGTCTGTGATGCGCTTCAGTGGCATGGTGTTGCCCGATGGCGAACCGCGTGATGTCTACGTTGCCGACGGGCGGATCGTCGAGCCCGTCGCTGCCGCGACCTTGGTGGCCGAGGGGGTGATCGTGCCCGGACTGGTCGACGCCCATTGCCATATCGGTCTCGACGAGGCCGGCGCGACCACCGACGCCGAGGCGGAGCGGCAGTTGGTGGCCGATCGTGACGCCGGTGCCCTGCTGATCCGGGACTGCGGTTCGGCACTCGACACGAGCTGGGTGCACGACCGTGACGACCTGCCTCGGTTGATTCGCGCAGGCCGGCACATCGCCCGTACTCAGCGTTACATCCGTGGCTACGCCGACGAGGTGGAGCCCGACGACCTCGTCGCCACCGTGGTCCGTGAAGCGCGGCGCGGCGACGGCTGGGTGAAGCTCGTGGGCGACTGGATCTCGCGGGAGGAGGGTGACCTCCGGCCGAGCTTCCCGGCCTCGACTTTCGCCGAGGCGATCGCCGCCGCGCACGAGCAGGGTGCCCGGGTCACCGCACATTGCTTCGGTCCCGACGTCCTCCCCGGACTCGTCGACGCCGGTATCGACTGCATCGAGCACGGCACCGGCCTGAGCGAGGACTTGGTCGAGGTCATGGCCGCACGGGGCACTGCGCTGGTGCCGACCGTGATGCAGACCGAGAAGTTCCCCGAGTACGCCGCTGCCGGGCAAGCGCGCTTTCCGGCGTATTCCGCTCGGATGAGCGACCTCTTCGCCCGCCGCCGGCAGACGCTGATGTCGGCGTACGAGGCCGGTGTCCCGTTGTACGCCGGATCCGACAACGGCGGCGAGATGCGGCACGGCAACCTCGCCGGCGAGGTGCTCGCCCTGGCCGCGATGGGGCTCCCTGCCCGCGAAGCGCTGGGCGCCGCGTCCTGGCGGGCGCGCGAGTGGCTCGGCTGGAACGCGTCGCTGGAGGTCGGCACCGTCGCCGACTTCGTCGTCTACGACACCAACCCCCTCGACGACCTCGGTGTGCTTCGCGCACCACGGTGCGTCGTGCTGCGCGGAGTGCCGATTTCGCCGGATCGAAAGGCATCTGGCAGAATGTCGGGCTGAGTCCTGAGCGCGTGGCCCCTCTCATCCACGCCGGTCAGGCCCACCGAGTCGCTCGGCCGGTCCCCACCTGGATCGTGCGGCTCACTCCACATCACATTCCAAGGGAGTCACCACACACGTGGCCGTCAAGATTCGCCTCAAGCGCATGGGCAAGATCCGCGCGCCGTACTACCGCATCGTTGTCGCCGACGCGCGCACCAAGCGCGACGGCCGGGTCATCGAGGAGATCGGCAAGTACCACCCCAAGGAGGAGCCCTCGCTGATCGAGGTCAAGTCCGAGCGGGCGCAATACTGGCTCGGCGTCGGCGCGCAGCCGACCGAGGCCGTCGCGGCCCTGCTGAAGGTCACCGGCGACTGGCAGAAGTTCAAGGGCATCGACGGTGCCGAGGGCACCCTCAAGGTCAAGCAGGTCGGCAAGACCAAGCAGGAGATCTTCAACGAGATCCTGGCTCAGGCCGACAACGAGCCCAAGGCCGGCGCCACCACCGCCCGCGCACAGAAGAAGGCCCCGGAACCGGCTGAGGGCACGGCCGACGAGACTCCAGCGCAGGACACACCCGCCGAGGGCGAGGCCTGAGCCGATGCTCGCCGAGGCGCTCGAGCACCTGGTCCGCGGCATCGTCCGTCACCCCGACGACGTCAGCGTGCGTGACAAGCAGCTGCGGCGTGGGTCGATCCTCGAGGTGCGCGTGCACCCCGAGGATCTCGGCAAGGTGATCGGCCGTAACGGTCGCACCGCCACCGCGCTGCGTACGGTCGTCGGTGCCCTGGGCGGCAAGGGCGGTGCGCGCATCGACTTCGTCGACGTCGATCGCCGCCGCTGACGCCTCGTGAGCGACCCGGCCGTTGTCCCAGTGGTTGTCGTGGGCCGGATCGGCAAGGCCCACGGCATCAAGGGCGAGGTGAGCGTCGAGCCACGCACCGACGAGCCGGAGCGCCGCTTCGCACCCGGCGCGGTCCTCGCGGCAGAGCGCCCCGACGGCACTAGCGCGGGTACGCTCACGGTCGAGTCGGTGCGCTGGCACCACAGCCGCCTGCTCGTCCGGTTCGCGGAAGTCCCTGATCGCGCGGCTGCCGAGGAGGCCCGGTCCCTCGTCCTGAGCGTCGAGATCGACCCCACCGAGTCGCCCACGGACCCCGACGAGTTCTACGACCACCAGCTGGTCGGGTTGACCGCGTTCACCACCGCCGGTGAACCGGTCGGCGAGGTGGTCGAGATCATCCACACCGCCGGGCAGGACCTGCTGTCGATCGAGTCCGAGGTCGGTGAGGTGCTGGTGCCGTTCGCGACCGCGCTCGTACCGGTCGTCGACGTCGCCTCCGGACGCTTGGAGATCGCGGACCGGCCCGGCCTGCTCACGCCTCTGGACGAGTGACGGCTGATGCGCATCGACGTCGTCTCGATCTTCCCCGAGTACTTCACCCCCCTCGAGCTCTCTTTGGCCGGCAAGGCCCGCGACAAGGGGCTACTAGACCTGACTGCGCACGACCTGCGCCGGTGGACCCACGACCGGCATCGCACGGTCGACGACACCCCCTACGGCGGGGGAGCCGGGATGGTGATGCGGCCCGAGCCTTGGGGGGAGGCGCTCGACGCGCTCGCCGGGCCGGACACCCTCGTGGTGGTGCCGACGCCGAGCGGCGAGCCGTTCACCCAGGCGATCGCGCGCGAGCTGGCTGCCGAGCCACATCTGGTGTTCGCGTGCGGACGGTACGAAGGCATCGACCAGCGGGTGATCGACTATGCACGTGATATGGGGGCCCGTGACATCGGGGCCCCCGACACCGGGCGAGTGCGAGAGCTGTCCCTGGGTGACTACGTGCTCAACGGGGGAGAGGTCGCGACGCTGGCTGTGATCGAGGCGGTGGCGCGGCTGCTGCCGGGCTTCCTGGGCAACCCCGACTCGCTGGTCGAGGAGTCGCACGGCGACGAGCGACTGCTGGAGTACCCGGCCTACACCAAGCCGCCGGTCTGGCGCGGCCGCGAGGTGCCGCCGGTGTTGCTGTCCGGCGACCATGGTGCGATCGCCGCGTGGCGCCGTAGGCAGGCCCTCGCGCGCACCGTCGAACGCCGGCCGGATCTGGCACCGCCGAGCCGGATCGCCGCGGTCGGTGGCCTCCAGATCGTTCCTGCCGTGCCGGCCGACGCCGGGGAGATCCTCACACTGCAGCGAGCCTGCTGGGTGCAGGAAGCGCTGGCCAACGATCTGCTGGACCTGCCGCCGTTGCGCGAGACGCTGGACGACGTACGCGCCGGGATCGATCGCTGGGCCACCTATGTCGTGCGGCACGAGAAGCGACTGGTTGGCAGTGTCCGCGGGCGGCTCGAGGGCACCGCGTGGGAGATCGGCAGGATCATGGTCGCCCCCGACTTCCAGGGCAGGGGACTCGGCCGGGCCCTGCTGGAGCACATCTGCGCGGTCGCGCCGGCGCCTGCGACCTCGTACCGGCTCTTCACCGGCGCACGGAGCACCGACAACCTGCGGATGTACAAGAAGTCCGGTTTCTCGGTGCGTGGTCCGTTGGCGGACGACGGTCGCGTGGTCGTGCTGACCCGGTCGCGGTAGGCCCGCCGCTCTTCCCTCCCGGATGTGATCTGGCTCGCATTGCCGCACGAATCCTGCCCAGGAACGAAGTGTTACACGACCGAAACACGCCTGGCCGCGCTCCGTAACGGGGCACCCTTTGGATCGCTCTCAGAGCAGGGGATGGCAATGGGGCGGCTCCTGGCGAAGTGTTCTCGACCCTTGATGGAGAGGGATTTATGACTACCGAACTCGCATGGCAGCTGCTGTGCTCTGCCTTGGTGCTGTTCATGACACCGGGCCTCGCGTTCTTCTACGGCGGCCTGGTCAAGGCAAAGTCCGTGGTGTCGATGATGATGCTGAGCTTCGGCTCGATTGCCGTCGTCACGATTCTCTATGTGCTGTACGGCGGGACCGGCATCGCCGGCAACGGAACCAGCGGCGGAAGCAAGTACTTCGGCAACCCGTTCGAGGACTTCGGGATGACCAAGCTGGTCAAGTCCGCCGGCAGCGGCGACGCTGCCAACCTGTTCGGCAGCCACGCCTTCCTGGTCGCCTTCTGCATCATCACGGTCGCACTGGTGTCCGGAGGGATCGCCGACCGGGCCCGGTTCTGGCCCTGGATGCTCTACGCCGCGTTCTTCGCGACCTTCGTCGTGTTCCCCACGTTCCGGTGGATCTGGGGCATCGACGCCGACGGCAACTTCTACGGCTGGCTGGCCAACAACGTCTACGGCATGGGTGGTGCGCTCGACTGGGCCGGAGGTACGGTCATCCACCAGTCCGCCGGTGCCGCCGCGCTCGCCCTCGCGCTGGTCCTCGGCAGGCGCAAGATCGGCTTCTCGAAGGAAGAGGCGATCCCGCACAACGTGCCGCTGGTCCTGATCGGTGCCGCGATCCTGTGGTTCGGTTGGTACGGCTTCAACACCGGTGTGTTCGGCGCCGACGAGGGCCAGACCTCGCTGATCTTCCTCAACACCCTGCTGTGTCCTGCGGCTGCGTTGCTCGGGTGGATCGTCGCCGAGCAGTTCAAGGAAGGCAAGCCCACCGCGGTCGGTGCCGCGTCCGGCATCGTCACCGGCCTGGTCGCGATCACCCCGGCCTGTGCGTTCATCACGCCGGTCTGGTCCCTGATCCTCGGCCTGGTCTCCGGCGCTGTCTGCGCGTACTCGATCGACCTGAAGTTCAAGCTCGGCTTCGACGACTCTCTCGACGTCGTCGGCATCCACCTCGTTGCCGGTTTCATCGGCTGTGTCTGGATCGGCCTGTTCGGCTCGGAGACGCTCACCCCCAACGGGAGTGTCTTCTTCGGCGGATCGGCCAAGCAGCTGGGCGCCCAGGTGTTCTCTTCGCTGAGCGTGATCGTGTTCTCCTTCGTGGTGTCCTACATCATCGGAATGGCCATCGAGAAGACGATCGGCTTCCGTGTCAAGGAGGAGGACGAGGTCGCGGGTCTCGACCTGGTGCTCCACGGCGAGGGCTACGCGCTGGACTGACCGCTTCGCCTCTTCGAGAACGAGGCCCGCCCCGGGGGACCGGGGCGGGCCTTCTGCTATCTGTGTCGGATGTGGCTCTCCCCGAGGCGCCTGCTGGTGTCCTGGATGCGGGTGCTCAGGGCGTCCAGCTCCGCCAGGATCGGCTTGGCCAGCCAGACCGGTGAACGGCGTGACTTAGGCGCGAGCGACAAGACTCCCGCGCGGACCAGGGTGTCGATCGCCTGGCGTACGCCTTCGGGTGGCAACCGCAGATGCTGTGCCACGAGAGTGGCGTTGACCATTGGCTCCTCGGTGAGCATGTCCAGCAGGCGATAGACCGGCGTCCCGGGTTTTGCGTCGACCAGGTCGTCCCAGCTCTGCCGGACCTCCACGATCGCATCGACCGCGCGCCAGGATTCGGTGGTGGCGACGTTCGCGGAGCGGGCCAGCAGCGTGACGATGGGGGCGGCGTGTCCGCGGCGGTACTCGCCGAGCGCGGTGAAGTACCGCTCGCGGTGTGCGACCAACGCCGAGGCGACCGGGACGATGAGGTGGCGGGCGGCGCGTCGCCGGCGCAGGATCGCGTGGATCAGGGCGCGACCGATGCGCCCGTTGCCGTCGATGAAGGGGTGGATCGACTCGAACTGGGCATGAGCGATGGCGGCCTGGATCAGCGCCGGGAGGTCGTCGCGGTTGGCGAACGCGAACAGGTCGTCCAGATAGTCCGGGACCAGCTCGGGCGGCGGCGGAACCCACAAGGCGTCGCGTGGCGAGTAGTCACTTCCCCCGACCCAGTTCTGCACGACCCGGAAGCGTCCGGCGCGCTCCTGCTCGTCCGGGTGGGACCGGAACAGCTCCCGGTGGGCCTGGAGCACGGTATCGGGTGTGATCCGGCGGGTGGACGAAGCGACGTCGATCATCCGCTTGAGCGCGGTCGTGGCAGCCGCCATGGATCGTGCCGACGCGCTCGCTCCGACACCCAGCAAAGCCCGGCCGTAGTCGGCGAGCCCGGCGTCGATGTCCTCGATCTTGGAGGAGTCGATGGCCTCGGCCCGCAGCTGGAGGTGTCCCAGAGCGGCAAGCGTGCGCCCGTGCACGAGGTCGAGGTGCCCGATGTCGCCGGTGCTTGCGGTGACCATGGCCATCACGGACCACTCCGCGGGGAAGTCCAGGTCACGGATGTGCGGGGGCAGATTGACCGCCACCTCCCGCAGAGCCCGGTCGGCCCGGGGACCGCGGGAGACCCGCTGACTGTACGGTCGGATCTCCTGGACGTGCGGGGGCCAGTCGGCGGCGAAGACTGGGGGCTCGTGGTCGGCGTGCACCGGGCCATGCTCTCATTGCCGGCTGGCGACGATTTCAGGGTCGGCGCACCTCTGTGGCACGATTGACCCTTGGCGCCGGCCATCTCTGCCACAGGGGAGACGTCGTACGAGCGCCGGATCCAAGACCAACACCAGTCCGTGGGTGACCTGTGGCGCCTTCGAGGAGACAACATGTCGAACGTCATCGACTCGATCGTCGCCGACGCGAAGCGCGACGACATCCCGGCGTTCCGCCCGGGTGACACGCTCAAGGTCCACGTCAAGGTCGTCGAGGGCAACCGCTCCCGCGTCCAGGTTTTCCAGGGCGTCTGCATCCGCATCCAGGGCTCGGGAATCGGCCGCACCTTCACCGTTCGCAAGGTCTCCTTCGGCGTCGGCGTCGAGCGCACCTTCCCGCTACACACCCCGATCATCGAGAAGGTCGAGGTCGTGACCCGCGGCGACGTGCGGCGCGCCAAGCTCTACTACCTGCGCAACCTGCGCGGCAAGGCCGCCAAGATCAAGGAGAAGCGCGAGTCCGTCCCGACCCGCTGATCTGTCCCCGCGTAGGCTCGCGGGGTGAGTGAGCAGAGTGCCGACTTGACCGAGGAATCGTCAGGCAAGAAGCACCTGCCGTTCCTGGTCGAGTTGGTGGTGCTGCTCGCTGTGGCACTCGGTCTGGCGATCACGATCAAGGCGTTCTTCGTCCAGGCCTTCTACATCCCGTCGGGCTCGATGAACGACACCCTGGTCAAGAATGACCGGGTGCTGGTCGAGAAGCCTTCCTACTGGCGCGGCGGTCCTTCCCGTGGCGACGTGGTCGTGTTTGCCGACCCGGGCGGCTGGCTGGACGCCAGCGAGAGCGCGGGCCCGGCCAACGGCTTCACCAAGTTGCTGGAGAAGGTCGGGCTCTACCCGACTGGCGGGCACCTGGTGAAGCGGGTCATCGGGGTCGGCGGCGATCACGTCGTCTGCTGCGACAGCAAGGGCCGGGTCACGGTCAACGACGTTCCGCTGAACGAGGGCTCCTATCTGGCGTCCGGAGAGAAGCCGTCGCTGGTCGAGTTCGACCGCACGGTGCCCGACGGGTTCTTGTGGGTGATGGGCGACAACCGCTCGCACTCGGCCGACAGTCGCTACCACCTGGGCGACCCGGGCGGCGGATTCGTCCCGGTTTCCGACGTCGTCGGCAAACTGTTCGCGGTCGTCTGGCCAGCGGGGCACGCGAAGTTGCTGCACCGCCCGGCCACGTTCGCAGAGATCGGTGATGAGTAGCCTCCCGCACGGCCTGACCGTCCGGCGGAACGCCGGGCTCTACGGGTACGAGCGCGCGTTGCGCCGGGCGGGCCTCGCGCCGATCGCGGGGGTCGACGAGGCGGGTCGCGGGGCGTGCGCCGGCCCGTTGGTGGCGGCGGCCGCCATCCTGCCGGAGGGCAGTCGCGGTGTGGTTCCCGGCTTGGCCGACTCGAAACTGCTGACCGAGAAGGCGAGGGAGCGCTGTTACGACCAGGTGGTCCGCCGTGCCGTGGCGTGGTCGGTCGTGGTCGTGTCGCACGGCGAATGCGACCGGCTCGGGATGCACGTCGCCAACGTCCAGGCGCTGCGCCGCGCGCTGGCCCGCCTCGACACGCGCCCGGCGTACGTCCTGACCGACGGCTTCCCGGTGGACGGACTCGACGTGCCCGGTCTCGCGGTCTGGAAGGGCGACCGCGTGGCGGCCTGCATCGCCGCCGCGTCGGTGCTCGCCAAGGTCACGCGCGATCGCATCATGACCGAGTTGCACGACCGCTACCCCGCCTACGACTTCGCCACGCACAAGGGCTACATCACCTCCAGCCACTCCGCGGCACTGGACGAGCACGGTCCGTGTGAGATCCATCGCCGTCGTTTCGTCAACGTCCGACGTGTCGAGGCGGCGCGCTCACCGGCCGGCCGCGCTCGGCTGGGGGACAATGGCACCGAAGAGTTGTTCGCGATTCAGGTAGCCAGATAGATGAGGCAGGTGAGGGACCGGTGAGTGCCGAGGATCTGGAGAAGTACGAAGCCGAGATGGAGCTGCACCTCTACCGCGAGTACCGCGACGTGGTGGGCATCTTCAAGTACGTCGTCGAGACGGATCGGCGCTTCTACCTGTGCAACCAGGTCGACGTGAAGGCCCGCACCGAGGCCGGCGACGTCGTTCTTCGAGGTCTCGATGACCGATGCGTGGGTGTGGGACATGTACCGGCCCGCGCGCTTCGCCAAGAATGTCAAGGTGTTGACGTTCAAGGACGTCAACGTCGAAGAGCTCAGCCCGGTCGACATCGAGCCTCCGAAGTCCTGAGGCTGGCCGCAGCGTTTTCCACACCCCGGGTTATCCCCAGGCCACGGAATTGGGCATCGCCATCAGCGTGTTGGGCGGGCCACTGTGTGTGGCATGGAAACCGACACACTTCAACGCAATCGACTCGGAGCTTACGGTGAGGCGATCGCCGCCCGCTACCTCGTTCGTGAGGCGGGCATGCTGGTGCTGGACCGCAACTGGCACAGCGCCCACGGCGAGCTCGACCTCGTGCTGCGCGACGGCAACATCCTGGTCGCCTGTGAGGTCAAGACCCGTAGCTCGTTGGCCAAAGGGGAACCGCTGGAAGCCATCGGAGCTGCGAAGATCGACCGGCTCAAGATCCTGATCGAGCAGTGGCGCGAGATTCACCAGGTCCGCGCCCACCAGATCCGTCTCGACCTGGTCGGGGTGCTGCTGTCCCACGGCCAGGTGCAGCGGATCGACCATGTGCGAGGCGTCGCGTGACCTACCATGCCAGCGCCTTCTGCGACTGCGAGCGGAGCGAGCCAACAGGGCCTGGGGACTCTGCACACGCCTACTGCACCGCGGAGCTGCCGAGCCGCGCAGACTGCTGCTGTTGGTGCGACGGGACCGAAGTGGGTGCTGACCGATGACCTACCATGCCAGCGCCTTCTGTATCGCCATGGAAGGCATGCGCGGGCATCTTGTCGATGTGCAGGCCGACTTGTCCGAAGGCGCGGTGACCTACTCGCTCGTCGGGAGGCCGGACGCGTCGGTGCGTGAGGCAACCGAGCGCTGCCGTGCCGCGGTGGCCAACAGCGGCTTCACCTGGCCGGCCACCCAACGGGTCACGATCCTGCTGTCGCCCGCGAACTTGCGCAAGAGCGGGCCGCACTACGACTTGGCGATCGCCGTCGCGGTGCTCGGCGCGAAGGGCACGTTCCAGCGCGAGGAGTTGCTCGGCACTGTGCTGTTGGGTGAGCTGATGCTCGACGGACGGATCCGGGCCGTGCCGGGGGTGCTGCCGATGGTGCTGGCTGCTCAGGCGGCGGGACTGCATCGGGTGATCGTTCCCGAGACCCAGGCAGGGGAGGCCGAGCTGGTCGAAGGGGTCGACGTGGTGGGCCTGCGATCACTGGCGCAAGTGGTCGCGTTCCTCCGCCGCGCGGAGCAGCTCCCCGAGGCGCCGCCGACACCTGCCGCCGAGCTCGTCTCCAGCCTGAGATGGCGGGGCGAGGACCGCACGGCCGACCTCGACATGGCGGAGGTGGTCGGGATGGCAGATGCGCGGTTCGCGCTCGAGGTCGCGGCGGCCGGCGGACACCACGTGGCGTTGTGCGGCCCGAAGGGGGCAGGCAAGACCACCCTCGCCGAGCGGGTGCCGTCGCTGCTTCCCGACCTGAGGTTGCCCGAGGCACTGGAGCTCAGTTCGATCCGGTCGCTGGCCGGCACGCTGGCGCCGGGCACGCCGATCCCACGGCGCCCTCCGTTTCGCGCACCGCATCACTCGGCGACGCGCGCCAGCGTGCTGGGCGGCGGGGCTGGGCGTACCCGCCCGGGCGAAGTGAGTCAGGCTCTCCACGGCTGCTTGTTTCTCGACGAGTTTCCGCTTTTCGCGGCTGACATCATCGAGTCGCTCCGTGAGCCGCTGGAGAACCGCGAGGTGACGATCGCTCGCGGCGAGGAGACGGCGACCTACCCGGCGAGGACGATGTTCGTGCTGGCCTACAACCCGTGCCCGTGCGGCGACTATCGGGCTGATGCCTACGACCACCTGTGCGTCTGCACCGAGCCCCAGCGCCGTCGCTATCGCAGCAGGCTGTCCGGCCCGATCACCGACCGCATCGACATCACCAGGTTCGTGCTGCCGATCGGGCCGCACGAGCTCAACGATCCGCTGGCGGCTCCCGAGTCCAGCGCCACGATCCGGGGACGTGTGCACCTTGCGCGTGAGCGCCAGGCCCAGCGGTACGCCGACACCCCGTGGCGGGTCAACGCCGACGTGCCGCGGGCGCAGCTTCGGGAGCTGTGCCCGCCCGATCCTCGATCCGCGGGCCTGCTGGACGGCTGGCTCACCTCCGGCAAGCTCACATTCCGTGGCTGCACCCGGGTGCACCGGCTGGCGGTGACCGTCGCCGACTTGGCTGGCCTCGGCAGGCCCGGACCTGACGAGTTCGAGACCGCGTTCCAGTTGCGTGTGGGTGAGCCGCTCCCACTGAGCCGACTCGCCGGGGTCGCGTCGTGAACGAGCGGCACGCCCGGCTGGTGCTCGGCCGGGCCACTGAGCCCGGTGACCACCGGGTCGCCCGGTTGGTCGAGAGGCTCGGCCCGGCGGGTGTCGTCGACCGGCTCGCTGCGGATGTCACGACGACGGGCGAGCGGTCGCCGGTGGCCGAGAAGGTGCTGGGTGCCGACCCGGAGCGGGAGCTTGCGATCGGTCGGCGGCTCGGCTTGCGCTACCTGATCCCCGGCGACGAGGAATGGCCGAGCTCGGCCGGCGACCTGGCCTATGCCGAGCCGGTCGATCGGCACGGGGGAGCGCCACTCGGGTTGTGGGTGCGAGGCGAAGGCAGACTCGACGAGCTTACGAGGGCGGCCGTTGCCGTGGTCGGGTCGCGTTCGGCCACCGCCTACGGTGCCGACCTCGCCCAGCGTATCGGCTACGACCTCGGCGAGGCCGGTGTCTCGGTGCTCTCCGGCGCCGCGTTCGGGATCGACTACGCGGCACACCGTGGTGCGCTGGGCTCGTCGACGCCGACGATCGCTGTGCTGGCCTGTGGCGCCGACCGTCCCTATCCGAGTGCGCATGCCGAGCTGCTGAGGAGAATCGCGGTGACCGGGGTGGTCCTGTCCGAGCAGCCTCCGGGCACCAACCCGAGCCGGCTGAGGTTCCTTGCTCGCAACCGCTTGATCGCGGCCCTGGGTCGGGGCACCGTCGTGGTGGAGGCGGCTCTGCGCAGTGGTGCGCTGTCGACCGCGAACTGGACCGGACGGCTCAACCGCGCGCTGATGGGCTGTCCGGGGCCGGTCACCAGCGTCGCCTCGACCGGAGTGCACGAGCTGATCCGAGCCGGGCGTGCCTCGCTGGTTGTCGATGCCGGTCAGGTGCTGGAGATCGTCTCACCGGCAGGGCAGCATGCCCTGCCGCCACAACGCGGGGCGGAGCGAGCCTCGGACGGCCTGGCCGGGGAGCAGCTGCGCCTGCTGGACGCTCTTCCGGTCGCGCGGGGAAGCACCGCGGCCGCACTGGCACACCGGGCGAACCTCACCGAGGTGGCGGCACAAGTAGGGCTGCAACAGCTCCGGCAGCGCGACTTGGCCACGGAGCGAGACGGCCTCTGGCGACTTGGCCCCGCTGCCCTTCGGCGGTGACCGAGGAGCTGGCGTGGGATGGCTTGGGATGGCGTGGCGTCCGCGCTGCCGAGCCTGCCGTTCGTAGGCTGACAGCATGACGACCGCGAGCGCCGACGAGCAGGAGCCCAACCTGCCCGAGTCGTTCGTCGCTGCTCTGTCCGGCTACGAGCGCCATCTCCGGTCGGAGCGCGATCTGTCCGAACACAGCGTGCGTGCCTACGTCGGTGACGTCACGTCGATGCTCACTCATGCCGCTCGCCTCGGCGCAACGACGCTCGACGAGGTCACGTTGCGCACGTTGCGCAGCTGGCTGGCCAACCAGCAGTCGCTCGGCCGGGCGCGTACGACGATCGCCCGGCGCGCAGCGGCGATCCGGGTGTTCACGGCCTGGGCACACCGGGTCGGCTTGACCGCGACCGATCCGGGCGCCTCGCTGGCCTCACCCAAAGCGCTACGCACACTTCCGTCCGCGCTCGGCGACGACGAGGCACGGCTGTTCCTGGACGCGGCCGCGGAGAAGGCAGCTGACGGTGCGGTTCTGGGCACCCGCGACCTGGCGATCGTCGAGCTGCTGTATGCGACCGGGATCCGGGTCGGGGAGCTCTGCGGTCTCGACCTCGACGACCTCGATCGTGAGCGCCGGGTGATCCGGGTCTTCGGCAAGGGCCGCAAGGAGCGCTCGGTGCCGTTCGGAGTGCCGGCCCAGCGGGCTGTCGAGTCCTGGCTGGCCAGACGCGCCGAGGTCGCGGCACCGGGAGCGGGAGCTGCGCTCTTCGTCGGCGCCCGGGGCGGCCGGATCCACCAGCGAGTGGTGCGCGCGGTCGTGCACGACCTGCTCGACGGCGTACCCGGAGCGCCGTCCTTGGGCCCGCACGGGTTGCGTCACACGGCGGCGACCCACTTGCTCGAAGGCGGTGCCGATCTGCGCTCGGTGCAGGAGATGCTGGGTCACGCGTCGCTGGCGACGACTCAGCTCTACACGCATATCACGGGAGATCGACTACGAAAGGCGTATGCCCAGGCGCACCCCAGAGCATGAGCCCGCGATCGAACCACGTCGGCCGGCTCGGCGAGGTCGGCGCTGACGGAGTGATCGGCAGCAGCCGGATCTGCTGGACGCCGCCGACCAGGGTCAGCGGGTCGAGGTAGTGGTCGCGACCTTCGATGAGGCCCCAGTGCAGGCAGGCTCGTGGCAGGCAGTGGCCGCCGAGGGTGGCGAGGCGGCCGATCGGGTCCGCCGCGGCGACCACCTCGCCGCGGTGTACCGAGGCGATGACCGGCTGGTAGGTGGTGCGCGTCGCACCGTGGGAGACGACGACGTTGGGAACCCCGGCGATCGAACCCACGAACGAGACTGTGCCTGCCAGCGCCGCGCGCACGGTCGTGCCCGCGGGCGCGGCCAGGTCGACGCCGCGGTGCCCGACGTCCCAGTCATGCGCAGGTGGATCGAACTCGTGCACGACTTCGTGCGGTGTGACCGGCCAGACGCCGACAGCGCCCAAGGCCGTCATGACGGACAACAGCAGAGAAACGAGAGTCATGCCGGTCAGGGTCGCGCCCGGCGAGGAGATCCCGCCAGACCTGATTCACCCATCTGTGGACAACCGCGCCTGTGGACAACCGCGGCCGTGGAAACTTGATCCTGTGCTCGGGGCGGGGCGGGGCGGGGCCGGTGGGCTCAGGCCAGCCAGCCGACGAGCGTCCAGCCGAGCGCACATGCCGCGTAACCGGCGACGATGCTTGCCGAGACGTTGGTGCAGGCCTTCCACCAGTGACCGTCCTCGACCAGCCGCACCGTCTCGAAGCCGAACGTCGAGAAGGTGGTCAGGGCACCGCAGAATCCGGCCCCTATCAAGGCTTGCACCCAGGTAGGTGCGCCCGCGTTGACCACTGACGATACGGTCGCGCCCAGGATGAAGGAGCCGACGACGTTGACCGCGAAGGTGCCCCAGGGAAAGACGCTGTCGTGCCTGGCCCGCACGATCACATCGGTGAGGTACCGAACCGGTGCGCCGACCGCGCCACCGAGAAGGACCAGCAGAACCGTCACGACTGACCTCCGGCCCCGGTGCCCGGATCATCGTGGCCCGGATCATTGTGGCCCGGCAGACCGGACAGGTCGGACGGATCCACGTCGGGGTCGATCGGCAGCGGTTCGTCACCCAGGCGGTGACGTCTCGACATAAGACCGCGGGCGACAGCGAGGCCGGCGAAGACCGCGACCAGCCCGGTGCCGAGGGTGCCCAGCAGGTAGATGGCGGCGCGCCCGGGCTCGTCGGAGACAACGAGGGCTCGGGTGTCGAGCATGTAGGTCGAGAAGGTCGTGTAGCCGCCCAGGACGCCTACGGCGAAGAAGGGCCGGACATAGCGGCTGGGGGGCCAGACGTCGGTCACGAAGACCAGTAGCACGCCGATCCCGAATGCTCCGGTGACGTTGACGATCCAGGTGCTGAAGGCGATCTGGTCGGCACCGTGGGGGATGAGCTCGCCCAAGCCCCAGCGGGCAAGGGTGCCGAGAGACCCGCCGGCGGCGATCGTCAGCAGGATGTCCCAGCGCTCTCGAATCGTCGCCCACAATGTCGGCCCGTGCGCTCGGCGACCGCGCTGCGGGTCGGAACCTTCGCCACGTCCGTCGAGCATGCAGACTCCTACCAGTTCAGGTAGGGACCGTTGGCGGTGAGCACCGCGGTTGTCGGCGAGCCCCTCCGCCGTCGTGTCATGATCCTAACGGAGACTCGCCGGCCCCGGGCAGAGTCAGTACGGCAGCGATGGATTTCGTGCGCGGCGCCCGCTGGCCTAGACTGGTCGACGGCAATCCTCTCCTCGGAGAGGCTTGTACTTCGCGCGTTCGTCAACCGCAGTGACCTTCGGTCCGTCCGGCTCACCCCGAGCAGGTCGGTGGGTCGCTCGCCGAACGCCAGGGTGAGTCACAAACCCGTGACCCACGACAACCGAGACAGACCCCGAGTCGGGTCGGCTCCGGCCGCGTGCCGTGCCGTCCTGAGCAAGGTCGCAACGCAAAGGAACACCGGCAATGGCCGTCGTCACCATGCGCCAGCTCCTGGAGAGCGGCGTCCACTTCGGGCACCAGACCCGTCGGTGGAACCCCAAGATGAAGCGCTTCATCTTCACCGAGCGCAACGGCATCTACATCATCGACCTGCAGCAGTCGCTGGCCTACATCGACCGCAGCTACGCCTTCATCAAGGAGACCGTGGCCAAGGGCGGGACGATCATGTTCGTCGGCACCAAGAAGCAGGCCCAGGAGGCGATCGCCGAGCAGGCGACCCGCGTCGGCATGCCCTACGTCAACCAGCGTTGGCTGGGCGGCATGCTCACCAACTTCCAGACCGTGCACCAGCGGATCAACCGCCTCAAGGAGCTCGAGGAGCTCGACTTCGACGACGTCGCCGGCTCCGGGCGCACCAAGAAGGAACTGCTGCAGCTCAAGCGCGAGAAGGACAAGCTGGAGAAGACCCTGGGCGGTCTGCGCGACCTCGGCCGCACCCCGGCCGCGGTGTGGGTCGTGGACACCAAGAAGGAGCACCTCGCCGTCGAGGAGGCCCGCAAGCTCAAGATCCCGGTCATCGGCATCCTCGACACCAACTGCGACCCCGACGAGGTCGACTTCCCGATCCCGGGCAACGACGACGCGATCCGCGCAGTCGGCCTGCTGACCCGGGTGGTCGCGGACGCCGTCGCGGACGGCCTGATCGCCCGCTCCGGCGTCAAGACCGGTGAGGCCGAGACCGGCCAGGAGCTCGGCGCCGAGGAGCCGATGGCGGAGTGGGAGCGCGAGTTGCTCGCGACCAAGACGGCCGAAGCCGCCGCCGAACCTGCCGCCGAGGCCGCTCCCGTGGCCGAAGCGACCGAGGCGCCGGCCGAAGAGTCCGTTGCTGACGACGCGACCGCCTGACTCACCAGACACCACAGGAAAGAAGTTCCATGGCAATTGCTGCTGCCGATGTGAAGAAGCTCCGCGACGTCACCGCCGCGGGCATGATGGACGCGAAGAAGGCACTCGAGGAGGCCGACGGCGACTTCGAGAAGGCCGTCGAGATCCTGCGGGTCAAGGGCGTAGCCAAGGCTGAGAAGCGCGCCGGCGAGCGTGAGGCCACCGCTGGTCTCGTCGCCGCCTCCGACGGAGCGGTCGTCCAGCTCAACAGCGAGACCGACTTCGTGGCCAAGAACGAGGAGTTCGTCGCGACTGCCCAGGCGATCGCCGACGCCGCCGCCGCCGCGAAGCCCGCGGACCTGGAGGCGCTCAAGGCGGTGCCGCTCGGAGACTCCACGGTGGGCAAGTCGGTCGAGGACCTCGCGGTCAAGATCGGCGAGAAGATCGAGCTCGGCAACGTCGCCGTGTTCGACGGCTCGACCGCGGTCTACCTGCACCGCCGGGCAGCGGACCTGCCGCCGGCGATCGGCGTACTCGTCGAGTACGAAGGCGACGAGCAGGCAGCGCGGGCGGTTGCTCAGCAGGCCGCCGCGATGAAGGCCCAGTTCCTCACCCGCGACGACGTCCCCGCCGACATCGTCGAGCGGGAGCGCCGTCTCGCCGAGGAGAAGTCCCGCGAGGAGGGCAAGCCGGAGGCAGCGTTGCCCAAGATCGTCGAGGGCCGGGTGAACGCGTTCTTCAAGGACGTCGTGCTGCTGGAGCAGGAGTCGGTGTTCGAGGCCAAGAAGTCCGTGCAGCAGGTGCTCGACGCCGCCGGAACCAAGGTCACCCGGTTCGCCCGCCTCGAAGTCGGCGCCTGACGCACGCCCCGGCACGCCCCTCGCTGCGTTGTCGTCGCTCGACGGGGGCTCCGCCTTACCCCGGCTGCGCGCGTCCGAGAAGTAGTGTGAGCCGAGAAGTCTAGGAGGAGACAACGCATGAGCAGTCCAGTGAGTAGCCCGCCGAGTGACGGGGCAGCGTACTCACGTGTTCTGCTCAAGCTCTCCGGTGAGGTGTTCGGCGGGGGCGGCATCGGCGTCGACCCGGATGTCGTCAACGCCATCGCCGGCGAGATCAGCGAGGTCGTCCGTTCCGGGGTCCAGGTCGCGATCGTGGTCGGGGGAGGCAACTTCTTCCGGGGCGCCGAGTTGCACCAGCGGGGCATGGACCGCTCGCGGGCCGACTACATGGGCATGCTCGGCACGGTGATGAACTGCCTGGCGCTCCAGGACTTCCTGGAGAAGAAGGGCGTCGGGACCCGGGTGCAGACCGCGATCACGATGGGGCAGGTCGCCGAGCCCTACATCCCGCGGCGGGCGATCCGGCACCTGGAGAAGGGCCGGGTGGTGATCTTCGGCGCAGGCGCCGGCATGCCGTACTTCTCGACCGACACAGTCGCCGCCCAGCGCGCGCTGGAGATCGGCGCCCAGGTGATCCTGATGGGCAAGCAGGGCGTCGACGGGGTGTACGACTCCGATCCCAACCAGAACCCGGCCGCGGTGAAGTTCGACGTGCTCAGCTACGACGAGTTCCTCGCCCGCGACCTCAAAGTAGCCGACGCGACCTCGGCGAGCATGTGCCGCGACAACGACATCGACATGATCGTGTTCAACCTGTCGGAACCGGGCAATATCGCGCGCGTCGTCGCGGGTGAGAAGATCGGTACCACGGTCACGCGCAACGCGTGAGCCCAACCCTGAGACGACCGGTCGCAACGCGACCGAGAGCACGAGCTAGACGCGAAGGAGCGTTCCGGTGATCAATGAGACCTTGTCCGACGCCGAGCAGAAGATGGGCAAGTGCATCGAGGTGACCCGTGAGGAGTTCGCGGCGATTCGCACCGGTCGGGCCCACCCGCAGATGTTCTCCAAGCTCACCGCCGAGTACTACGGCACGCCCACACCGCTGCAGCAGCTCGCCTCGTTCACCGTTCCCGAGGCGCGGGTGATCATCATCGCGCCCTACGACCAGAGCGCGATGGGCGCGATCGAGAAGGCGATCCGCGAGTCCGACCTCGGCGTGAACCCGACCGACGACGGCAAGACGATCCGGGTCGTGCTTCCCGAGCTGACCGAGGACCGCCGCCGCGAATACACCAAGCTCGCCAAGGCCAAGGCCGAGGACGGCCGCATCGCGGTGCGCAACGTACGCCGTCATGCCAAGCAGACCCTCGACAAGCTGGAAAAGGACGGCGAAGTCGGCAAGGACGACGTCACCGGCGCCGAGAAGCGGCTCGACGGCATCACCAAGAAGCACACCGACCAGATCGACGAGCTGCTCAAACACAAGGAAGCTGAGCTGATGGAGGTCTGAGGGCCTCCTCCGCCCCAGCTTCTGCTGACTCTGCCTTCGATGACCACGCCTCCGACTTCGTCCTCCGAGCCCGCGGCCAAGACCTCTCGTGCCGGCCGGAACCTCCCTGCCGCCATCGGCTCAGCCGTCGTGCTGATCGGTGCGGTCCTGCTGTCCCTGCTGTTCGCCAAGATCGCGTTCATGGCGATCGTCGCGGCAGCCGTGGTCGTCGCCGTCTGGGAGCTGCACCGAGGCCTGTCGGCCAAGCAGATCGACATCCCCCAAGAACCGCTGATGCTCGGCGGCGTGGTCATGGTGGTCGTCGCCTACTTCTGGGGCACAGGCGCGTTGGTCACCGCTACCGCGGTCACGGTCTTGGTCACGATGCTGTGGCTGCTGCGCCGCGGAGTCGAGGGGTACGTCCGGAACGCTTCGGCGGCGACGTTCACCCTGATCTACGTGCCGTTCCTCGGATCGTTCGTCGCGCTGCTGCTCGCCGAGGGTGGCAGGACCGGGGGAGGTCTCGAGGACCATGGCGTGCAGGCGATCCTGACCTTCGTCGGCGTCACCATCGCCTCCGACATCGGCGGCTACGTCGCCGGCGTACTCCTCGGCAAGCACCCGATGGCTCCGGTGATCTCACCGAAGAAGTCCTGGGAAGGCTTCGCCGGGTCGCTGCTGTTCTGCGTCCTGGCCGGCTGGGCCCTGGTCGTCTTCCTGCTGGACGGCGACTGGTGGGTCGGCGTCTGCCTGGGTCTTGCCGCCGCGCTGATGGCCACCTTGGGCGACCTCTGCGAGTCGGTGATGAAGCGTGACCTCGGCATCAAGGACATGTCCCAGATCATCCCCGGCCACGGCGGGCTGATGGACCGGCTGGACTCGTTGCTCGCCACCGCCGCGCCGGTCTGGCTGATCTTGCACTACTGGGTCTTCTAGATGCCCAAGCCATTGCCCCTGGTCTTCGACGAGCCCCGCGGCCGCCGTAAGCCACCGCGTCACCTGGCCGATCTCGATCCCGCCGGCCGCAAGGCGCTGCTCGGGGAGCTCGGCCTGCCGGGCTTCCGGGCCAAGCAGCTGGCCAACCACTACTTCGCCCGGCTGGTCGACGATCCCGCCGAGATGACCGACTTGCCGGCAGCCGAGCGGGATCGCCTGGTCGCCGGGCTGCTGCCCGAGCTGATGACGTCGCTGCGTACGATGCGCACCGACGACGGCACCACGGTCAAGACGCTGTGGCGGCTGTTCGACGGCGCCTTGGTCGAGTCAGTGCTGATGCGCTACCCCGACCGGGTCACCATGTGCGTGTCGAGCCAGGCGGGGTGTGGCATGGCCTGCCCGTTCTGCGCCACCGGCCAGGGCGGCCTGCAGCGCAACATGTCGACTGCCGAGATCGTCGAACAGGTCGTCGCCGGCGCCCGCGCATTGCGGCGCGGTGAGGTCGAGGGCGGTCCGGGCCGCGTCTCGAATGTCGTGTTCATGGGCATGGGCGAGCCGCTGGCCAACTACAAGGCGGTCATCGGGGCGGTACGCCGGCTCACCGACCCGCAGCCCGACGGCCTGGGCATGTCGGCACGCGGCATCACGGTCTCGACCGTCGGCCTCGTACCCCGCATCAAGCAACTCGCCACCGAAGGCATCCCCGTCACCCTCGCACTGTCCCTGCACGCCCCCGACGACGAGCTCCGCGACGAGCTGGTGCCGATCAACACCCGCTGGAAGGTGCACGAGGCGGTGGAGGCCGCCTGGGAGTACGCCCGCACCACCAGACGCCGGGTCTCCATCGAGTACGCCCTGATCAAGGACATCAACGACCAGGCCTGGCGCGCCGACCTGCTCGGAGATGTGCTGTCCTCCTACGGCGACTGGGGCTGGGTGCACGTCAACCTCATCCCACTCAACCCGACTCCCGGCAGCAAGTGGACCGCTTCGCGTCGTGAGGACGAACGCGAGTTCGTCCGCCGCCTCGAGGCCAAGGGCATCCCGACCACCGTCCGCGACACGAGAGGCCGCGAGATCGACGGAGCCTGCGGTCAGCTAGCCGCGTCCGAGGACTAGAAGCACCCTCGCGATGCCCGCTTGGTGAGGCACGGGTTGTTTGCAGACGGGTGATGTCGAGGTCTTCGGCAGACTGCCTGGATGGGCGTGCGTTACCTGATCGATGAGACCAAGGCCAAGGGCTATGTGGTCGTTGTAGATCCAGTTGACGGTCCCGCTGCTGCTCTTGGGAGAGGAGCATGACCTACACCGTGGACATTGGGGCGTACCTCCTCGATGTGGACGAGACCGGCTACCTGTGGACGTACCTGGATGACGCCCGTGACCCCTCGGTGATCGCTAACCGCCCACGAAGCGGCTCATGAAGCCGGCGATCCGGCTCGGCTTGCCGGTGCGGCGCTCTTCGGCATCGGCGAGGGTCATCGCGCGTAGCGCGGCGTTGATCTCGAGGTAGCGCAGTGGTTCGGGCTCCCAGCGCGGGGAGCGGTGGCCGACCCAGGGGAGTGCGGTCAGCTCGGTGGACCGCCCGAGGATCAGGTCGCGCAGTGTCCGTCCGGCCAGGTTCGTCGTGCTCACCCCGTCGCCGACGTAGCCGCCCGCCCAACCGACTCCGCCCTCGTACCCGACCGATGCGCACCAGTCACGGGGAATGCCCAGCGCTCCGCCCCAGGCGTGGGTGAAGCGCGCCTGCCGCAGGACCGGGAACATCGCCGTCACATCCCGGCGCAGGTGCTCGAAGACACGCTGGTCGGTGTCATTGCCCGGCTTGGTCGAGGAGCCCCAGTGGTACGGCGCCCCGCGCCCACCGAACACCAGCCGGTCGTCGGCGGTGCGCTGGCCGTAGACGACCAGGTGGCGGTGGTCGCTGAACGTCTCGTAGTCGGCCAGTCCGATCTCGGACCAGGTGCTCTCGGGTAGTGGCTCGGTGGCGACGATCAGTGAGTAGACGGGTACGAGGGCTCGCTCGTACCCCTCGAGCGAGGCGGTGTAGCCCTCGGTGGCGCGGATCACCGCCCCGGCCCGGACGAGACCTCGGTCGGTGCGCACCAGACCGGGCTCGACCGAACGGGCCCGGGTGCGCTCGTAGATCGTGCCGCCGCGCCGCTCGACCACCTCGGCCAGACCGTGAGCCAGCCGGAGTGGGTGGATGCGGGCGCAGTCGGGCGTGAAGGTACCGGCCAGCGTGCCGGTCGCGTTCAGCCGCGTGATCGACTCGGCTCGGGTCAGCACCCGACCACCCGGTTCGGGTTCCATCCGGGCCACCTGCGCCCGAGAGCGCGCGAGCACGATGGTGCCGCCCTTGTGGAAGTGCGCGTCGATCCCCTCCTCGGCGCACACCGCACCGATCTCGTCGACGGTCGCGGCCATCGCCTCATGCATGCCCGGCAGCGGAGTAGGGAACAACGCCGAGCACCAGCCGCCGTTGCGGCCCGAGGCTCCGAAGCCGGCGCGCTCTGCCTCGATCACGGCCACGGTGAGACCGGGGTCTTCCCGGAGCAGATAGTAGGCGGTCCACAAGCCCGTGTAGCCGGCACCGACGATCGCGACATCGACATCGAGGTCACTGCGCAACGGCTGGCGGGCGGGGGCGGGACCAGCGGTATCGGCCCACAGAGAAAGCGGCGATAGGTCGCTCACGGTGTCAGAGCACTCCCCAGGAGTAGGTCTGCTTGCACAACTTGAGATACATGAAGGTTTCGGTCGACGTGACGCCGGGAAGAGCACGGATGCCCTTGGACACGATCTCCAGCAGGTGTTCGTCGGTCTGGGCGACCACTTCGACGAGCAGGTCGAACGATCCGGCGGTGATCAGGACGTAGTCGACTTCGTCCATCTCGGTGAGCCGGTCCGCCAGCGCCTCCAGGTCCCCGCTGGCGCGGATGCCGATCATGGCTTGGCGGGCGAAGCCGAGCTCGAGCGGGTTGGTGACGGCGACGACCTGCATCACTCCACCGTCTACCAGCCGCTGCACCCGTTGTCGCACGGCGGCTTCGGACAACCCGACCTCCTTGCCGATCGACGCGTACGATCGTCGCCCGTCCTCCTGGAGCTGGGCGATGATCGCCTTGGACACGTCGTCGAGGGGAAACCGCTCCGGGCGCGTACGCATGGTCACGCGGGCATCGTGGCAGTAACACCCGTGTCGCGACAAGCCGAACCGATGGATTTCGTTGTTTGGATCGAACTCGGCAACGGAATCCCTTGTTCTGAGATGCGTTGCCATGCCACGATGCGGAAACCGGCACTCGAAGGGGGTCCCCACGAATGGCACGACAAGTCTCGCGGCGCACTGTGCTCAACAGCGCAGCGGGTATCGGGTTGGGCGCGGCGAGCCTGGCGGTACTGCCGTTGTTCGGCACTCCCGACCGTAAGCAGGATCCGTCAGCCTGTACGACGAAGGATCTCTCCGAGTCGGAAAAGGAGCTGGTCATCTCGAACTGGCCGCAGTACATCGACGTTGACGACGACGGCTACACCTCGACGCTCACCCAGTTCGAGAAGCAGTACGGCATCGACGTCACCTACACCGCCGACGTCAACGACAACAACGAGTTCTTCGCCAAAGTGGTCAACCAGTTGGGCTCCTGTCAGCCCAGCAACCGCGACATGTTCATGCTCACCGACTGGATGGCCGCCCGGATGATCGGGATGGGCTGGATCCAGCAGATCGATGCGGCCAACGTGCCCAACGTCCACTCCAACCTGATCGACTCGCTGGCCAAGCCCGCCTGGGATCCCGAGCGCAAGTTCTCGGCACCGTGGCAGAGCGGACTCACCGGCCTCGCCTACAACAAGTCGAAGGTCAAGGAGGTCAGGACCTTCGCCGAGCTGTTGACCCGCTCCGACCTCAAGGGCCGGGTCACCCTGCTCACCGAGATGCGCGACACCATGGGCCTGATGATGCTCAGCCAGGGGGCGGATCCCTCGGACTTCACCAAGGACCAGTTCGACAACGCGCTCGATGCGGTCAAGAAGGCGCGTGACGACGGCCAGATCCGCGCTTTTACCGGCAACTCCTACGTCCAGGACCTGTCCGCCGGCAACATCGCCGCCTGCGCCGCCTGGTCGGGAGACGTCGCCGCGGCTGAAGACGACAACCTCGTCTTCGTGCCACCGGAGGACGGCATGATGATCTGGGCCGACAACATGCTCATCCCGAACCTCGCGAGCCACAAGGCGAATGCCGAGAAGTGGATCAACTACTACTACGACCCGATGGTGGCTGCGAAACTCGCCGCCTACGTCTGGTACATCAGTCCGGTCAAGGGCGCCAAGGAAGCGATGGAGAAGGTGGACAAGTCCCTGGTCGACAACCAGTTGATCTTCCCCAGCGAGGAAACCCTCGCGAAGACCCACCTGTTCATGCCGCTCGAGGAATTCCAGTTGCGCGAGTACGAAGGAGCGTTCGCCGATGTCACAGGTGCCTGAGAGCTCACGGAGCCTTCGCCTCACCCAGCTCACCAAGGAGTTCGCGACGTTCACGGCGGTGAAGTCGCTCGACCTGGAGATCCCGCACGGCAAGTTCTTCGCCTTGCTGGGGCCCTCGGGCTGCGGCAAGACCACGACGCTGCGGATGGTCGCCGGCCTGGACACACCCACTTCCGGTTCCATCCACCTCGGCGACACCGACATCACCTACGAGAAGCCCTACAAGCGGCCGGTGAACACGGTTTTCCAGAACTACGCGCTGTTTCCCCACTTGGACATCTACGAGAACGTGGCCTTCGGCCTGCGTCGCCGCAAGGCCGAGAACGTGGACGGTCAGGTCAAGGAGATGCTCGCGTTGGTCGAGCTCGAGACACAGGCGCGCAAGAAGCCCCCGCAGCTGTCGGGCGGTCAGCAACAACGGGTCGCTCTGGCCCGGGCGCTGATCAACCGCCCCGACGTGCTGTTGCTCGACGAGCCGCTCGGTGCGCTGGACCTCAAACTGCGTCGCTCGATGCAGATCGAGATCAAGCGCATCCAGACCGAGGTAGGCCTCACCTTCGTCCACGTCACCCACGACCAGGAAGAGGCCATGACGATGGCCGACACCATCGCGGTGATGAACGCCGGTGTCATCGAGCAGATGGGCGCCCCCGGGGAGCTCTACGAGAACCCCAAGACCACCTTCGTCGCCAACTTCCTGGGCCAGTCCAACCTGATCGCCGGCACGATCGTCGGACGTGAGGGCGATGTCGTGAAGGTCGATATGCAGGGCACCGTCGTCTCGATCCCCGCCGATCGTGCGCATGCCGATACGGGCGCGGGCTGGGTCGGCATCAGGCCGGAGAAGGTGCTGATCGCGCCCGCCGGCGATCCGATCGACGTGCCGGGCAACCACATGAAGGGCGGCGTGGTCACCGACGTCAGTTTCGTCGGGGTCAGCACCCAGTACCTGGTCCGGATGCCGTGGGGGCAGGAGTTGATGTCGTTCGAGCAGAACACCGGTGTTCGGCCGATCATCCCCCAGGGCACGACGGTCGACGTCTCGTGGCGGCCGGAGTTCGCGTTCCTGCTGGACGCCAGTCAGGACGTCAACGCGGGTATCGAGGAGGACTGATGAGCGACGTGGCGGCGGCGAAGCCGCGGCGCAAGCTCACCGGCTACTGGCTGATCCTGCCGGCGGCCGTCTGGCTCGCCTTGTTCTTCGTCATCCCGTTCTACTCGCTGCTCGCGACCAGCCTGTTCGATCCGAAGGGATCGGTGCTGACGGGCTACGACGTCACCTGGCATTTCGCCAACTATGTCGATGCGATCAAGAGCTACTGGCACCCTCTGCTGCGTGCGCTCTGGTACGCCGCGCTCGCCACGTTCTTCTGCCTGGTGCTCGGCTACGTGCTGGCGTACGCGATCGCGTTCAAGGCCGGCAAGTGGCGCAATCTGCTGCTCGTGCTGGTCGTCGCGCCGTTCTTCACCAGCTTCCTGGTGCGTACGCTGTCGTGGAAGCTGATCCTGGCCGACGACGGCTTCATCGTGAACACGCTGCAGTTCCTGCACATTCTCGGCTCCGACGGCCGCCTGCTGGCCACCCCGTTCGCGGTCATTGCCGGCCTGACCTACAACTTCCTGCCCTTCATGGTGCTGCCGCTCTACTCCAGCCTGGAGAAGATCGACATACGACTGATCGAGGCGTCCAGCGACCTCTATGCCTCGCCGATCCGGGGATTCTTCAAGGTGACCTGGCCGCTGTCCTTGCCCGGTGTGGTCGCAGGCACGCTGCTGACCTTCATCCCCGCGGCAGGCGACTACATCAACGCCGAGCTGCTCGGCAGCCCGGGCCAGCGGATGGTCGGCAACGTGATCCAGAGCCTGTTCACCAGCATCGGCGACTACGCCGCGGCAGGTGCGCTGTCGGTCGTCCTGATGGCGATCATCATCGCGTTCGTGTTGTTCTACATCCGCAGGGCGGGTACGGAGGATCTGGTATGACCGGGTTGCAGCGGGTGGGTCGCTGGATCGGCGACCACATCATCATGGTGCTGGGCATTCTCGTGCTGGTCTATATGTTCGTGCCGATCGCGGTGGTCGTGTTGATGAGCTTCAACGACAACAGCCACTCACGCAACGTGTACGCGTTCCGCGGGTTCACGATGAACAACTGGCTCCACCCGTGCAATCCCCAGGGCATGTGCAGCTCGCTGGTGACCAGCATCGAGATCGGCCTGCTTGCCACGTTGGGTGCGACGATTCTCGGCACCTTGGCGGCGTTCGCGCTCGTACGCCATCGGTTCGTCGGACGCTCCGCGGCCAACTTGATGATCTTCTTGCCGATGGCGTCACCGGAGATCGTGATGGGTTCGTCGCTGCTCGCGTTGTTCGTCGCGGCCGGCTTCGGCGGCCAGCTCGGTTTCGTGACGATCCTCATCGCCCACATCATGTTCTGCCTGTCGTTCGTGATCGTCGCCGTCAAGGCCCGGCTCCAAGGGCTCGACGGCAACCTCGAACAGGCGGCGATGGATCTCTATGCCGACGAGGCGACGACCTTCCGCAAGGTGACCTTTCCGTTGGTGTTCCCCGGAATCATGGGCGCCGCGCTGCTGAGCTTCTCGTTGTCCTTCGACGACTTCATCATCACCAACCTCAACGCCGGCCAGACGGTCACGTTCCCGATGTTCGTCTGGGGCTCGGCGCAACGCGGTGTGCCGATGCAGGTCAACGTCGTCGGCACGGTGATGTTCCTGATCTCGCTGATCATCGTCATCGGCGGTGAGGCCAACAACCGCCGCAGAGCCAAAGCCCTCGCCTGAACGAGGCGTCAGGCTGACCGCCCATGCCGGCTTGTGGCCGATCGCGACAACCGTTGCTGCGTTGTGGCCGATGACGCCAGCCGATCCGCTGAAATCTCTGTCACCATCGGCCACAAACTGGCCGGAACAGTCACCATCGGCCACAAACCGGCTGTAGTAGTCGGCAGGGTGGTGTGTCCGCCGGCCAGATCAGCCCGAGAACTCCTCGAGGGCTCTCTGGGCTTCGGCGAGCCAGGACTGGCGGGCCTCGATCGCGGCGGTGGCCTCGGCGGCCTTCTTCTGGTTGCCGGCGGCGACGGCCTTGTCCCGCTGGGCGGTGAGGTCGGCGATCGAGGCCTCGAGCTGCGCGACGGTGTCGGCGGCGCGGGCACGGGCCTCGGGGTTCGAGCGGCGCCAGGCGTCGTCCTCGACACCGCGGATCGCCTGCTCTACCTTGCGCATCCGCCCCTCGAGGGCCTTGACGCGGTCGCGGGGGACCTTGCCTGCCGCATCCCATTTGTCCGCGATCGCACGGAACGCCGCCTTGGCGGCCGCGAGATCGGTGACCGGGAGCAGCGCCTCGGCTTCGGCCAGGAGCGCCTCCTTCGTGGCGGCGTTCTCGGCGAACTCCGCGTCCTGGGCCGCGTTGGCCGCGTCACGCGCGGAGAAGAACACGTCCTGCGCCGCGCGGAAGCGCTTCCAGAGCTGGTCGTCCACACCACGAGGGGCTGAGCCGGCGGCCTTCCAGCGTGTCATCAGCTGCCGGTACGCCGCCGACGTGGCTCCCCAGTCGGTCGAGTCGGAAAGGGCCTCGGCCTCCTTGACCAGCTTCTCCTTCAGCTCGCGCGAGTGGTCACGCTGGGCGTGTACGTCGGAGAAGTGGCTCTTGCGCCGGCGCGTGTAGGCGGTGCGCGCCGAGGAGAACCTGCGCCACAACGCGTCGTCGGAGGCCTTGTCGAGCCGCGGGAGGGCCTTCCACTCCTCGAGCAGGTCGCGAAGCCGGTTGGCGCCATCGCGCCAGTCGTTGCTCTCGGCGAGCTTCTCTGCCTCCCCGGCGATGCGTTCCTTATCCGCGCGCGCGGCCTCGATCTTCTGCGCCCGCTCCGCGCGACGCAACTCGCGCTGCTCGGCGATCCTCGCCGTCAGGGTCTCGATCCTCGCGTCGAGCGCGGCGAAGTCACCGACGGCGTTGGCGGTCGGCAGCGCAGCGGCCAGCTGTTTGAGCGCGCCGCTCGCGTCGTCGGGGGAGACGTTGCCAGCGGCGACACGCTGCTCCAGCAGCTGAATCTCGAAGGCGAGCTCGTCGAACCGGCGGGTGTAGAACGCCAGCGCGTTCTCGGGCGTCTCGCCCGGCACTTGACC
Organism: Nocardioidaceae bacterium; assembly: GCA_047605165.1. Classification (GTDB taxonomy): domain Bacteria; phylum Actinomycetota; class Actinomycetes; order Propionibacteriales; family Nocardioidaceae; genus SSC3. The sequence goes on from JASGGG010000002.1 coordinate 37,492, forward strand.
GACTAGCCGCTCGCCGTCGGCGGTGCGGACGTACACCCGGCCTTCGTCGTCGACCCGGCCGAACTCCGCGGAGCCCGCGGTCGTCGGTGCGCTTGCCGGTGAGGTGGTGGGTGGCGTCGTCGGCTGGGCGGAGGGAGCGACCGGGGGTCTGGGCCGCGGCGGCCCTGGTCGGGGCGGCCCAGGGCGGGGCGGGGCCGGCTTGGGCACGGCTGTGGGCGGCGTGGCGTCGCCGTCGTCGGTGCTCACGTGGAGGCTCCCCTGAATCGATGACTGGGCTGGTACGAGAACCCAGCGTAGTGCGAGACCACGGAGCTGAGTGCGTCGCCGGAGGCGGGAACAGTTTCGTCGCTGCGCCGGTGCGTCGCGATCCAGTAGGCGAGCGCGGCCAACAACACGACGGCCAGCGCGGTCATCGCGATCCGCTGGCGACGGTGCGCCTTGGCGTTGCGTTCGGCACGCCGAGCCGACTGCCGTTCGGCGGCCGCACGGGCGAGCTGCTTGCGCCGCTTCTTCTTCGACACCACGAGGCGAGAGTCTAGATGCCAGCGTGGGGGCCTGCGTATCTCGTTTCGGATACAACGTGCGCGCTCGGTAGGCTTCGGCTGTCCCTCACTCTCGCCGTCTACCTCGCAGGAGCCTTCATGCTGATCGCCGGTTTCCCGGCCGGCCCATGGCAGACGAACTGCTACGTCGCGGCGACGGGGCCCGGAACCGAGTGCGTGGTGATCGACCCGGGCAAGGACGCCGCCGAGGGCGTGGCCCAGGTGATCGCCGAGCACAGTCTCAAGCCGGTGGCTGTGCTGGTGACCCACGGCCACATCGACCACATGTGGTGTGTCGCACCGGTCGCGGGCAGCTACGACGCGACCGCCTACATCCACCCGGCCGACCGGCATCTGCTGGCCGACCCGATGGCCGGCATGTCACGCGAGACCAGCCAGATGTTGTTGGGCGGCAACTACGAGTTCGCGGAGCCGGATCGGGTGGAGGAGATCGGCGACGGTGCCGACGTGGAGCTTGCCGGGTTGTCGTTCCTGATCGACCACACACCGGGTCACACCCAGGGCTCCATCACGTTCCGCACCCCGTACGACGCAGCCGATGTATCCGAAGTGATGTTCTCCGGCGACCTGCTGTTCGAGGGTTCGATCGGGCGCACCGACCTGCCGGGGGGCGACTGGGCTCAGATGCAGGAGTCGCTGCGCACCAAGGTGCTCACGTTGCCCGACGACATCGTGGTCCTGCCCGGCCACGGCGGCCAGACCAGCATCGGCCGCGAGCGCGCCACCAACCCGTTCCTGCTCGAGTTGGCCGAAGCGGTGAACCAGAGGGCCGACTCGCCGCCTCCCGCGCGGGGGCTCTAGACATGGCCAAGCCGACTCCTCTGTCGGGGTTCCCCGAATTCCTGCCCGCCGGCCGCATCGTCGAGCAGCAGGCGCTTGCCAGCCTCGCCCGCACTTTCGAGCTGCACGGCTTCGGCAACATCGAGACCCGTGCGGTGGAGCCGATGGACCAGTTGCTCAGCAAGGGGGAGACCTCCAAGGAGGTGTACGTCCTGCGCCGGCTGCAGGCAGAGGACGGTGACACCGGGATGGGCCTGCACTTCGACCTCACCGTGCCGTTCGCGCGCTACGTGCTGGAAAACGCCGGAAGGCTGGAGTTCCCGTTCCGCCGCTACCAGATCCAGAAGGTCTGGCGCGGCGAGCGACCTCAAGAGGGCCGCTTCCGTGAGTTCACCCAGGCCGACATCGACATCGTCGGCAAGGATGTGCTGCCCTTCCACCACGACATCGAGGTCGCTCGCGTCATGGTCGAAGCCCTGGGCCGGCTCACCCGACCCGACGTGCTCGGCCTGCCCGCGTTCCGTCTCCAGGTGAACAACCGCAAGCTGATCCAGGGTTTCTACCAGGGCCTCGGGGTAGCCGACGTCACCCGGGTCATGCAGCTGATCGACAAGCTCGACAAGGTGCCCGCCGACGAGGTGCGGCGACAGCTGATCGAGGACGCGGGCCTGGAGGACCAACAGGCCGGCAAGTGCCTGGCCCTTGCCGAGATCTGCACCCCCGACGCCGGCTTCGTCGAGAAGGTCAGGGCGCTGGGCGTCGAGGACGCGTTGCTCGACGAGGGTCTGGCCGAGCTTGCCGCGGTCGTCGAGGGTTGCGCCAGCCTGACCAGCGAGCAGGTCTCGATCGTCGCGGATCTCAAGATCGCCCGAGGCCTCGACTACTACACCGGCACGGTCTTCGAGACCCGGCTGGAGGGACACGAGGCACTCGGCTCGATCTGCTCCGGAGGCCGCTACGACTCGCTCGCCAGCGACGGCCGCACGACCTACCCCGGCGTCGGCATCTCGCTGGGCGTGAGCCGGCTGCTGGTGCCGCTGATCGCCCGTGGCGATCTCACCGCCACGCGACACGTGCCCAGCGCCGTGCTCGTCGCCCTGCCCGACGAGGACTCTCGCGCAGCCTGCGACGCGATCGCCCAGCGACTGCGCGCCAACGGCGTACCGACCGAAGTGGCGGCCAGTCCGCAGAAGTTCGGCAAGCAGATCCGGTACGCCGAACGCCGGGGCATCCCGTACGTCTGGTTCCCTGCCTCAGGGGAGCCCGGGGCAGCTGAACACGAGGTCAAGGACATCCGGTCCGGCGAGCAGACCCCCGCCGACCCCAGCACCTGGTCACCGCCGGTCGCAGACCTCGCGCCGCGGGTCTCGACAAGCTCGACCACCTCATGCATGAAGGAGCAGCAGTGATTCGCACCCATGACGCCGGCAGCCTGCGGGCCGAGAACGCCGGCCAGACCGTGGTGCTCGCCGGCTGGGTCGCCAACCGGCGCGACCACGGCGGCGTGGCGTTCATCGACCTGCGCGAGGCCAGCGGCGTCGTCCAGGTGGTGATCCGCGACGAAGCGGTGGCCCACCAACTCCGCTCCGAGTACTGCCTCAAGGTCACCGGCGAGGTCACCCCCCGCAAGCCCGGCAACGAGAACCCCCAGCTGCCCACCGGGGACGTCGAGGTCATCGCCGGTGAGGTCGAGGTGCTGTCGGCGTCGGCGCCGCTGCCGTTCCCGATCAGCGACCATGTCGAGGTAGGCGAGGAGGTGCGCCTCGCGCACCGCTACCTCGACCTGCGTCGTACCGGCCCGGCGGCCGCGATCCGGCTGCGTTCCGGTGTCAACCGGGCGGCTCGGGAGGTGCTCTACGACCACGGCTTCGTCGAGATCGAGACGCCGACGCTGACCCGCAGCACTCCGGAGGGTGCCCGCGACTTCCTGGTGCCCGCCCGGCTGCGCCCCGGCAGTTGGTACGCCCTCCCGCAGAGCCCGCAGCTGTTCAAGCAGCTGCTGATGGTGGGTGGCATGGAGCGCTACTTCCAGATCGCCCGCTGTTACCGCGACGAGGACTTCCGCGCGGACCGGCAGCCCGAGTTCACCCAGCTCGACGTCGAGATGAGCTTCGTCGAGCAGGACGACGTGATCGCGGTGGCCGAGGATGTCCTGGTCGCGCTGTGGGCGCTGGTCGGGTACGACCTGCCGACCCCGATCCCGCGGATGACCTATGCCGAGGCGATGGCCCGCTACGGGTCCGACAAGCCCGACCTGCGCACCGACCTCGAGCTGGTGGATTGCACCGAGTTCTTCGCCGACACCGGCTTCCGGGTGTTCCAGGCGCCCTATGTGGGGGCCGTCGTGATGCCCGGCGGCGCGAGCCAGCCACGTAAGCAGCTCGACGCCTGGCAGGACTGGGCTAAGCAGCGCGGGGCCAGGGGGCTGGCGTACGTGCTGGTCGGCGACGACGGCGAGCTCGGTGGCCCGGTGGCCAAGAACCTCACCGACGCCGAGCGGGCCGGGATCGCCGAGCACGTCGGCGCGAGCCCCGGCGACTGCATCTTCTTCGGCGCCGGCGCGGTCAAGTCGAGCCGGGCGCTGCTCGGTGCGGCCCGGCTGGAGATCGCCCGCCGCTGCGGGCTGATCGACGAGTCCGCGTGGAGCTTCGTGTGGATCGTCGACGCCCCGCTGTTCGAGCCGGCCTCCGACGCCACCGCCGCCGGCGACGTCGCGGTCGGCAGCGGCGCCTGGACTGCCGTACACCACGCGTTCACCTCGCCCAAGGCCGACTGCCTGGACACGTTCGACACCGACCCGGGCTCGGCCCTGGCGTACGCCTACGACATCGTCTGCAACGGCAACGAGATCGGCGGAGGGTCGATCCGTATCCACCGCGACGATGTCCAGAAGCGGGTATTCGCGGTGATGGGGCTGTCGGAGGACGAGGCGCAGGAGAAGTTCGGCTTCCTCCTCGACGCGTTCAAGTACGGTGCCCCGCCGCACGGCGGCATCGCGTTCGGCTGGGACCGGATCGTCGCGCTGCTGTCGGGAAGCGACTCGATCCGCGAGGTGATCGCGTTCCCCAAGACCGGCGGCGGGTACGACCCGCTGACCGCGGCTCCGGCTCCGATCACCCCCGAGCAGAGGGCCGAGGCGGGGGTCGACGCACGTGTCGACGCCGGCCTTGATGAGGCGTAACGTCCAAAGACGCAGTATGAACGGGCTCTTATCGCTACGGTGGGTTAGGTATGCCTCATCCGCCATCGCTGAGCGTGGGTTGGTTGCAGGTCGATAACGAACCGATGTCGATCAACCTGTGCGCTTGGGCTGGCCGGAGGATGGCTTCTAGGGTTTGCCCGTTCTAGCCTGTGTGTTTCACAGGTTTTCTCGAGGAGGTTTTAAATGAGGAACCGAAAGCGCCGCACCATGGCGCTCACGGCGTCGCTGATCGCTACAGCGATCATTACCGCCGCCTGTGGCTCCAGTGACAAGGGGTCGAGCGACAACAGTGACTCCGACGAGCCAGTCAAGGGCGGCACCCTGAACCTGCTCGGCGTCGGTGACGTCGACTACATGGACCCCAACGTCACCTACTATTCGCTGGGCTACATGGCGATGCGCATGGTCTCGCGCCAGTTGGTGACCTTCCCGGCCGTCGAGGGCAAGACGACGACGGTCGCGCCCGACCTCGCCGAAGAGATCCCGACGACCGACAACGGTGGCATCAGTGCCGATGGCAAGACCTACACGATCAAGCTGCGCGCGGGTGTCAACTGGAACACCGACCCGGTGCGTGCGGTGACCGCCGCCGACTTCGTCCGCGGCGTCAAGCGCACCTGCAACCCGGTGCAGCCCTTCGGTGCCGGCCTGTACTTCACCAGCCTGATCGTCGGGATGGACAAGTTCTGCTCCGACTTCCAGGCGCCGTATGCCGCCGAAGACGCGAAGCCCGCGACGGCCGCGGACATCAAGAAGTACATCGAGAACACCGACCTCCCGGGCGTCGTCGCCAAGGACTCCTCGACCATCGAGATCCACCTGACCCACCCGGCGTCGTACTTCACCGACATGCTCGCGCTGACCGCTTTCTCGCCGGCGCCGGTCGAGTTCCTCGACTACCTGCCCGGCTCGGCCGAGCTCGGCAAGAACCTGATCTCCGACGGCCCCTACCAGATCGACTCCTACGAGCCGACCAAGTCGCTGGAGTTGAGCCGGAACCCCGCCTGGGACGCTTCGACCGACCCGATCCGCAAGGCGTACGTCGACAAGGTCTCGGTCAACATGACCGGCGACCAGGCGAACATCCAAAAGCAGCTGGAGACCGGCAACGAGAACGCCGACATGGCCTGGGACACTTTCCCGCTGGCCACTGACGTGCCGCGGCTGGTGGCGAAGAAGGACTCGAACCTGGTCATCACGCCGAGTTCGTCGAGCAACCCGTACATCGTCTACAACATCGCCTCGCCCAACAACGACAAGGCGCTGAGCAAGCTCGAGTTCCGTCAAGCGCTGAGCAACGCGATCAACCGGGACAACATCATCCAGGTGCTGGGCGGCCCGACGCTGAACGACCCGCTGACCCACGTCCTGCCGCCGACGATCGTCGGCTCGGAGGACAACGACCCGTATCCCTACGACGTCGACAAGGCCAAGAGCCTGATGCAGCAGGCCGGGGTGAGCAGCCCGACGCTCAAGGTGCTCTACCGCAACGAGTCCAACGGCTCCACCAAGACCTACGAGACACTCCAGTCAGACCTGGGCAAGGTAGGCATCAAGGTCGTCGGCGTGCCGGCGAGCAACGCGGACTTCTACACCAAGTGGCTGCAGAGCCCCGCCAAGGCGCGCTCGGGTGACTTCGACCTCGCTATCGCGGGCTGGGGCTCGGACTGGTACGGCAACGCCGCGCTGTCCTACTTCCAGCCGCTGTTCGCCGGTAAGCCCGCCTTCCCACCGAACGGCTCGAACTTCGGTCTGTACGACAGCGCGAAGACCAACCAGCTGATCGAGCAGGCAGCGCAGGCCTCCGACGAGGAATCCGCCGCGATCTGGGCGGAGGCCGACAAGCAGGTAATGGCCGACGCCGCGTTCTACCCGCTCACCAGCCCGAAGACCGCGAACTACCACGCCTCGCAGGTCCACAACGCGGTCGGCATGGACGTGTACCAGAACTTCGACCCCACCAACGTGTGGCTGTCGAAGGACAAGCAGGGCTGAGGGCGCGGCTGAAGGGCTGGTCGATGGCTCTCCTCGAAGTGGACGACGTCCGTGTCTCGTTCAACACCGACGACGGTGTGGTCGAGGCGGTGCGGGGAATCTCCTTCGAGGTGAGCCGAGGCCAAACCCTCGGCATCGTGGGTGAGTCCGGATCCGGGAAGTCTGTGGCCACACAGACGATCACCGGGCTCACCCGCGGTGCGCACGTCACCGGCCGGGCGGTGTTCGAGGGCACCGATCTGCTGACCGCGGGTCCGGAGCAGCTTCGGAAGATCCGCGGCGCCAAGATCGGCATGATCTTCCAAGACCCGCTGACCAGCCTGCACCCGCTGTACTCGGTGGGCTGGCAGATCGTCGAGATGATCCGGGCGCACGACAAGTCCACGTCGAAGAAGCAGGCGACCGACCGGGCCGTCGAGTTGCTCACGCTGGTCGGCATCCCCAATGCCCGCGGTCGGGTCAACGACTATCCGCACCAGTTCTCCGGGGGCATGCGCCAGCGGGTGATGATCGCGATGGCGATGGCGCTCAATCCGGCGCTGCTGATCGCCGACGAGCCGACCACCGCCCTCGACGTCACCGTGCAGGCGCAGGTGCTGTCGGTGATGCGCAAGGTGCAGGAGGAGTTCGGCACCGCGATCATCCTGATCACCCACGACCTGGGGGTGGTCGCCGAGATGGCCGACGACATCGTCGTGATGTATGCCGGCCGGATGATGGAGCACGCGTCGCGTCGCGAGTTGTTCTACCACCACCACCATCCCTACACCGAGGGCCTGCTCGCCTCACTGCCCAGTCATCTGCCCAGTCACCTGGGTGAGAGCGGACGACTGACGCCGATCAAGGGCACCCCGCCCAGCGTGATCAACCCGCCCGAGGCGTGTCCGTTCGCTCCGCGGTGTCCCTATGTCTTCAGTCGGTGCCTGACCGAGCTGCCCGCGCCGGAGCCGGTGTTCCGGCACCCCGAGCACACTTCCGCCTGTTTCCTCTCCGCGCACGAGGAGGAGCGTGAGCGACTACGCGCCGAGCTCCGTGAGCGGCTTGTCGCCGCGGCGGAAGGAGCGGCATGACCCACGCCAAAGTGGAGCAGGTGCCCCTGCTGCACGCCGAGCACGTCGTCAAGCGGTTCCCCATCCGGGGGCGAGGGGTGCTCGCGCGTAGCCTTCCGCTGACAGCGGTCGACGACGTGAGCTTCGAGGTCTATCCGGGTGAGACGCTGGGCCTGGTCGGCGAGACCGGCTGCGGCAAGTCCACGCTGGCCCGCTGTGTGACCCGACTCCACGATCTCACCGCCGGCAAGGTGATCTTCGACGGAACCGACATCAGCCGGCTCGGACGCTCCGAGCTCCGGCCCCTGCGCAGCGGGATGCAGGTGATCTTCCAGGATCCCTACGGCTCGCTGAACCCGCGGCGCCGGGTCGGCTCGATCATCGGAGACGCGTTCTCGATCCAGAAGATCGACAACAAGGCGGGTCGCAAGCGCCGGGTGCAGGAGCTGATGGAACTGGTCGGCCTGAACCCGGAGCACTACAACCGCTTCCCCGCGGAGTTCTCCGGGGGTCAGCGCCAGCGCATCGGCGTGGCCCGGGCACTGGCGCTCAAGCCGAAGCTCATCGTGTGCGACGAGCCGGTCTCCGCGCTCGACGTGTCGATCCAGGCCCAAGTGCTCAACCTGCTCAAGGATCTGCAGGAAGAGCTCGGCCTGACCTACATTTTCATCAGCCACGACCTGTCGGTGGTGCGGCATGTCAGCGACCGGATCTCGGTGATGTACCTGGGCAAGATCGTCGAGACCGCGACGACCCAGGAGCTCTTCGCCGCGGCTCGGCACCCCTATACCCGCGCACTGCTGTCGGCGTTGCCACCGGCCGACCCCGACGCCGCGGATCGTCGCGAGCGCATCGTGCTGTCCGGCGACCTGCCTTCGCCCACGTCGCCGCCGAGCGGATGCCGTTTCCACCCACGTTGCCCGAAGGCCACCCAGCGGTGCGTCACCGAGTCACCGCTCTTCGAGCCCGCCTTCGACGACGGTCCCGAACACCCGGTGCTGTGCTGGCACCCGATGACGCCCGAACAGAGTCTCCACGACTTCACCCCGCAGATCACCGAGACCGTGATCGGCGAGGATCTGGTCGCCGCAGAGGTCGCCGCGAGCACGGGTGGAACGACCGAGGCCGAGGAGCGGGAGGGCGGATTGTGAGCGAGCGGAGCGAGCCAAAAGGAACTGGGGAGTCCCCTCGCGCTGACCGCACCGCGGCGCCGGCGAGTCGCACTGAACGGCAGCGGTGCGCGAAGGCAGGTGGTTGAGTCGTGAGCGCGCTGCCACCCGTGGTCGACGAGACCGAGCCGATCGACGAACTGGCGCCCCAGGGAGCCAAGATCCAGGGCCGCGGACCGTGGGAGCTGGCCTGGCGCCGGTTGCGCAAAGACAAAGTGGCGATGATCTCGCTGGGCTTCATCGTCTTCATCTTCCTGGTCGCGATCTTCGCGCCGCTGTTCGCCCACATCACCGGGCACGGCCCCAACGAGCAGTTCCGCGACCCTGGTGCGCTCGACGAGTTCGGCCTGCCGGTCGGCCCCGGCAGCCGGTTCTGGTTCGGCACCGACTCGCTGGGCCGTGACGTCCTGGTGCGGGTCGCGTACGGCGCGCGGATCTCGCTGCTGGTCGGTGTCACCGCGACCTTGCTGACCATCGCGATCGGTGTCGTGGTCGGTCTGGTGTCGGGCTACTTCGGTGGCTGGGTCGACACCTTTCTCGCGCTGGTGATCGACGTCGTGCTCTCGGTGCCCTTCATCCTGCTGGCGGTCGCACTGGTGTCGATCTTCAGCCCGAGCCTGTTCATCTCGATCCTGGTGATCGGCTTCTTCAGTTGGGCGTCGGTCGCCCGCGTCGTCCGCGGCCAGGTGATCGCCCTCAAGGAGCGTGAGTTCGTCGAGGCCGCGCGATCTCTGGGCGCGGGCAACTGGCGGATCATGTTCGTCGACATCCTGCCCAACGTGATGGCGACGGTCGTGATCTACACCAGCCTGCTGGTACCTGTCGTGATCCTGACCCAGGCCGCGCTGTCGTACCTCGGTCTCGGCCTGCAGCCGCCGACTCCCGACTGGGGCGGGATGATCAGCGATGCCCAGGGGATCTTCACCCAGGCGTGGTGGTACCTGTTCTTCCCGAGCCTGGCGCTCGTGCTCACCACGTTGGCGTTCAACCTCCTCGGCGACGGCATCCGCGACGCACTCGACCCACGCACCGACCGACTGCTGCAGAAGTAGGAGGATGTCGTGCTCAGGTTCCTGATCCGCCGCATCTTCAGCGGCATCCTCGTGCTCTGGATCACCTCGATGCTGGTCTTCGCGCTGTTCTTCGCGGTGCCGAACAACGTCGCCCGCAAGATGGCCGGTCACAACGCCACGCCCGCGACGATCCACCTGATCGAGGAGCGGCTGCACCTCAACGACCCGATCTGGTTGCAATACAAGAACTACATGTGGAACGTCCTGCACGGGGACTTCGGCACCGACTACTACTACCAGTTGCCGGTCTCGGACGTGATCAAGGAGGCGCTGCCGATCACGGCCTCGCTGACCGTCGGCGCTGCCGTGATCTGGCTGCTGCTGGGTGTCGTTGCTGGAGTGCTGTCCGCGGTCCGGCCACGATCCTTCCTCGACCGTGGCGTGACCGTCTTGGCGATCACGTTCTACTCCGTGCCGGTGTTCGTGCTGGGCAACGTGCTGCTCTACTGGTTCTGGTTCAAGGCAGACCTCGCCGGACTACCGGCGTTCCCGAGCAGCGGTTATGCGCCGCTGAGCGACGGAATCGGCCCCTGGACGGCGCACATGGTGCTCCCGTGGATCACCCTTGCGTTGATCTCGGCCGCGTCCTACTCCCGGCTCACCCGCGGCTCGATGCTGGAAGTGCTCAGCGAGGACTACATCAAGACGGCTCGGGCCAAGGGCATCTCCGAGCGCCGAGTGACCTACCGGCACGGCCTGCGCGCCGCCATCACGCCGATCGTCACCCAGTTCGGCATCGACGTCGCCGCACTCCTCGGCGGCGCGGTGATCACCGAGCAGGTGTTCAGTCTGGAGGGGCTGGGTCGTACCTCGATCGAGGCGATCCGCAACCAGGATCTGCCGGTAATCATGGGGATCGTGTTGATCGCCGCCGCCTTCGTGGTCGTGGCGAACATCCTCGTCGACGTGTTCTATGCCTTCCTCGATCCCCGCGTGCGATTGAGCTGATCTGGAGAGAAGTCCCCGACTTCGGCCGCCTCGCGTCCAGTCGACGTCTCGATACGGCCCTCGGCTAGACGCCTCGGACCACTCGACCACCGGGAGCGGCTCGATACACCCTCGCTCGTTCCGCAGCTAGCGGCACTCGATCACCGAACCAGGCTGGTCGAGCAGCGCCGAGGCACGAGGCGCGTATCGAGACCGGCGACGTAGGCTGCGGGGGTGGGTGACGGTCTGTTCGAGTACGACGTCCCGGGATCCGCGGCGCCACGGACCAGTGGCACGCTCGCCGGGAACCCGCACAGCTCGGCACCGCTCGCCGTCCGGATGCGACCGCGTACGCTCGACGAACTCGTCGGGCAGGAGCAGCTCCGGGCTCCGGGCTCCCCGTTGCGGCGGCTGATCGAGGGCGACCAGCCGATGTCGCTGATCCTGTGGGGTCCGCCCGGCACCGGCAAGACCACCATCGCCGCCATCGTCTCGCGTCAGTCCGACCGGCTGTTCGTCGAAGTGTCGGCGGTGTCCGCCGGCGTCAAGGAGGTACGCGCGGCGATCGACGCCGCCCGCGCCGAGCTGGTGCGCAGCGGGCGCGAGACGGTGCTGTTCGTCGACGAGGTGCACCGCTTCAGCAAGGCCCAGCAGGACGCTCTGCTACCGGGCGTGGAGAACAGGTGGGTCACCCTGGTCGCGGCGACCACCGAGAACCCGTTCTTCTCGGTGATCTCCCCGCTGCTGTCGCGCAGCCTCTTGCTGACCTTGGAGTCGCTGACCGACGCCGACATCGAGCAGGTGATCCGCGAGGCGGTCACCGACACCGAACGCGGTCTCGGCGACAAGATCGGCATCGACGACGACGCGGTCGCCCACCTGGTGCGACTGGCCGGCGGGGACGCCCGCAGAGCGCTCACCTATCTGGAGGCGGCCGCAGGCGCGGCCGAGACGCGCGGAGACGACCACATCGACCTGGGGACGGCCGAGACGGCGGTCGACCGGGCGGCGGTGCGCTACGACCGCCAGGGCGACCAGCACTACGACGTGATCTCCGCGTTCATCAAGTCCGTGCGCGGCTCCGACGTCGATGCGGCCCTGCACTACCTGGCCCGGATGATCGAGGCAGGGGAGGACCCCCGCTTCATCGCCCGCCGGCTGGTGATCCTGGCCTCGGAGGACATCGGACTCGCCGACCCGACCGCCTTGCCGACCGCCGTCGCCGCCGCCCAGGCCGTACAGCTGATCGGAATGCCCGAAGCCAGGCTCAATCTTGCGCAAGCAACGATCGCGCTCGCGGTCGCTGCCAAGTCCAACGCCGTGACCACCGCGATCGACGCGGCTCAGGCGGATGTGCGGGCCGGAAAGATCGGGTCCGTGCCACCGCACTTGCGCGACTCGCACTACTCCGGCTCGAAGAAGCTCGGTCATGGCACTGGCTATCTCTATGCCCACGACGAGCCCTACGGGATCGCCGCCCAGCAGTACGCTCCCGACGAACTCGACCGCGTCGAGTACTACCGCCCCACCGCGCTCGGGGCCGAGGCCGGCGTCAAGGAGCGACTCGAACGTATCCGTGCGCTCCTGCGCAGCCAGCAGAAAGGGTAAAGCGCAAACAGTAGCGCGCAAGCAGTAGGGCGCGAACGGTCCAGCGCAAACGGTAGGGTCGGGAGCCATGAACGTCTGGGCGTACGCCGTGATCGCGCTGGCTGCCGCCCTGCTCGCCCTCGTGGTCACCTTCGCGGTGCTGTCCGCACGCGTCCGTCGACAGCAGGCCGAGGCAGTGTCGGGGCTCACCGAGCAGCTCACCGCCGCGCGCGCGGAGCTGATGCGCCTAGGCGATCGGATCGACGGCCTTGCCAACCAAGGCGAGCCCTCGGACGCCTATGTCATTACCGGCGTCGTCGCGGCGGCGAGTGACGACGCGGGCGGGGAGTCGGCGCTGTCGCCCGAGGCCCGGTTCGTGAACGCCGTGGAAACCGCCCGGCCGACGTGGGTACCGGCTCGACCGGTGCGCGAGACGCTGATCCGCGGCGTCGCGTTCGGCCACGGGCTGCGGCGGGCCCTCTCGGCCGACACCCGTGACCGGATGGTGCTGGAGTTTCGTGCGGAGCTGCGCCGATCGCGCCGTCAGCGCAAGGCCGAGATCAAGGCCGCCCGCAAATACCTGCGCCAGCAACGTGACTCCGATCAACGGAGCTCCGACCGAGGCGCCGCATGAGCGGCCTCGGGAAGGGCCTCTGGTTCGTCGCCGGGAGTGCCGCCGGTGCGTACGGAGCAACTCGGTTGCGCCGGGCCGCGGAGGCATTGACTTACGACGGCATGCACGACCGGCTGTCCGGCCTGTTCGCGGGTGCCCGTATCTTCGTGGCCGAGGTGAAGGCCGGTGCGGCGGCGAAGGAAACCGAGTTGCGGGAACGCCTGGCGATCGGGCCTGCTGGAGACTCGCCCGCACCTTCGAGTGCCCCGCCCCGCCTGGTCAAAGGAGACGACTGATGGAGACCGCGGAGATCCGCCGCCGGTTCATCGCGCATTTCGAGAAGCGCCAGCACACCTACGTGCCGTCGGCATCGCTGTTGCTCGACGACCCCAACCTGTTGTTCGTCAACGCGGGCATGGTGCCGTTCAAGCCGTACTTCCTCGGCCAGGAGACGCCCCCGTACGAGCGGGCCGTCAGCGTCCAGAAGTGCGTGCGCACCCTCGACATCGAGGAGGTCGGCAAGACCACCCGGCACGGCACCTTCTTCCAGATGTGCGGGAACTTCTCCTTCGGCGACTACTTCAAACAGGGCGCGATCGGGTACGCCTGGGAGCTGGTCACCGGCAGCCAGAGCGACGGCTGCCTCGGCTTCGACGCCGAGAAGATCTGGGTCACGGTGCTGCCCGACGACGAGGAGGCCCGCACGCTGTGGCGTGAGGTCGGCGTACCCGAGCACCGCATCCAGGGCCGTGGCCTGAAGGACAACTACTGGAACATGGGGATCCCCGGGCCAGGTGGGCCGTGCTCGGAGATCTACGTCGATCGCGGGCCGGCGTTCGGCCCCGACGGTGGCCCGAACGCCGACGAGGACCGCTTCCTGGAGATCTGGAATCTGGTCTTCATGCAGGAGGAGCTCTCCGCGGTCCGGGCCAAGGACGACTTCGACATCGCCGGGCCGTTGCCGGCCAAGAACATCGACACGGGCCTCGGCCTGGAGCGGGTGGCGTACCTGCTCCAGGGCAAGGACAACATGTACGAGATCGACGAGATCTTCCCGGTCATCGAGCGGGCGGTGGAGCTGTCCGGTCGGCGCTACGGTGCCGACGCGGGCGACGACGTGCGTTTCCGGGTGGTGGCCGACCACGTCCGCAGTGGCTTGATGCTGATCGGCGACGGCGTCACCCCCGGCAACGAGGGGCGCGGCTACGTGCTGCGTCGGCTGTTGCGCCGGGCAGTCCGCTCGATGCGGCTGCTCGGCGTCGAAGACCCCTCGCTGATCGACCTGATGGAGGTCAGCAAGACCAAGATGGAGCTGTCCTATCCGGAGCTCACCGGCGACTGGGAGCGTGTCGCCCGCGTCGCCGCAGCCGAGGAGGAGGCCTTCCGGCAGACCCTGGCCAAGGGCACCCAGATCTTCGACCAGGCCGCTGCCGAGATCAAAGGCACGGGTGCATCGGTGATGCCGGGGGCATCGGCGTTCACGCTGCACGACACCTATGGTTTCCCGATCGACCTGACTTTGGAGATGGCGGCCGAGCAAGGCCTCGGCGTCGACGAGCAGGGCTTCCGCGCGCTCATGGCCGAGCAGCGCGAGCGCGCCAAGGCGGATGCCAAGGCCAAGAAGGGCCAGCACGCCGACACGAGCGTCTATCGCGGCATCCTGGACGCCAACGGCCCGACGGAGTGGCTGGCGTACACGACGCTGGAGACCGAGTCGAAGCCCGTCGCCCTCCTGCGCGAGGGGGTGGGAGCCACGGTGCTGCGCAACGGTGAGATCGGTGAGTTGGTGCTCGACCGCACCCCGTTCTATGCCGAGTCCGGAGGCCAGGAAGCGGACGCCGGCCTGATCGAGTTCGACGGCGGCCGGCTCGAGGTCCTCGACGTGCAGCGGCCCGTCAAGGGCCTGGTCGTGCATCAGGTCAGGGTCGTGGACGGCGAGTACGCGCCGACCGGGCTGGTGCACGCCCGCGTAGACCACGAGTGGAGGGTGGGCGCGCGGCAGGCGCACTCCGGTACCCACGTCGTGCACGCGGCGCTGCGCGAGGTGCTCGGCCCTACCGCGTTGCAGTCCGGCTCCTACAACCGCCCCGGCTATCTCCGGCTCGACTTCGGCTGGACCCAGGCGCTGTCGCCGGTGCAGCTCAAGGACGTCGAGGACGTCGCCAACAGCGCGTTGCGCGCGGATCTGCCGGTGTCGTGGGAGTACATGACGCTTCCGGAGGCGCGCGACTGGGGTGCCATCGCGCTGTTCGGGGAGACCTACGACGAGTCGAAGGTGCGGGTCGTCGAGATCGGCGGTCCCTGGAGCCGGGAGCTCTGCGGCGGCACGCATGTCGACCACTCGTCACAGATCGGCACGATCGTGGTGACCGGAGAGTCGTCGGTCGGGTCGGGGAGCCGCCGGATCGAGGCCTATACCGGCGTCGAGGGCTTCCGCTACCTGGCCCGGGAGCGTGACGTCGTCCAGCAGCTCACGACGTTGCTCAAGGCCCAGCCCGACGACGTGGTGGGCCGGGTCGGCGACCTGGTCGAGCGGCTGCGTGCGGCGGAGAAGGAGATCGAGCGGGTACGTACGGAAAGGCTGCTGGCCTCGGCCGGCGCGTTTGCGGCGCAGGCAGAGGATCTCGGTGGGGTGCTCTTCGTGGGGCGTCACGTCGAGGGCGCCACAGCCGGGGACGCGCGTACGCTCGCGCTCGATATCCGCGGCCGGTTGGAGACCGGCAGGGCGGGGGTCGTGGCGATCGTCGGCTCGGTCGACGGCAAGCCGTCGATCGTGATCGCGGTCAACGAGGCCGCCCGCGATCTGGGCCTCAAGGCCGGCGATCTCGTCAAGCTGGCCACCGCCGAGCTCGGCGGCCGAGGCGGTGGCAAGGACGACGTCGCCCAGGGCGGCGGTACCGACGCGACCAAGGCCGATGCCGCGCTGGAACAGGTCGCGGCAGCCGTGCGGACGGTGGCCGGCTCTTGATGAGGAAAGGTGTGCGCGTCGGCGTCGACGCGGGCGACGCCCGCATCGGTGTTGCCCGCAGCGACCCCTCGGGCCTGATCGCGACACCGGTCGAGACGGTGCCCCGCACCACGGACGGTACCGATCTGAAGCGGCTCGCCGAGATCGCCGTGGAGGAAGGTGCCTTCGAGGTGATCGTCGGCCTGCCTCGCTCGCTCTCCGGAGCGGAAGGCCCGGCAGCTGCCAAGGTCCGCGATTTCGCCACTGCCCTCGCTGGCGTGCTGCCCGGGCTGGGCGTGCGGCTGTGGGACGAGCGTCTGTCCACGGTCACCGCGGAGTCGGTGCTCCGTGAGCAGGGCCGCAAGGGCAAGGCCCGCCGTGCCGTGGTCGACCAGGCCGCAGCGGTGGTGATCTTGCAGAACGCCCTGGACCGGGAGCGCAGCACGGGGGAACCGCCGGGGGAGTCGGTAGCCAGGGAAGCAATGACGCCCGTATTGCCGACCAGTGGGGGACCCACGTGACCGACGAGCACGAGTACCACGAGTCCGGGCACGACGAGTCTGGGCACGAGCCGGTCTTCGCCGGTGCCGGTAGCCGCCGCGGCGAGAGGAAGCGTGGCGCGTTCGGCTGCCTGGCGATGCTGCTGGTGGCCGCGCTGGTCATCGGCGGCGGGGCGCTGCTGGTCGTCGCCGGCATCGGCAAGGCCAAGGACATGTTCGGCGGCCCGAGCGACTATTCGGGTACCGGCTCGGGCACCGTCACCGTCGAGGTCAAGAAGGGCGACACCGCGGCCGCGATCGGTCGCACCCTGAAGGCCGCGGGCGTGGTCAAGAGCGTGGACGCGTTCGTGTCCGCGGCCAATGCCGACGAGCGAGCCCGCGGCATCCAGGTCGGCTTCTACGAACTGAAGAAGGAGATGTCGGCCAAGGCCGCGCTCGACATCCTGATCGACCCGGACAACCTGGTGCGCGCCGAGGTGACGATCCCGGAGGGACTGACCGTCGAGCAGGCGGTCACGATCCTGGCGAAGAAGACCGACTTCACCGCCAAGCAGTACCAGAAGGTGCTCGCCCAGCCCGCCAAGCTGGGGCTGCCGGCGTACGCGGAAGGCGACCCGGAGGGCTTCCTGTTCCCGGCGACCTACCAGGTGCCACCCAACGCCACGCCGGCCTCGGTGCTCAAGGCGATGGTCACCCGGTTCAAGACCGCCGCAGGCGACCTGTCCCTGGCCAAGGGAGCTAAGGCGCAGGGCCGCACCCCGCACGACATCGTCACGATCGCGAGCATCATCGAGCGCGAGGTGAACCGGAAGCAGGATCTGGCCGGGGTCGCCGAGGTGATCGACAACCGGCTGGCCGGCCGCTGCCCGGAGACAGCCGGGCTGCTGCAGATGGACTCGACGGTGCACTTCGCCGCGGGCGCCAACGACAGCGTGTTCACCACCGACGAGATGCGTGCGACCGACAGCCCGTACAACACCTACAAGTACCCGGGTCTGCCGCCCGGGCCGATCTCGAGCCCCGGCCAGGCCGCCCTGGACGCGGCGCTGCACCCGAGTGACAACGGCTATTGCTACTTCGTCGCGGTCAACCTCGAGACCGGTGAGACGCTGTTCGCCAAGACCGTCGCGGAGCACGCGGCCAACAAGGCCAAGCTGGACGAGTACTGCGCGACCTCCGACCTGTGCTGACTCGGGTTGACAGGTCGTGAGCTGATGCGATGCGCGGTGCTGGGCAAGCCGATCGCCCACAGCCTCTCGCCGGTGCTGCACCGTGCCGCCTACCAGGCAGCCGGCCTGGACTGGTCCTACGACGCGATCGAGGTCGGCAGCGACGATCTCGCCACGTTCTTGGCCGGTCTCGACGCGAGCTGGCGTGGGCTGTCCCTGACCATGCCGCTCAAGCGCACCGTGGTGCCGCTGCTGGACGAGCTCACCGAACGCGCGGCGCAGGCGCAGGCGGCCAACACGGTGATCCTGGACGGCAGCCGGAGGATCGGGCACAACACCGACATCCCGGGTGCGGTCGCGGCCATCCGGGAGCGCTACGACGGACCGCTGCGCTCGGCGGTGATCGCCGGCGGCGGTGCCACGGCGGCCTCGGTGGCGCTCGCGTTGGCCGACCTGGGGTGTGGCCGGATCGACCTGCTCGTGCGCTCCCGCGAGCGGGCGAGGGAGACCCTCGACGCGGTCGCACGACACCCGAGCCCGCCCGACGTGGGTTTTACCCCCGGCCCGGCCGATCTCGTGGTGTCGACGATCCCCGCCAACGCACAGGATGAGAGGCTGCTCGGGCTGTTGGACACCGCCGCGGCCGCCTTCGACGTCGTGTACGACCCCTGGCCGACCCCGCTGGCCCTCGCGGCGGCTGCTCGTGGGGTGCCGCTGGTGTCCGGGCTCGACCTGCTGGTCCACCAGGCGGTGGTGCAGTACCGGCTGATGACCGGCCGAGACGACGACCCGCTGATCACGATGCGCGCGGCCGGCGAGACCGCGCTGGGAGGCTGATAGAAGTCGAGCGGCGGACCGTGCTCCGTGGTGGGCTGGCCCTCGGCGCGGCGGCCGCGCTCGGGGCCTGTTCGTCGTCACCCGAGGACAACCCGAGCTCAGGAAAGACGCCCACCCCGGGGCCGACCTCTCCCGCATCAGGTGCGGTGCCCTGGCACGCCTTGCGCAGCGGCATCGACGGCTCGGTGCTACTCGCCGGCCAAGTCGGGTACCCGGTCGCCAAACAGCTCTATGACCCGCGGTTCGACGGCGTGCGGCCAGCCGCGGTCGTCCGGCCCAAGCACGCCGACGACGTGGCCGAGACGATCCGCTTCGCCCGCCGGCACGATCTCGCGCTGGTGTCGCGGTCGGGCGGGCATTCGTACGTCGGTGCCTCGACGCGCAAGCACGGCATCCAGCTCGACCTGCGCGGTCTCGCCGATGTCGAGGTGGACGGCCAGTCGGTGCGGGTCGGGCCGGGCGCGCGGCTGTTCGACGTGCACTCCGCTCTCGACGCCGGCGGGCGTACCATCCCGACCGGCACCTGCCCGACCGTGGGGGCGGCGGGCCTGACCCTCGGCGGTGGCGTGGGTGTGGAGTCCCGCGCGATGGGCTTGACCTGCGACGCGGTGACCAGGCTGCAGGTCGTCCTCGCCGACGGAACCGCCCAGACGGTGACCGAGAGCAGCGAGCCGGATCTGTTCTGGGCCTTGCGTGGCGGTGGCGGTGGCAACTTCGGGGTGGTCACCGAGTTCACCTACCAGACCTCGACAGCGGGTCAGGCGGGCTTGTTCTTCCTGAGCTTCGCGGACCGGGACGCCGTACGGATGCTCCAGGGCTGGTGGAAGCGGATCGCGGTAGCCCCGAGGTCGTCGTGGTCCAACGCGCATCTCGACGCCCAGTCGGGCGGCACGGTCAGCGCCAGGCTCGTCGGAGTCTCGCTGACCGGCGACGCCCACGCCGAGGCGAACGCGATGGTCGCGGCGATCGGTGCGGAGCCGACCAGCACCACGATCACCCAGCACTCCCACCACGACACGGTGAAACTGCTCGGCGGCTGCTCCTCGCTGAGCGACGACCAGTGCCACCTGGCCCCGCAGGGCACCTTGCAGCGAGAACGGTTCGTGGCAGGCAGCGACATCGCCACGGGCAACAGCCTCCCCGCCGCTGCACTGGTCCAGGTCGTGCGCACTCGAGGCCAGCAGGGCCAGCCGGGCTCACTGATCCTGGACAGCCTCGGTGGCGCGATCGCCGACGGCGACTCGGCATTCCCGTGGCGCTCCGCCCGCGCCGACGCCCAGTGGTACGTCGGGCTCGGCAGCGCCGACGCCACGGCTCTCACTTCGGCCAAGGCGTGGATCGCGTCGGGACACAAGGCCTTCGGCTCGAGCTCCATCGGCGCGTACGTCAACTACCTCGAGCACGGCCGCCCGATCGCGGACTACTACGGCGACAACTTCTCCCGCCTCCAGTCGATCAAGGGCCAGGTCGACCCCGACAACTTCTTCGGTGGGCCGTGGGCCATTCCGCTTCCGTAGCGATGGCGTCCGTTCAGACCTGTTCGAGATGGTCGTTTCAAGGCCGAAACCGCAGCCATTCGGAACGGTTCTGTACTGGATGCCCACTGTGCGCTGCGTAGCTGCGCCGCGTTCTCCGAAGCCAGGCATCCGGGCGACGGCGGAGCCCGGAGAGAACCGATCACGGCGGGTTCAGCGGGCTCAGCGGGCTTGTGGCCGATGGTGACAGCGACACGCCCATCGAGCTCGTCGTCATCGGCCACAAACCGGCGTCAGTTGCCACCATGGGCCACAATCCGGTGCGGTGCGTCGCGTTCTCCCGCGCGGGGATGTGATCGGCACTAAGGTCGTTGCCCGTGAGCTGGTACCTCGACGCGGGACTCGTGGGCGCAGCCGTCGGAGCTGCCGGTGGGCTGCTGGCCCCGCGCGCGGTGCAGGCGCTGCCCGAGCCACCCGAGGATCCCGCGACCGCGGCGGCATTCGAGGAGACCGAGCCCAAGGAGCGCTACGCCGACATCGCCGGGCTGCCCTGGCTGCTGCCGACGGCGATCGTCGCCTCGACCCTGGTGGGCTTCCTGGTCGGTGCCCGCCTCGACTTCAGCTGGGAACTGCTCGCGGTGCTGCCGTTCGTGCCCGCCGCCGTTGCGCTGTTCGTGATCGACGCGCGCACCCGCTACCTGCCGACCTGGCTGATGGGTCCGTTCTACGGCTGGACACTGGTGGTCGGCGTGCTCGCCGCGATCCAGCGAAGCAGCTGGGAGCCGGTGATCTCGATGGCCGCCGGCTGGGCCGTCTTCGGCGGCTTCTTCACCTTGATGTGGATGCTGGTGCCGGCCGGAGGGCTCGGCTTCGGCGACGTACGGCTGACCGGCCTGCTCGGCCTGCAACTCGGGCTGGTCAGCTGGGGCGCGGTGCCGGTGGGCATGTTCGCCGGCATCATGTCGTCCGGCGTCGTCGCGCTGCTGCTCCTCGTCACCCGCGCCGGCAAGCGGTACCCCTATGGACCGTACTTGCTCTTCGGCGGGCTCGTCGGCGTCTTGTGGGGGCAACAGTTCGCTCATTGGTACTGGCCGTCGTCTTGACGTATTCGGCGGCCGCTCGGTCCTGGCGGGCATGGTGCCCTGCGCGGCGACTCCGGCTCATCGCGGCGGTCCGCGCGTGGTCGGCTGCTCCGCGGTGCGGTCGGTCAGCGCTGCCGCGGCTCTGCGATTCCCGTTTCGGGCTGGCGCCCGGGGGTCGTCTTCTGCCTAGCGCCCACATGAAACAATAAGCCCATGCTTCGTTGGCTCACCGCGGGCGAGTCCCACGGCCCCGCACTGGCCGCGATCCTGGAAGGATTGCCGGCTCACGTCCAGGTCTCCTCGCCCCAGATCGACGCCGCGCTGGCCCGCCGCCGGCTCGGGTACGGGCGCGGCGCCCGGATGGGATTCGAAGCCGACGCGCTGGAGATCATCGGCGGCATCCGGCACGGTGAGACCCAGGGCGGGCCGATCGCGCTGCGCATCGGCAACAGCGAGTGGCCCAAGTGGGACAAGATCATGGCCGCCGATCCCCTCGACGACGCCACGGCCGCCGCGATCGCCGACTCGGCGCGCAACGCGCCACTGACCCGGCCCCGGCCCGGACACGCCGACCTGGTCGGCATGCAGAAGTACGACTTCGACGAGGCCCGGCCGATCCTCGAACGCGCCTCGGCCCGCGAGACCGCCGCACGGGTCGCCCTCGGCGCGGTCGCGGCCGCGTTCGTCGATCAGTCGACGGGCGCGCAGATCGTGTCCCACGTCGTCCAGATCGGGAAGGCACGCGCGCCCTACGGGTCGATCCCGGCGTACACGGACGTCGCGTACCTCGACAACGACCCGGTGCGCTGCCTGGACCCCGACGCGAGCAAGCAGATGGTTGCCGAGATCGACCAGGCGCACAAGGACGGCGACACCCTCGGCGGGGTCGTCGAGGTCGTCGTCCACGGGCTGCCGCCCGGTCTCGGCTCGCACGTCCACTGGGACCGCCGGATCGACTCGCGGCTCGCCGGCGCGCTGATGGGCATCCAGGCGATCAAGGGCGTCGCGGTCGGCGACGGGTTCGACCTCGCGGCCAACCCCGGCTCGCTGGCCCACGACGAGATCGTCACGACCGAGGACGGCATCCGGCGCACCTCCGGTCGCGCTGGCGGCACCGAGGGCGGCATGACCACCGGCGAGGTGCTGCGGGTCTCGGCGGCCATGAAGCCGATCGCGACCGTGCCGCGTGCCCTGCGTACGGTCGATGTCGCCACCGGCGAAGCCGCGGTCGCCCACCATCAGCGCTCCGACGTGTGCGCGGTGCCGGCCGCTGGCGTGGTGGCCGAGGCGATGGTCGCGCTGGTGCTCGCCGAGGCGATCGTGGAGAAGTTCGGCGGTGACTCCGTGACCGAAACCAAGCGCAACGTCGATGCCTACCTCGACAACCTGTCCATCCGGTGATGCACGGATCTTCTCGTGGCTAGGGTCGTCCTGGTCGGCCCGATGGGCGCCGGCAAGTCCACCGTTGCCGCCCTGCTGGCCGCGCAGTGGGGCGTCGCCGCGCGCGACACGGACGCCGACGTGGAGACGGTGGCTGGCAAGTCGGTCTCGGACATCTTCGTCGAGGACGGCGAGGAGCGCTTCCGTTTGCTCGAGGAGGCCGCGGTCGCCACGGCCCTGGCCGCGCACGACGGCGTCCTGTCGCTCGGCGGCGGAGCGGTGCTCAGCGACGCGACCCGTGCGCTGTTGGCCGACCAGCCGGTGGTGTTCCTCAAGGTGGGGCTGGCCGACGCGGTCAAACGGGTCGGGCTCGGCACCGGCCGGCCGCTTCTGCTCGGCAACGTACGTGCCCGCATCAAGGCGCTGCTCGACGAGCGGCTGCCGGTCTACGAGTCGGTCGCCCGCGCGATCGTGGACACCGACGGCCGCTCGCCCGACGATGTCGCGGGCGAGGTGATGCGTGTCGTCGCCGCATGGCAGGCTGGGCGCGATGAGTGACGTGACGACGATCCCGGTGCGTGGGGCTTCGCCCTACGACGTGGTGATCGGTACCGGGCTGTTCGGCGAGCTGCCGCCGCTGCTCGGACCCCAGACCCGGCGCGTGGCCGTGATCTGCCCCCGGGCGCTGGCCGCGACCGGCGAGAGCGTCCGTGACGATCTGGACCAGCTCGGCTTCCAGGCCGCTTGCATCGAGATCCCCGACGGCGAGGAAGCCAAGCTCGCCCCCGTTGCTTCGTACTGCTGGCAGGTGCTCGGCCAGCTCGGCTTCACCCGCTCCGACGTGGTGGTGACGATCGGGGGCGGCTCCACGACC
This sequence comes from Nocardioidaceae bacterium, assembly GCA_047605165.1. Taxonomy (GTDB): domain Bacteria; phylum Actinomycetota; class Actinomycetes; order Propionibacteriales; family Nocardioidaceae; genus SSC3. Next base: position 60,714 of record JASGGG010000002.1, read on the forward strand.
GACATGGGCGGCTTCGTGGCGGCCACCTGGCTGCGTGGCGTACGTGTGATCCACCTGCCCACGACACTGCTGGGGATGGTCGACGCGGCCGTCGGCGGCAAGACCGGGATGAACACCGCCGAGGGCAAGAACCTGGTCGGTGCTTTCCACGAGCCCAGCGGGGTCATCTGCGACCTGACCACGCTGGAGACGCTGCCCCGCAACGAGCTGATCTCCGGCATGGCCGAGGTGATCAAGTGTGGGTTCATCGCCGACCCCGAGATCCTCCGCCTGGTCGAAGCCGACCCCGAGGACGCCCTGCGCGTCGGGTCGGTCCGGCAGCGGGAGCTGATCGAACGGGCCATCTCCGTCAAGGCGGGCGTCGTCGCGGGTGACCTCAAGGAGACCGGCGGAAGTGCCGGTCATCCGGGCCGGGAGGCGCTCAACTACGGCCATACCCTCGGCCACGCCATCGAGCGCGTCGAGCGGTACCGGTTCCGGCACGGTGCCGCGATCTCCATCGGGATGGTGTTCGTCGCGGAGCTGGCCCGGCTCGCGGGCAAGCTCGCCGACGATGTCGCGGCTCGGCACGCGGCGATCCTGTCGTCGGTCGGGCTGCCCACGACCTACGCCGGCGGCACCTGGCCGCAGCTGCTCGAAGGCATCAAGGTGGACAAGAAGTCTCGCGGAGACCTGCTGCGCTTCGTGGTCCTGGAGGATGTCGGCAAGCCGGTGGTGCTCGAAGGCCCCGACCCGGCCCTGCTGACGGCAGCGTTCGCAGAGGTCTCGCCATGAAGGTACTGGTGCTCAACGGTCCCAACCTGGGCCGGCTCGGCCGGCGGCAACCCGAGATCTACGGGTCGACGACCCACGACGAGCTTGCCGAGCTGTGCCGCGCATGGGGCGCGGCGCTGGGCCTCGACGTCGAGGTGCGGCAGACGAACCACGAGGGCGTGCTGCTCGACTGGCTCAACCAGGCCGCCGACGAGGCGACCCCCGTCGTACTCAACGCGGGCGCCTGGACGCACTACTCGTACGCCCTCTTCGACGCCTGCGGGCAGCTCACCGCACCCCTGGTCGAGGTGCACATCAGTGAGCCCAAGCAGCGGCCCGAGGAGTTCCGGCACACCTCGGTGATCGAGCCACACGCGGCGGTGACCATCGCCGGGGAGGGAATCGAAGGCTACCGGAGCGCGCTCGTCTCACTTGGCGAGCTGCTCCACGAACTGCCCTAGCTGGACCAGGTTGCGGCACTCCACCATCGGGATCAGCGCACCGTAGGCGGCCGCGGCGGAGTCCCCGGTGTCCCACTGGCGCCGGTGCTCGGGGTTGAGCCACCACTGGTGCCGGGTGTGAGCCACGATGTCGCGCACCACGCCCAGCGACAGGTCGGAGTAGTTGGAGCGGGCGTCGCCCAGGACGAGCAGCGAGGTCTTGGGGGTCAGCGCCGAGGGGAACTGCTGGGCGAACTGGGAGAAGGCGCGGCCGTAGTCGGTGCGTCCCCAGCGCGAGGCGTGCTCGACGCTGGCCGCCAGCGAGACCAAGGTCGCGGCCACGTCGGCACCGGGCTCGAAGTGGTGGGTGACCTCGTGGATGTCGTCGACGAACGTGAACGCGCGCACCTTGGAGAACTGCTCGCGCAGCGCGAACACCAGCAGGAGCGTGAACTGCGCGAAGTTGGCCACCGACCCACTGACGTCGCACAGCACGACCACCTCCGCGCGGTGCGGGCGCTTCGGTCGCTGCACGGTGGTCAGCGGTACGCCGCCGGAGGACATCGAGGCGCGTACGGTCCGGCGGAAGTCCAGCGGCCCGCGCCGCTGGGAGTGCTTCTGCCGGGAGAGCCGGGTCGCGAGCCTGCGGGTCAACGGGTAGATCTCCCGGCGCATCAGCTCCAGCTCCTGCTTGCGGGCGCCGAGGAAGGCCACCTGGTCGGTGGTGGGACGCAGGGTCGCGGTCGCGACGTACGCGGCTCCCTTCTCCTCGGCGATACGGCGTCGGGCCTCGGCTTCGACCAGATGCTCGAAGCCGGTGATCCGGCGCTTCGCTTCGCGTTCCGCGGCCTCCCGGCCCATCTCGGTGAGCAGCCCCTCGACCAACCGCTGCATCAGCGTGGTGGGCGAGGTGCGTTGGAGAGCGTTGTACGCCGACCACGAGGCCATCCCGGGCCCGCGGCCACGCATCGCACCGAACCGGCCGACTGCCTCCCGGGCGAGCCCCTCCAGCAGGTCTTCCTCGCCGGTGGCCAGTGCGTCGAGCAGATCGTCGCGAAGCTGCTTGAGCGCGTCCGCGGAGTCGCGCTCGGTCAGGGGCTCCTCGTCGAGCCCCGAGGCAGCACCCGAGCCGATCAGTGCCGGGAAGAACAGGTCGAAGACCTGGTCGAACATCGGCCGGTGGGTGGCCCGCTTGACCAGCGTCGCGGCGTACCCGGCCCGGAGCTGCTCTCGGTCGAGCAGGTCGAGGCGGCTGATCGCGGCCACCGAGTCGAGATCCTCGGCCAGGGAAACGGGCAGGCCGGCGCCGCGCAGCGCCTCGACGAAGGCGAGGTGACGGTCCAGGAGCCCCGTCATCGGTGCGCGGCGCGGTGGCTGCGCAGAGCTGCCCGGGCGCGCTCGTGGTCGGAGGAGTGCTTGAGGACGACTCCGAGGGTCTTGGTGATCGCCTCCTCGTCGAGGTCACCCACCTCCAGGGCGACGAGCGTACGTGCCCAGTCGACCGATTCCGCGATCGACGGTGCCTTCTTGAGGTCGAGATCGCGGAGCCGGCCGATCGCCGCGACCAGTTGGTCGGCCAGAGCCGCGTCGAGGCCCGGTACCTGCGACAGCACGATCTCCCGCTCGCGCTCAGGTGCGGGATAGTCCAGGTGCAGATAGAGGCAGCGGCGCTTGACCGCCTCCGACAGCTCCCGGGTCGCGTTCGAGGTGAGCACGACGAACGGCCGGCGGGTCGCGGTGACCGTGCCGAGCTCGGGGATCGTGACCTGGAAGTCGGAGAGCACTTCCAGCAGCAGACCCTCGACCTCCACGTCTGCCTTGTCCACCTCGTCGACGAGAAGCACCGTCGGCTCGTCGCGGCGGATCGCGGTCAGCAGCGGGCGGGTGAGCAGGAACTCCTCGGTGAAGATGTCGTCGTGGGTGGCGTCCCAGGTCTCGCCAGCAGCGGAGGCCTGGATGCGCAGCAACTGCTTCTTGTAGTTCCACTCGTACAGCGCCCGGGCCTCGTCGAGACCTTCGTAGCACTGCAGCCGTACCAGCTCGGCACCGGTCGAGGTGGCAACGGCCTTGGCCAGCTCGGTCTTGCCCACGCCCGCCGGGCCTTCGATCAGCAGTGGCTTCTCCAAGACCCCGGCAAGGTAGGCGGTAGTCGCGGTCTGCTCGTCGGCCAGGTACCCGGCGCTCCCGAGCTCGGCGACAGCGTCCTTGGGGGAGGCGAACCAGTTCGTCACCCGGCCAGCCTAACGAGGGCACCCGGCCGTCCCGCCGCGGCTCTAGGATCACGCCCCGACACGGGCGAGCTGCGCATTGCTCCGGAGAGTTTCAGTCACCAGGTGACTGAAACTCTCCGCTCCGTTGGCCGAGACCGTCGCGGTCAGGCCGTAGATCGAGCGTTCGACGATGCGAGCGCTTCGATGCGCGCACGCTGACCGCGATCGACCGACCCGACGATTCCGGCCCAGACCGTGGCGGCAACGACCGCACCGACGGCGGCGACCCACTCGAGGCTTTGCAGGCTGCCTGCAGCTGCGGGATCGGAGGTCATCGACGTCCGCGCGGCCGCGTACCCAGCAAAGGCGAACACCAAGAAGCCAGCCCACCACAGCCCGGGACGTGCACCAAGTTTGGCTCCGTCGTTGGTTGCCCGACGTACGTCCCGCACCAGCTGGAAGGGATACAGCACGCAGACAATCGGGCAGATCCAACTACCCCACACCCAGCCACGGGAACGAGCATGAGGCGCGGCGGGATTCAAGATCTCGGCATTCTCACGTGCCCGCGACAACCAAGTGCACGTCACGATCCCGGCCCCAACCAACAGCAACGGGCAGAGAAGCTGGACGGCACCGTAGGCAGTGAAGCGGGTGCCAGTCAGATCAGCGCCGGGCGAGAGGACGGCACTGAGGACTTGGGCGGTAGCCGTCAGCGCGACCAGGAGCACACTCGTGCGGCCCAGGCTCCCGACTGTACGAGGCTCCTCGTCCAAGCCGTTGGCCGGCGCGGGTGATACATGCTCGGTCCACACTGTGCCGTCGAACCAGCGCAGGAGCCGGGCATCTTGCGGATCTGGATACCAATCAGCAGGTACTGACATCTCGATCTCCTCGGTCATCGCGTCCCTTTGGATTGTGGCAGCGCAAGAGCCGGATAATGAGGGTTTTGCGCGGATCCGAACGACCCGAGCCGTCGTGCCGACGTCTACCGTGTACGGATGACTCCCTACAGCACGCGGACTCGCCGGCTCCCCGCGCCGCCGCACGTCGTTTGGGACGATCTCGTCAGCCCTGCGCAGACGGGGAGCCGGGTCTGGCTCAACCTGGTGGCCGACGAGATCCGGCCGCGTGTGTTGGAGTGCGAACGACCATGCTCGGTGGTGTGGTCGTCGCTGTGGCGAAGTCGTCCGGACGACCGGATCGTGTTCGGCCTCGCCGAGGTGCCAGTGAGCCAGGACACGGCCCTGACCTTCACGCTCCTGACACCGAGCGACGTGCCGGACGAAGATGACGCCAGACTGTTGCGGAAGCGCATCAGCCGGCTGATCTTCGCCGAGCTTCGTTTCTCCTACGGGCAGTAGGTCACCAGCCGCGCTCGAGCCATTCCTCCAGGTGCGGGCGCTCGTTGCCCAGCGTGGAGTCGTCACCGTGACCGGGGTAGAACCAGGTCTCGTCGGGGAGGCGGTCGAAGAGCTTGGTGGTGACGTCGCGGTAGAGCGACGCAAACGCCTCCGGATCCTTCCACGTATTTCCGATGCCGCCGGGGAAGAGACAGTCGCCGGTGAAGAGATGCGGGGTGCCGGCGGGGTCGTCGTAGAGCAACGCGATGGAGCCGGGGGTGTGGCCGACCAGGTGGATGGCGGTGAGGGTGCAGTTGCCGAGGGCGATGGTGTCGCCGTCGTTGACCCGGACGTCGGTGCACACGGGGATGCCCTCGGCGTCGAACGCTCCGGCGTAGGTCTCGGCGGCGGTCGCCTCGACCACCTCGGCGAGAGCACCCCAGTGATCATGGTGCTGATGGGTGGTGACGACCTTGGTCAGGCCTCCCGGACCGATCAGGCCGAGGATCCGGTCGGGCTCGGCGGCGGCGTCGATCAGCAACTGCTCGTCCGTCTGACGGCAGCGCAGCAGGTAGGTGTTGTTGCCGAAGTCGCCGACCTGCATCTTGGAGATGATCAGGCCCTTGAGTTCGCGTACGTCGGCGGGACCGCCCTGCTTGACGTTGCCGTGGTAGGTCATGGCCTCAATTCAACCAGTGCGACAGAACCGTCCGTACGACCGGATAGCGTCGGCTGAGAACGACGGTGCCCGCGGCGTGTCGGGTTGGTGAAGCGGTCTATGATGAACGAACATGTGTTCGAATCGAGGAGTTCGAGAGTGGCTGATCAGCTGACGATCCGCGGAGCGCGTGAGCACAACCTCAAGGACGTGTCGCTCGACCTGCCCCGCGATGCGCTGATCGTCTTCACCGGCCTGTCCGGGTCGGGCAAGTCGAGCCTCGCGTTCGACACGATCTTCGCCGAAGGCCAGCGCCGCTACGTGGAGTCGCTGTCGGCGTACGCGCGCCAGTTCCTCGGCCAGATGGACAAGCCCGATGTCGACTTCATCGAGGGTCTGTCACCCGCGGTCTCCATCGACCAGAAGTCCACGAGCAAGAACCCGCGCTCCACGGTCGGCACGATCACCGAGGTGTACGACTACCTGCGGCTTCTCTATGCCCGCGCCGGCCGGCCGCACTGCCCCACCTGCGGCGCGCCGATCGAGCGGCAGACGCCTCAGCAGATCGTCGACCGCGTGATGCAGGCCGGCGAGGGCACGCGCTTCCAGGTGCTTGCACCGGTGATCTCCGGGCGCAAGGGGGAGTACGTCGAGCTGTTCCGCCAGTTGCAGACCCAGGGCTTCAGCAGGGTGCGAGTCGACGGCGGGATCCACAACCTGAGTGAACCCCCGTCACTGGACAAGAAACGCAAGCACGACATCGAGGTGGTCGTCGACCGGCTCGCCGTCAAGGCCAGCAGCAAACGCCGCCTCACCGACTCGGTCGAGACCGCGCTCGGCCTGTCGGGCGGTCTGGTGATCTTCGACTACGTCGATCTCCCCGAGAAGGACCCGGGTCGCTACCAGCGCTTCTCGGAGAAGATGGCCTGCCCCAACCAGCACCCGATCGAGACCGACGACCTGGAGCCGCGGTCGTTCTCGTTCAACTCGCCGTTCGGCGCCTGCCCGGCCTGCACCGGCCTCGGCACCCGGATGGAGGTCGATCCGGAGCTGGTCATCACCGACCCGACCGGCAGCATCAACGACGGCATCATCTCGCCGTGGTCCGGCGCCCATGTCGCCGACTACTTCCACCGGCTGCTGGAGGCACTCGGGCAGGAGCTGGGCTTCGACCTGGACACCCCCTGGGAGGACATCCCCGCGAAGGCCCGCAAGAGCATCCTGGAGGGCCACCCGACCAAGGTGCACGTGCGCCACGTCAACCGTTACGGCCGGGAACGGGCGTACACCACGACGTTCGAGGGGGTCCGCAGCTACGTCGAGCGCCGGCACCGCGAAGCGGAGTCCGACACCAGCCGGGAGCGGTACGAGGGCTTCATGCGTGAGGTGCCGTGCCCGGTCTGCCACGGCACTCGCCTCAAGCCGGTGTCGGTCGCGGTGACGCTGTCCTCGTCTTCCGGGCAGAGAAGGAACATCGCCGAGGTCTGCGCTCTCTCCATCGGCGAGACCGCGGAATACCTCCGCAACCTCGACATGTCACCCCGCGAGCGGCAGATCGGCGAGCGGGTGCTCAAGGAGATCCAGGAGCGGCTCGCGTTCCTGCTCGACGTCGGCCTCGACTATCTCTCGCTGAACCGGCCGTCGGGTTCCCTGTCCGGCGGCGAGGCCCAGCGGATCCGGCTCGCCACCCAGATCGGGGCCGGCCTGGTCGGGGTGCTCTACGTGCTCGACGAGCCCTCGATCGGCCTGCACCAACGCGACAACCACCGGCTGATCGAGACCCTCGTACGGCTCAAGGATCTGGGCAATACGCTGATCGTCGTCGAGCACGACGAGGACACCATCCGGGTTGCCGACTGGGTCGTCGACATCGGGCCGGGCGCCGGCGAGCACGGCGGACAGGTCGTGGTCTCCGGCACGGTGGCCGACCTGCTGTCCCATCCAGACTCGCAGACCGGCAAGTACCTCTCCGGGCGCCGCTCGATCCCCGTGCCCGACGTCCGCCGGCCGCGCACCCCCGGTCGCGAGCTGAAGGTCGTCGGCGCCAGCGAGCACAACCTGCAGGGCATCGACGTCTCGTTCCCGCTCGGCATGTTCGTCGCGGTCACCGGCGTCTCCGGCTCCGGCAAGTCCACCCTGGTCAACGACATCCTCTACACCTCACTGGCCAAACGGATCTACAACGCGCGCACCGTACCCGGGCGGCACCGGCGCATCGACGGCGTCGAGCACGTCGACAAGGTGATCCACGTCGACCAGTCGCCGATCGGCCGCACGCCGCGATCCAACCCGGCCACTTACACCGGGGTCTTCGACCACGTCCGCAAGCTGTTCGCCGCGACCCCCGAGGCGAAGATGCGCGGCTACCAGCCCGGCCGGTTCTCGTTCAACGTCAAGGGCGGGCGCTGCGAGGCCTGCGCGGGTGACGGCACGATCAAGATCGAGATGAACTTCCTCCCCGACGTCTACGTCCCCTGCGAGGTCTGCCACGGAGCCCGCTACAACCGCGAGACGCTCGAGGTGCACTTCAAGGGCAAGACCATCGCCGAGGTCCTCGACATGCCGATCGAGGAAGCGGTCGACTTCTTCGAAGCGGTGCCCGCGATCTCCCGGCACCTGCGTACGCTGGTCGACGTCGGCCTCGGGTACGTCCGGCTCGGCCAGCCGGCGCCCACGCTCAGTGGGGGCGAGGCACAGCGGGTCAAGCTCGCCGCCGAGCTGCAGAAACGGTCCACCGGCCGCACCGTGTACGTGCTGGACGAGCCCACCACCGGTCTGCACTTCGAAGACATCCGCAAACTCTTGCTCGTGCTCGGCCGGCTGGTCGACCAGGGCAATACCGTGCTGGTGATCGAGCACAATCTCGACGTGATCAAGACCGCCGACTGGATCGTCGACATGGGGCCCGAGGGCGGCAACCGCGGTGGCACCGTCGTCGCCGAAGGGACCCCGGAAGACGTCGCGGCCACTCCCGGCAGCCACACCGGCACGTTCCTGGCGCCCTTGCTCGCCGGTGTCGCGCGTACGCCTGCCAAGACCCGCAAAGCGGCTGCACCGAGAAAGACGAGCACCCGCAGGCCGGCGCGCAAAGCCGGCTGATCCATAGTGGGCTCTCAGGCGCCCCCAGAGCGGCCGCCCTAGGGTTGTCCGCATGAACAACGAGGATCCTCGCGCCAGCCGGCGCCACCTCCTGCTCGGTGTCGCGGCCGGGGCGGTGGGCGTTCCCGTGCTCGCCGCGTGCGGCTCCAGCGATTCGAACACGAGCGACGCCAGCAGCAGCTCGCCGAGCACGAGCCCTGGCGACTCCACGACACCCTCGACTGGCGGGTCGACCAGCGGGAGCGACGTTCTCGTCAAGACAAGTGACATCGAGGTCGGCGGAGCGGTCTTCCTCGACTCGCCGAACGTCGTGGTCACCCAGCCCACCGCCGGCGACTTCCACGCCTTCGACCGCACCTGCACGCACGCCAAGTGTCCGGTCACCGAGATCAGCGACGGCAAGATCAAGTGCACCTGCCACGGCAGCCTCTACGACATGACCACGGGGGCGAACGTCAGCGGTCCGGCCCCGAGCCCGCTGACCGCAATCGACATCAAGGTCGAGGGCAAGAACATCGTCCAAGCCTGAGTCCAAGGGCCGAGTTGGCACGAATCCCCGGGTTTTCCACAGGTTCGGTGAAGATTCGTGCCAACTCGGCGAAGATTCGTGCCAACTCGGCGATGTCCCCGGGGCTGGTTAGGGTTGGGTGCATGCCGGATCCGTCGACGTACCGCCCTGCGTCGGGGACGATTCCGATCTCCCCGGGGGTGTACCGGTTCCGGGACGTCAAGGGCCGGGTCATCTACGTCGGCAAGGCCAAGAACCTCCGGTCCCGGCTGACCTCGTACTTCCAGGATCCGGCCAACCTGCATGCGCGCACCGCGACGATGGTGACGACCGCGGCGTCGGTGGACTGGACGGTGGTCGAGACCGAGGTCGAGGCGCTCCAGCTGGAGTATTCCTGGATCCAGGAGTTCGATCCGCGCTTCAACGTGAAGTACCGCGACGACAAGTCCTATCCGTGGCTCGCGGTCACCGTCGGTGAGGAGTATCCGCGGGTGATGGTCGGGCGCGGTGCGAAGAAGAAGGGCACCCGCTACTTCGGCCCGTACGGACACGCCTGGGCGATCCGCGACACCGTCGACCAGTTGCTCCGGGTCTTCCCGATGCGGTCGTGCAGCAACGGCGTCTTCAAGCGTTCAGGCCAGATCGGCCGGCCCTGCCTGCTCGGCTATATCGGCAAGTGCTCCGCGCCGTGCGTCGGCCGGGTGACCGCACCGGAGCACCGCGCGATCGTCGACGACTTCTGCGACTTCATGGCCGGCAACACCAACGCCTTCGTCCGGCGCATCGAGAAGCAGATGTACGCCGCCAGCGATGCGATGGAGTTCGAGCGTGCGGCCCGGCTCCGCGACGATCTCGCGGCTCTGCACCGGGCACTGGAGAAGCAGGCGGTGGTCCTGGGCGACGGCACCGACGCCGACGTGATCGCGTTCGCGGAGGACCCGCTCGAGGTCGCGGTGCAGATCTTCTACGTACGCGGCGGCCGGGTCCGCGGGCAGCGCGGCTGGGTCGCGGACATCACCGACGACGCGACGACCGGAGATCTGGTCGAGCGGTTCCTGCTGCAGTTGTACGCCGAGGAGTCCGGCGATGCCATCCCCCGGGAGATCCTGGTCCCCGCGCTCCCGGAGGACGCTCCGGTCGTCGAGGAGTTGCTGTCCGAGCAGCGCGGCAGCCGGGTGCGGCTGCGGGTGCCGCAGCGTGGCGACAAGAAGTCACTGCACGAGACGGTCGGCCGCAACGCCGCACAGGCGCTGGCCCTGCACAAGACCAAGCGCGGTACCGACCTGACGGCCCGCAACCAGGCGCTCGAAGAACTGCAGCAGGCGCTCGCCCTTCCCGAGGCGCCGCTGCGGATCGAGTGTTACGACATCTCCAACCTCCAAGGCACCGAAGTCGTCGGGTCGATGGTGGTCTTCGAGGACGGCCTGGCCCGCAAGAGCGAATACCGCCGCTTCGTGGTGCGCGGCGTCGACGGCCAGAACGACGTCGCCTCCATGCACGAGGTGATCACCCGGCGGTTCCGCCGGATGCTCGAAGAGCTGTCCGACCCTGCCGAGAGCCGGCCGTTGTTGATCGACCCGGATACCGGGCGCCCACGCAAGTTCTTCTACGCACCGGGCCTGGTCGTGGTGGACGGTGGACCGCCGCAGGTGGCTGCCGCCCAGCGCGCCCTGGACGAGCTCGGGATCGACGACATCCCTGTCGTCGGCCTCGCGAAGCGGCTGGAGGAGGTATGGCTGCCCAACCAGGAGGACCCGGTGATCCTGCCCCGGACGAGCGAGGGTCTGTACCTGCTGCAACGGGTGCGCGACGAGGCCCACCGTTTCGCGATCACCCACCACCGCTCGCGCCGGTCGAAGTCGATGGTCGAGAGCCTGCTCGACGACGTACCCGGGCTCGGTGAGGTCCGCCGCAAGGCGCTGCTGCGCCGGTTCGGGTCGTTGCGCAAGCTCCGGGCGGCCACGGTGGAGGAGATCGCCGAAGTGCCCGGGATCGGCAGGAAGACGGCGGAGTCGATCAAGGCGGCCCTGGACGGCGCCCGATCCGGTAAGACTGTCTCCATCAACATGACCACCGGTGAGATCGAGGAGGCTTGATGGCGCAGGGGGAGGCCGGGCACGGGGACCTCGTGGTCGTGACGGGCATGACCGGCGCGGGCCGGAGTACTGCGGCCAAGGAGTTGGAGGACCTCGGCTTCTTCGTGGTCGACAACCTGCCGCCGCCGCTGTTGCCCGATGTCGTCCGCATGGTCGACGAGAGCAGCGGGCCGGGACAGCCCATCGCGGTCGTGGTCGACGTACGCTCAGGGTCGTTCTTCGACGGGCTGCGTGAGGCGATGGCCTTCGAGCGTACCCAGCGGCGCGCGACCCTGCTCTACCTCGAAGCGGGCGACGAAGTACTGGTACGCCGGCAAGAGGCTGCCCGGCGACCGCATCCGCTCCAGGAGGGCGGTCGGCTGATCGACGGGCTGCGCCGGGAGCGGATCGCGATGGCGGCCGTCCGGGGCGACGCCGACCTGGTCATCGACACCGGCAATCTCAACGTGCACCAGCTGACCGCGAAGGTCGCCGAGGCGTTCGGGTCGACACAGAAGACCGCGCTGAAGGCGACCGTGGTGAGCTTCGGGTTCAAGTACGGCATCCCGGTCGACGCCGACTTCGTGGCAGACATGCGCTTTCTGCCCAACCCGCACTGGGTGCCGGCGCTGCGCCCGCAATCGGGACTCGACGAGCCCGTGGCCGCGTTCGTCAAGCAGCGGCCCGAGGCCGCGGCCTTCCTGGCCGCGTACGTCCCGATGCTGGCCCAGGTCACCGAGGGCTATCTGCGTGAGGGCAAACGGTTCATGACGGTCGCGATCGGGTGCACCGGCGGCAAGCACCGATCGGTGGCGATGACCCAGGAGATCGCCTCACGCTTGCGTGACCTCGGCATCGACGCGAGGCCGGTCCACCGCGACCTCGGACGGGAGTAGCCGATGCTGCCGCGCCACGTGGTCGCACTCGGCGGCGGCCATGGTCTCGCCGCCAATCTGGCTGCCCTGCGCACCGTCGTCTCCGACCTGACCGCGGTCGTCACGGTGGCCGACAACGGCGGCTCCTCGGGACGGTTGCGCCGGGAGTTCGGCTGCCTGCCGCCAGGCGACCTGCGGATGGCGTTGGCCGCGTTGTGCGGTGACGACGACTGGGGTACGACATGGGCACGCGTGCTCCAGCACCGGTTCGAGAGCCGCGGCGAGATGGACCAGCATGCGGTCGGCAACCTGCTGATCGTGGCGCTGTGGGACATCCTCGACGACACCGTCGGAGGCCTCGAGCTGGTCGGCCGGCTGCTCGGCGCGCAGGGACGGGTGCTGCCGATGTCGGAGACACCGCTGGACATCGTGGCGTCGGTGCTGGGCCTGGACGCCGACGACCCCGGTGCGCGAACGATCGTCCGCGGCCAGGCCGAGGTCGCCTCGACCCCCGGCCAGGTCGTCTCGGTGCGGCTCGACCCACGGGAGCCGCCGGCGTGCCCGCAGGCGGTCGCGGCCATCGAGGCCGCCGACTGGGTCGTACTCGGCCCCGGATCCTGGTTCACCAGTGTGCTGCCCCACCTCCTGGTACCACGGCTGCGCACGGCGCTGACGACGACACCCGGCCGCCGCATCGTCGCCCTCAACCTCGAGCCACAAGCCGGGGAGACCGACGGATTCTCACCCGAGACGCACCTGGAGGTGCTGCTCGACCACGCGCCAGAGCTGGTCTGTGACGTCGTTCTCGCCGACGAGAGCAGCGTCGTCGACCCCGACGGGCTGGCGACGTCGGCACGCTCCGCGGGCGGCCGGCTCGTGATTGCGGACGTCGCATGCGACGACGGCAGCCCCCGTCACGATCCGGCGAAGTTGGCCGCCGCCTATGCGCGCATCATGGCGGAGACGTAGGGTTGGCGAACGCACTCGTTAGCGGGCCGATCTCGGGGCTCGCATCGGCAAGGGGGGCGCACGACGTGGTGGCAGGATCGGACGCATGGCGATGACGGCACAGGTCAAGGCAGAGCTCGCCAACACGCAGATCACCAAGACCTGCTGTCGCAAGGCCGAGGTCTCCTCGATGCTCCGGTTCGCCGGGGGCCTGCACATCGTGTCGGGCCGCATCGTCGTCGAGGCCGAGCTCGACACCGGCGCGGCAGCGCGACGGCTCCGTCGCGACATCGCCGAGATCTACGGTCACGGCTCCGACATCGTGATGGTGAGCGGCAACGGCATCCGTAAAGGGACGCGCTACGTGGTCCGCGTGGTCCGAGACGGCGAGCAGCTTGCCAGGCAGACCGGACTCCTGGACGGGCGCGGTCGACCAGTACGCGGTCTGCCGCCCCAGGTGGTCTCCGGGTCCGGCTGCGACGCCGTGGCCGCCTGGAGAGGCGCGTTCCTCGCGCACGGATCCCTGACCGAGCCGGGCCGCTCCAGCGCGCTCGAGGTCACCTGCCCCGGGCCCGAGGCGGCGCTTGCCCTGGTCGGTGCGGCGCGACGCCTCGGCATCCAGGCCAAGGCCCGCGAGGTGCGTGGCGTCGACCGGGTGGTGATCCGGGACGGTGACGCGATCGGCGAGCTGTTGACCCACCTCGGTGCACACGAGTCGTTGCTGGCCTGGGAGGAACGGCGGATGCGCCGCGAGGTGCGGGCCACCGCGAACCGGCTCGCGAACTTCGACGACGCCAACCTCCGCCGATCCGCTCGTGCCGCCGTCGCGGCGGGCGCCCGGGTCGAACGTGCCCTGGAGATCCTCGGCGACGACGTGCCCGAGCACCTCAAGCTCGCGGGCCAGCTGCGCATCGAGCACAAGCAGGCGTCACTGGAGGAGCTGGGCCAATTGCACGACCCACAGCTCACCAAGGACGCGATCGCGGGGCGGATCCGCCGGCTCCTGGCGATGGCGGACAAACAGGCGACGGACCGGGGCATCCCCGACACCGAGGCGTCGCTGACCCCGGAGATGCTCGCCGAGGGCAACTGAGCAGCCCATCGCACGCAGCAGGTAGGGTTTCGGGCATATCCGCCCCCTCGACGAGGAGACCTTCCCGTGACCGTACGCGTAGGCATCAACGGCTTCGGCCGGATCGGCCGCAACTTCTTCCGAGCCGTGCAAGCCTCCGGCGCCGACATCGAGATCGTCGCCGCCAACGACCTCGGCGACCTCGCCACGATGGCGCACCTGCTGAAGTACGACTCGATCCTGGGCCGGTTCCCGGCCGAGGTTGCGGCAGCCGACGGAGGCATCCAGGTCGGCGACAAGACGCTGAGGATCCTCGCCGAGCGTGACCCAGGTGCCCTGCCCTGGAAGGACCTCGGCGTGGACGTCGTCGTGGAGTCCACCGGCTTCTTCACCGACGCCACCAAGGCCCGCGCTCACGTGGATCAGGGCGGTGCCAAGAAGGTGATCATCTCGGCGCCCGCCAGCAACGAGGACATCACCGTGGTGATGGGCGTCAACCACGAGCTCTACGACGCGGGCACCCACACGGTGATCTCCAACGCGTCCTGCACCACGAACTGCCTGGCCCCGCTGGCCAAGGCGCTCAACGACGGCATCGGCATCGTCAAGGGCCTGATGACCACCATCCACGCCTACACGCAGGACCAGAACCTGCAGGACGCCCCGCACAAGGACCTGCGCCGGGCGCGGGCCGCCGCCGTCAATGTCGTGCCGACTTCCACTGGTGCGGCCAAGGCGATCGGGTTGGTGCTGCCCGAGCTCAAGGGGAAGCTCGACGGATACTCCCTCCGAGTGCCGATCCCGACCGGCTCGATCACCGACCTGACCTTCGAGGCCCCGCGGGAGACCACGGTCGAGGAGATCAACCAGATCGTCGCGAAGGCCGCCGACGGCCGGATTCTCACGTACTCCACCGACCCGATCGTCTCCAGCGACATCGTCAGCAACCCGGCCTCGTCGATCTTCGACGCGCCGCTGACCAAGGTGATCGGGAACCAGGTCAAGGTCTTCTCCTGGTACGACAACGAGTGGGGCTACAGCAACCGGCTGGCCGACCTGATCCTGCACGTCGGCAAGACTCTGTGAGCTCGCTCGAACAGCTGGGCGACCTGCGCGGCAAGCGCGTGCTGGTCCGCTCCGACCTCAACGTGCCACTCGACGGGGACCGGATCACCGACGACGGCCGGATCCGGGCCAGCGTCCCCACCATCAAGGAGCTGGCCCAGGCCGGCGCCCGGGTGATCGTCACCGCCCACCTCGGCCGGCCCGCGGGCGTACCCGATCCGAGATTCTCCCTGGCTCCGGTCGCGGCACGGCTGGGCGAACTGCTCGGCAGCCCGGTCGCGTTCGCCACCGACCTGGTGGGGGAGAGCGCCAGCGCCACTGTCGCGTCGCTGGGCGACGGTGAGGTCGCGGTCCTGGAGAACGTGCGCTTCGATCCCCGGGAGACCAGCAAGGACGAGACCGAGCGCGGTGCCCTGGCCGACCAGTTGGCGGGCTTGGCCGACGTGTTCGTCAGCGACGGCTTCGGAGTCGTCCACCGCAAGCAGGCCAGCGTGTACGACGTCGCCCAGCGGCTCCCGCACGCCATGGGCGGCCTGGTGGCTACCGAGATCGGCGTACTGCGCCGGCTCACGGACGATCCGGAGCGTCCGTACGCCGTCGTCCTCGGCGGCTCCAAGGTGTCGGACAAGCTCGGCGTCATCGACCATCTCCTCGACAAGGCCGACAAGCTGCTGATCGGCGGCGGCATGCTGTTCACGTTCCTCGCCGCCCAGGGCCACTCGATCGGCAACAGCTTGCTGGAAGAGGACCAGATCCCCACCTGCCGCGACTACCTCACCCGGGCGCAGGAGCTGGGCGTCGAGCTGCTGCTGCCGACCGACATCGTGGTCGCCGACTCGTTCTCGGCCGACGCGACCGGATCGGTCGCTGCCGCCGACGCGATCCCCGACGGCACCATCGGTCTGGACATCGGGCCGGCGTCGCAAACGGCATTCGCGGCTGCCCTGGCCGATGCCAGGACCGTGTTCTGGAACGGCCCGATGGGCGTCTTCGAGTTCCCGGCGTTTGCCGCCGGCACCCGCGCGGTGGCCGATGCCCTCACCAGGATCGACGGGCTGGCGGTCGTCGGCGGCGGCGACTCGGCGGCGGCCGTGCGCCTGCTCGGCTTCGACGAGGCAGCCTTCGGACACATCTCGACCGGTGGCGGCGCGTCCCTGGAGTATCTCGAGGGCAAGGCCCTCCCTGGCATCGACGTCCTCGAGGACTGAAGGCCCGTGGCTGAGAAGCGCACCCCGCTGATGGCGGGCAACTGGAAGATGAACCTCAACCACCAAGAGGCCGTCGTCCTGGTCCAGAAGCTCGCGTGGGGCCTCGCGGACAAGAACCACGACTACGGCAAGGTCGAGGTCGCGGTGATCCCGCCGTTTACCGACCTGCGGAGCGTGCAGACCCTGATCGACGGGGACCGGCTCTCGATCAGGTACGGCGCCCAAGACGTCTCGGTGCACGACAACGGGGCCTACACCGGCGAGATCAGCGCGACGATGCTGAGCAAGCTCGGCTGCCGCTACGTGCTGGCCGGGCACTCCGAGCGCCGCGAGTACCACGGCGAGACCGACGAGGTCGTCAACGCCAAGGCCACGAAGGCGCTCGCCGAGAAGATCACTCCGATCGTGTGCGTCGGTGAAGGGCTCGAGGTACGCAAGGAAGGCCGCCACGTCGAGCACACGCTGGCCCAGGTCGACGGCTCG
This sequence comes from Nocardioidaceae bacterium, assembly GCA_047605165.1. Taxonomy (GTDB): domain Bacteria; phylum Actinomycetota; class Actinomycetes; order Propionibacteriales; family Nocardioidaceae; genus SSC3. The sequence goes on from JASGGG010000002.1 coordinate 77,451, forward strand.
CTGGCCGAGCTCGCGCCGGAGCAGGTCGCCGGGCTGGTCGTCGCCTACGAGCCGGTCTGGGCGATCGGCACCGGGGAGGTCGCCACACCGGAGGATGCCCAAGAGGTGTGCGAGGCGATCCGCGGCCGCATCCGGGAGACCTTCGGCGATGCCGCCGCCGACGGCGTACGCATCCTCTACGGCGGGTCGGTGAAGCTCAACAGCGTCGCCGGGATCATGGAGAAGCCCGACATCGACGGCTGCCTGGTCGGCGGCGCGAGCCTGCAGGCCGACGAGTTCGGCGGCATCTGCCGCTACGAGTCCTTGCCGATCATCTGAGCCCACGCTACGCCGGTGGGTTAGGCTGCTCCTCGTGATCTTCCTGTACATCCTGCTCGTGGCCACCAGTCTGCTGCTGATCATGCTGATCCTGCTGCACAAGGGACGCGGCGGCGGCCTGTCCGACATGTTCGGTGGCGGTGTCTCCTCGGGCCTCGGCGGATCCTCGGTGGCCGAGCGGAACCTCGATCGGATCACGATCGGCGCGGGTGTGCTCTGGTTCGCCAGCGTCGTGGCGATCGGCCTGCTGTTGCGGGCCGGGAACTAGAGGCCGCGCCAGCATGGCAGGTGGCGGCAGCGTCATCCGGGGCAGCCGGATCGGCGCCGGGCCGATGGGCGAAGACGAGCGTGGTGAGGCCGCTCCCCGCCAGGAGGTCGTGTACTTCTGCTCCCAGCGGCACGAGGCCAAGCTGATGTTCGCGATCGAGGCCGAGGTGCCCGAAAGCTGGGACTGTCCGCGCTGCGGCCTGCCGGCCAGTCTCGACTCCGACAACCCGCCGCCCCCACCCAAGGTCGAGCCGTACAAGACTCACCTTGCCTACGTGAAGGAACGGCGCTCCGACCAGGAGGCCGCCGACATCCTCAACGAGGCCGTCCAGACCCTCCGGGATCGCCGCAAGTCCGGCGAGCTAGGGGTCTGATCGCTGGTCGAGTAGGGCTGGCATCTGGATCTCGATACACCGCCGCTCGTCCCTCGCCGTCGGCACTCGATCAGCGATCCAACAGCGCGGCCGCTTCCTCATCGAGGAACCAGACCAGTTCGGGTGCCGTGACGCGGGCGGCCGGGATCTCGTGGTAGTCCGCGCCGCCCAGAGCGCGGGCTGCGGCTGCGGCCTTGCCGGAGCCGGTGACCAGCAGCCAGGTGGCGTGGGTATGCGCGAGCGCGGGATAGGTCAGGCTGATCCGGGTCGGCGGCGGCTTGGGGGAGTCGTGGACGGCGATCGCGACGGCGTCGGTGTCGTCGAGCTGCGGGAAGCCGGGGAACAGAGACGCGACGTGGCCGTCCGGCCCCATTCCCAGCATGACGATGTCGAAGCGATCCGCGCTGGACGCACGGACCTCCGCGCTGTACGCCGCCGCGGCCTCCTCCACCGGTGTGCCGTCGTCCCAGGGCATCTCGTGGACCCGTGGGCCGACTCCCGGCAGCTGGTCGAGCATCAGCTCGCGGGCTTGGCGGGCGTTGCGATCGGGGGAGTCGCGGTCGACATAGCGTTCGTCGCCGAACCAGAACTCCGCGGCGCCCCAGTCGACCGCGTCGGCACCGGGCGTCGTGGGCACCGCGGCGTGGATCGCGCCGGCGATGGTGCCTCCGGTGAGCACGACGTTCGGGACTCGCCCCGACGCCTGGATCTCCGCGAGCCGCTGCACGAGCCGTCGCGCGACCGTGTCGGCGAGCTCGGCAGGTGTCGCGAGAACCTCGACCCCGGCACCCATCTGGGCGTCCATCAGCGTCGGTGGGCTCGGTAGTAGCCGATCAGGGACCGGGTCGACGCGTCCTGCTCGGCGATGACCGCGGCGTCGCCCGCGACCGCCGGGGTGAGCTGCTGCGCCAGCTGTTTGCCGAGCTCGACCCCCCACTGGTCGAAGCTGTCGATGCCCCACACCACGCCCTGGGTGAACGTGATGTGCTCGTAGAGCGCGATCAACTGCCCCAGCACCGACGGAGTCAGCGCGGGCGCCATGATCGAGGCAGTCGGGCGGTTGCCACTGAAGACCCGCGCAGGAACGACCTGCTCCGCAGTGCCCTCGTGGCGCACCTCGTCCGCGGTCTTGCCGAACGCGAGTGCGCGGGTCTGGGCGAAGAAGTTCGCCAGGAACAGCTCGTGGACGTCGGTCTCACCGTCGGTCAACGGGTAGGCGGGGTTGGCGAACGCGATGAAGTCGGCGGGAACGAGCCGGGTGCCCTGGTGGATCAGCTGGTAGAACGCGTGCTGGCCGTTCGTGCCTGGCTCGCCCCAGAAGACCTCACCGGTCGCGGTCGTGACCGGTGAGCCGTCCCATCGGACGCTCTTGCCGTTGGACTCCATGGTGAGCTGTTGGAGGTACGCGGCAAACCGGTGCAGGAGTTGGGAGTACGGCAGCACCGCGTGGGTCTGCGCGTCGAGGAAGTCGGTGTACCAGACGTTGAGCAGGCCCATCAGCACCGGCACGTTCGAGGACAGGTCGGTCGTCCGGAAGTGCTCGTCCATCGCGTGCATCCCGGCGAGGAGGTCGGCGAAATGGTCCGGGCCGACAGCGATGGCCAGCGAAGTACCGATCGCGGAGTCCAGCGAGTAGCGCCCGCCGACCCAGTCCCAGAAGCCGAACGCGTTGGCCGGATCGATCCCGAACGCCGCGACCTTGTCCAGCGCGGTCGATACGGCGACGAAGTGCCTCGCGACCGCGTCGGCCTCGTCGAGGCCGGCGGACTGGACCTTCTCGGTGAGCCAGGCCCTCGCCAGCCGGGCGTTGGTGAGCGTCTCCAGGGTGCCGAAGGTCTTGCTGGACACGACGAACAGGGTCGTGAACGGGTCCAGGTCGGCAAGCGTGAGGGCCGCGTCGGTCGGGTCGATGTTGCTGATGAACCGGCACTCGATCTCCGGGTGCCGATAGGGAGCGAGTGCTTCGTAGGCCATCACCGGGCCGAGATCCGAGCCACCAATGCCGATGTTGACGACAGTCCGGATCCGCTCGCCGGTGATTCCGGTCCACTGGCCCGAGCGCACTCGGTCGGCGAAGTCGTACACACGCCGTAGCTCGTGGTGCACGTCGGCGACGACGTTCTGGCCGTCAACGACCAGGGCCGCGTCGGCCGGCAGCCGGAGCGCGGTGTGCAGCACCGCGCGGTCCTCGGTGACGTTGACGTGCTCGCCGGACAACATCGCGTCGCGGCGCTCGGCCAGCCCGACCTCGCCGGCGAGAGCCAGGAGCGCGGACAGGACCGTGTCGTCGACGAGCCCTTTCGACAGGTCGACGTGCAGGTCGGCGGCGGTGAACGTCAACCTGTCTGCCCGGCCCGGGTCCGCGGCGAACCAGCCGCGGAGGTCCGGCGCGAAGTCAGCGGCCGCCTCGGTGAGGCGCGCCCAGGCCTCGGTGCCCGTGGGGTCGGCCGGGGTCGAACTCACGAGTGTGCGCCGTCGAGCTGTGCCTGCACGGTCCCGACCAGTTCTTGCCAGCTCGTGACGAACTTGTCGACGCCCTCACGCTCGAGGGTGTCGATCACGTCGTCGTAGTCGATGCCGAGGCCGGCCAAGTCGTCGAGCACCTGCTGGGCGTCCGCGTAGTAGGGCGTGACGGTGTCGGTCTCGGCGACCCCGTGGTCGGCGAACGCCTGAAGGGTCTTCTCCGGCATGGTGTTGACCGTGTCCGGCGCGATCAGGTCGGCGACGTACATCGTGTCGGGGTAGTCCGGGTTCTTCACGCCGGTCGAGGCCCACAGCGGTCGCTGGACACGGGCGCCCTTCGCCTTCAGGGCCGCGAAGCGCTCGCCGCCGAACTTGGCCTCGTAGGCCTGGTAGGCCAGCCGCGCGTTCGCGACGCCGGCCCGGCCTCGTTGGGCCAAAGCCTCGGGGCTGTCGATCTTCTCCAGGCGCGCGTCGATCTCGGTGTCGACCCGGGAGACGAAGAAGGACGCGACCGAGTGGATCGTCGCGAGGTCGTGTCCGTTGGCGTCAGCCTGCTCCAGGCCGGCGAGATAGGCGTCCATCACCTCGTCGTAGCGCTGCAGGCCGAAGATCAGCGTGACGTTGACGCTGATCCCCTGAGCCAGGGTCGCGGTGATCGCGGGCAGGCCTTCGGTCGTTGCCGGGATCTTGATGTGCAGGTTGCTCCGGCCGACCTTGTCCCACAGCAGCTTGGCTGCGGCGGCGGTGCCGTCGGTGTCGAAGGCCAGCGTGGGCGCAACCTCGATGGAGACCTTGCCGTCGACGCCCTGGGTCGCCTCGGCCACGGGCGCCAGCACGTCGCAGGCGTTGCGTACGTCGTCGGTGGTGAGCTCGACGATGGCCTGGTCCACGTCGGTGCCGGCGGCAGCGAGCCTGCGCACCTGGGCGTCGTAGCGTTCCCCGTCGGCGAGCGCGGCGGCGAAGATCGTGGGGTTGGTGGTCACCCCGACCACCGACGAGGTCGCGACGAGGTCCGCGAGATTGCCGGTCTCCAGGCGCTCACGGGACAGGTCGTCCAGCCAGATCGAGACACCCTGGCCGGCAAGGGCGGTTAGTCGTTCAGACATGCGATGCTCTCCTTCGCTGCCGCGGTCACGGCGTCACTGGTAATGCCGAACTCCCGGTAGAGGGTGGCGAAGTCGGCCGATGCGCCGAAGTGGTCGAGTGACACGATGCGGCCGGCGTCGCCGACCAGATCACGCCACCCGAAGGCCACTCCTGCCTCGACGCTGACGCGGGCCCGGACTCCGGGCGGGAGCACGCTGTCGCGGTACTCCTGGTCCTGGGCTTCGAACCATTCACGGCACGGCAGCGACACGACCCGGGCGCCGATGCCCTCGGTGGCGAGCTGTGCCCGTGCCGCGACCGCGAGCTGCACCTCTGAGCCGGTGCCGATGAGGACCACGTCGGGTGCGTCGCCGCTCGGGGTGTCGAGCAGGACGTAACCGCCTTTCGCGACTCCCGACAGGTCGGCGTACCCATCGGTGCCGCGGGGGAAGACCGGCACGTTCTGCCGGGTCAGGCACAGGGCGGCGGGGCGGTCGGTGTTGGCCAGGATCGCGGCCCAGGCGGCTGTGGTCTCGTTGGCATCCCCGGGACGGACGACGTCCAGCCCGGGCATCGCGCGCAGTGCCGCCAGGTGCTCGACCGGCTGGTGGGTCGGGCCGTCCTCGCCGAGCCCGATGGAGTCGTGGGTCCATACGTAGGTGACCGGCACGCCCATCAACGCCGCGACCCGGACCGCCCCGCGCATGTAGTCGGAGAAGGTCAAGAACGTGCCGCCGAAGACGCGGGTGCCGCCGTGGACCGCGATGCCGTTCATGATCGCGCCCATCGCGTGCTCGCGGATACCGAAGTGCAGCACCCGGCCGGTCACCGGGTCGCCGTGCCATTCGCCGGTGGAGTGCGCCTCGGGCACGAACGATGCCGCACCCTCGATCGTGGTGTTGTTCGACCCGGCGAGGTCGGCCGAGCCGCCCCACAGCTCGGGCAGGACCGCCGCGAGAGCGTTGATGGTCTTGCCGGAGGCGACCCGCGTCGCCACGCCCTTCTGGTCGGCCGGGAACTCCGGGAGCGCGTCGACCAGACCGTCGGGCAGGCGGCGTTCGGTGACCCGCTCGAGCAGCCGGGCACGCTCGGGGTTGGCGGTCGCCCAGGCGGCGTAGCGCTCCTGCCAGGCAGCGTGCTCGGTCGCACCGCGGTCGAGGAGCGTACGGGTGTGGGCCAGCACGGCGTCGTCGACCGCGAAGCTCTGGTCGGGGTCGAAACCGAGCACCTTCTTGGTGGCGGCCACCTCGGCCTCGCCGAGCGCGCTGCCGTGCGCCTTCTCGGTGCCCTGCGCGTGGGGGGCCGGCCACGCGATGATCGTGTCGAGGACGATCAGGCTGGGCCGGTCGGTGACCGTCTCCGCCCGGCGGATCGCCGCGTAGAGCGCCGGTACGTCCTCGACGTACTCGGTGCCGCCGTTGGTCCAGTCGACCACCTGCACGTCCCAGCCGTATGCCTCGTACCGTTTGGGAACGTCCTCGGCGAAGGCGACGTTGGTGTCGCCCTCGATGGAGATCTGGTTGCGGTCGTAGATCATCACCAGGTTGCCGAGCTGTTGGACGCCGGCGATCGAGCTCGCCTCGCCGCTGATGCCTTCCTCGAGGTCGCCGTCGGAGCAGAGCGCGTAGACCTTGTGGTCGAAGATGCTCTCACCGGGGGCAGCCTCGGGCTCGAACATGCCGCGCTGCTTGCGCTGTGCCATCGCCATGCCGACGGCGTTGGCGACGCCTTGGCCGAGCGGCCCGGTGGTGACCTCGACGCCCTTGGTGTGGCGATACTCGGGGTGCCCCGGCGTCAGGCTGCCCCAGGTACGCAGCGCCTCCAGGTCGCCGAGCTCGAGGCCGAACCCGCCCAGGTACAGCTGGGTATAGAGCGTGATCGAGCTGTGCCCGCAGCTGAGCACGAAGCGGTCGCGGTTGACCCAGTGCGTGTCGGCGGGGTCGTGCCGCATCACCTTCTGGAAGAGCAGGTACGCCGCCGGTGCGAGACTCATCGCCGTGCCGGGGTGGCCGTTGCCCACCTTCTGCACGGCATCCATCGCCAGCACCCGGGCGGTGTCGACGGCGCGTCGGTCGAGGTCGGTCCATTCGAGATCACTGGTCACGGGATGAGCCTACTGTCCCGAGGGCGGGCTGGCGCCAGTGAACGGCGCCTTTCGGCTTAGACTGCGGGGGGCATCGATTGCCGGTGCCACCTGACGAACTCTTGAGGACACCGTGACCGCAGTCGATCCGCACGTCTCCACGCCTGTGCAGGCAGAGGCGTACGCGCTCGGAAGCACGCGCCTGCGCGACGTGGTGACCGCGTACGTCGGGCTGACGAAGCCGCGCATCATCGAGCTGCTGCTGCTCACTACCGTGCCGGTGATGTTCCTGGCCGCGGGCGGCGTACCCGACCTGTGGCTGGTCGTCGCGACCGTCGTCGGCGGCACCCTGTCGGCGGGCAGTGCCAACGCGCTGAACTGCGTGTACGACCGCGACATCGACGAGCGGATGCGCCGTACCCGCCGCCGCGCACTGCCCCGGCACCTGGTCAGCCCACGAGGGGCGCTGATCTTCGGGCTGCTGCTCGGCGTTGCCTCCACCCTGCTGCTCGGGCTGCTGGTCAACTGGCTTTCGGCCGGGCTCGCGCTCGCCGCCAATGTGTTCTACGTCGTCGGCTACACGATGATCCTCAAGCGCCGGACCGCCCAGAACATCGTCTGGGGCGGTGCCGCGGGCTGCTTCCCGGCGTTGATCGGCTGGACCGCCGTCACCGGCTCCCTGGCCTGGGCTCCGGTGGTGCTGTTCCTGGTCGTGTTCTTCTGGACGCCGCCGCACTTCTGGGCGCTGGCGATCCGCTACCGCGACGACTATGCCGCTGCCGACGTGCCGATGCTCCCGGTCGTCGCGCCACCTCTGACCGTTGCCAAGCAGATCGTGGCCTACACGGTCGCGACCGTGGCGACGTCGCTGTTGTTGTGGCCGGTGGCCTCGACGGGCTGGTTCTACCCGGTGGTCGCCGCCGTGCTGGGTGCCGCCTTCCTCGGCGAGGCGGTCGCGTTGCTGCGCCGGGCCCGCAGCTGCGACAACGTGGTCGAGCTCCGTGCGATGCGGCTGTTCCACGGCTCCAACATGTATCTCTCGCTGCTGTTCCTCGCCGTCGCGTTGGATCCCTTGTTCACCCGCTGACGCGCTCCCGGATCGACACCAGCAGCCAGGTCAGCGCCGCACTGGTCAGCGCAGCACCGAGCAGGTGCAGGGTGACCAGGCCGATCGGCAGCTGCGTGAAGTACTGCAGGAACCCCACTGCGCCCTGGCCGACCTCGACACCGAGCAGGGTCAGCGCTGCCCGCTGCGCGAGCGCCGGCGCGTCCACCGCGCGCAGCACCAACACCGCCGCGATCGTCAGGCCGGCCAGCAGCATCACGACGTCGGTGTGCAGCTGGGACATGCTCTGCGGGTCGAGTCCGTTGCGCGGCGCGTCCTCGTCGCCCGCGTGCGGACCGGAGCCCGTCACGACGGTGCCGAGGTAGAGCACGATCCAGCCGGCGGCGAAAGTGACCCGTACCAGCAGGCGTACCGGATCCGACACCTGCCACCGCACCGGTCCGTCGCCCTCGTCGATCCGCCGGAGTAGCAGGACCGCGACGCCGATCATCGCCATCGAAACCAGCAGATGCAGGGCGACCACCCAGGGATTGAGGTCGGTGAGCACGCTGATACCGCCGATGACCGCCTGCGCGGGTACGCCGAGGGCCAGCACGAGCGACAGCCAGCTGAGCGAGCGGCGGCCGGAGCGCCAGCAGACCACGAAGGTGGCGATCGCGACCACGGCGATCAGGAAGGTGACCATCCGGTTGCCGAACTCGATCGCCGCGTGGTGTCCCATCGCGCCGTGCGGGGTCAAGGAGCCCTCGGTGCACTCGGGCCACGTCGGACAGCCGAGGCCGGAGCCGGTCAGGCGCACGACACCGCCGCTCACCACGACCAGGATGTTGACGCCCAGCGATGCCCAGGCGGCCGGGCGCAGCCAGCGCTCGGCTGAACGGTTCACTCCCACCGGAACGTCCGGGTGGTCAGGAACGTCCCGACGACGGCCCACACGACGAGCACCAGCAAGTGACTCGCAGGGAACGTCGCATCGATGAGACTGTCGCGTATCGCCTCGCCGAGAGCGCCGGACGGGAGGAGCTGCGCGACGTTGCCCCAGGCGCCGTACTCCGAGATCGGGAGCACGACCGCGCCGCCGACCATCAGCAGCAGATACACCAGGTTGGCGACGGCGAGGGTGGCCTCGGCACGTAGGGTGCCGGCGACCAGGAGCCCGAGCGAGGCGAAGGCCGCCGTGCCGAGCAGCACGCTGGCGATGAGGCCGAGCACTCCGGGCATCCCCCAGTTCGGTCCCCAGCCAAGGGCGAACGCAACCGCGGCGATGACCGCGAGCTGGACGACTTCGACGACGAAGAGCGCGAGCACCTTGCCGGCGAGCAACCCGGCACGAGGGAGTGGCGAGGAGCCGAGCCGTTTGAGGACGCCGTAGCGCCGCTCGAAGCCGGTGGCAATCGCGAGCGAGGTGAAGCTCGTGGACATCACCGCGAGCGCGAAGACGCCCGGGGCCAGGGTGTCGACCGGGCTGGAGCGAAGCGGCCTGTCGAGGCTGTCGTAGACGTGGACCCCCGCTACCAGCGCGATCAGCGGGATCACGACGGCGATCAGCAGTTGCTCGCCGTTGCGCAGGATCAGCTTGGTCTCCATTCGCGCCTGTGCCCAGATCATCCGCGGCAGCGGCGCCGCACCAGGGCGCGGCGAGAAGGTCCTCACAGGGGTGTTCATAGCGGCCTCCCGGTGAGCTCGAGGAAGACGTCCTCCAGGGTGCGCTGGCCCAGCGCGAGCGACTCGGGCAGGACGCCGTGTTCCTCGCACCAGGCCGACACCTTCCCCAACGTCGTGGCGTCGGCCTCGCCGGTGACCAGCAGGCTGCGGGCATTGACCGCGCGCACCGTCACGTCGCCCAGCGCCTGCCGCAGGCTCTCGGGTGCCTCGGGCGGGAACGGCTCGGTCACGACCAGCCGGATCGTGGTCGTGCCGGTGCCCCGGGTCAGCTCGTACGGCGTACCCGCCGCGATCTGCTTGCCGTGGTCGATCACGTATACCTGGTCGGCAAGCTTCTCGGCCTCGTCCATGTAGTGCGTGGTGAGCACCGTCGTCACGCCGTCGGCGCGCAGCTCGCGCAGCAACTCCCAGGTGTCCTGCCGCCCGGCTGGGTCCATCCCGGCCGTCGGCTCGTCGACGAAGACCAGCTCGGGGCGCCCGATGATCGCCATTGCCAGCGACAACCGCTGCTGCTGGCCACCGGAGAGTCGCCGGTACGGGGTGCGGCCGCACTCACCCAGGCCCAGCCGCTCGACCAACATCGGCACCGGCAGCGGATGCGCGTGCAGGGCGGCGACGTGCCGCAGCATCTCCTCCGCACGCACTCCCGACCAGGCGCCGCCGCTCTGCAGCATCACGCCGATGCGGGGAAGCAGATCGGGTTTGTCCCGCCACGGGTCCAGGCCCAGCACCTCGATGTGCCCCGCCTGCGCACGCCGGTAGCCCTCACAGGTCTCCAGGGTCGTGGACTTGCCCGCGCCGTTCGGGCCGAGCACCGCGGTGATCGAGCCGCGCTCCACACAGAAGGAGAGCCCGTCGACCGCCGCCTTGTCGCCGTAGCGCATGACCAGGCCGTCGACGAGGAGCGCGGGGGAAGGCACCCCAGAAGTGTAGGGAGGCGGAGACAGGTCTCGATACGCGCCTCGCAAGCCCGGCGCACCTTAGGCGAGCCTTATTTGAAGCGGCCCGAACAATAACGGCACAATGGCGTTGTGGAATTCGAGCGGATGGTCGACGGAGGTGACGCGCCGACGCGTGCCCGGGTGGCCCAGACGCTGCTCGAGCTCGGACCCAGCACGGCCGCGGCATTGGCCGCCCGCCTGGAGTTGACCCCCGCCGCGATCCGCCGCCACCTCGACCACCTTCTGGGCGAGGGCCGCATCGAGGCACGGGAACCGAAGGTCTACGGCGCCCGGGGGCGTGGCCGCCCGGCCAAGGTGTTCGCCCTGACCGAGACCGGACGTGAGTCGTTCGAGCACCAGTACGACGAGCTCGCGGTGGAGGCACTCCGGTTCCTGCGCGAGCAGTGCGGTGACGAGGCGGTGCACGAGTTCGCCCGGCGGCGTGCCGCCGGGCTCGAAGCCCACTACGACGACGTGCGTGCCCAACACCCCGCGCTAGCCCCCAGTCAGGCGATGGCGGCCGCGATGACCCAAGCGGGCTATTCGGCATCGGTGCGGGAGAGCCCGATCGGCGAGCAGTTGTGCCAGCAGCACTGCCCGGTCAGCCACGTCGCCGAGGAGTTCCCCCACCTGTGCGAGGCCGAGACCGAGCTGATCGGGCGCCTCCTCGGCAGCCACGTGCAGCGGCTGGCCACGATCGCGCACGGCGACGGCGTCTGCACTACCTGCATCCCAGCACCCACCACCCTGGAGAGGAAGTCTTCTCGATGACTTCGATCGAAGAGCTGAACCCCGAGCTGGCCGGCATCGGCCGGTACGAGTACGGCTGGGCCGACCCCGACCTCGCCGGAGCCAGCGCCCAGCGTGGGTTGAACGAGGACGTCGTCCGCGACATCTCGTCGCGCAAGAGCGAACCGGACTGGATGCTCGACCTGCGGCTGAAGGGTCTCAAGCTCTTCGGCAGGAAGCCGATGCCGCACTGGGGCGCCGAGCTGGACGACATCGACTTCGACAACATCAAGTACTTCGTCCGCTCCACCGAGAAGCAGGCCCAGACCTGGGACGATCTGCCCGCGGACATCAAGAACACCTACGACAAGCTCGGCATCCCCGAGGCGGAGAAGCAGCGTCTGGTCGCCGGCGTGGCCGCGCAATATGAGTCAGAAGTGGTATACCACGCAATTAATGACGAATTGGAAAAACAGGGCGTCATCTTCCTCGACACCGACACCGCGCTCAAGGAGCACCCGGACATCTTCAAGGAGCACTTCGGCACGGTGATCCCGGTCGGCGACAACAAGTTCGCCGCGCTCAACACCGCGGTGTGGTCTGGGGGCTCGTTCATCTACGTGCCCAAGGGCGTCCACGTGGAGATCCCGCTGCAGGCGTACTTCCGGATCAACACCGAGAACATGGGCC
>JASGGG010000003.1:0-75364 GCA_047605165.1 Nocardioidaceae bacterium
GGCACTGATGCCACGCCCAAGGACCCCGATCGGCACCTTCGGCGCGATCGGCTACCGCAAACTGCCGGGCGGCAACATCCAGGCCCGCGTGCGTGTGCGCGACGAGGACGGCCAACTCCGTCGTGTCGAGGCCGTCGGCACGTCGCGCCTCAAGGCCGAGACGACGCTGAAGGAGAAGCTAGCTGTCCGTTCGAGCCAGGTGCGGGGCAATGGCGAGCTGACGCCGGACACGCCGTTCCCCAAGCTCGTCGAGGTGTGACTCGAGGACCTTGACGCCCAGGGCCACCTCTCGGTGAACACCCGCCAGCTCTACGAACGCGACATCAAGACGATCGTCATGCCGGCGTTCGAGCACTACACGCTGCACGAGATCTCGATCAGCAAGGTCGACCGCTTCTTGAAGGCGCAGGCGATGAACAGCTACTCGCGGGCAAAGCACGCCAAGCTCGTGCTCAGCCTGTGCCTCGGTCTCGCGTTGCGCTGGGAGGCGATCGGGCGCAATCCAGTGGACGGTACGTCGCGGCTGCGCAAGCCCCCGTCGCAGGCGAAGGTCATCGCCACCCGCCGCGCCGCTGGCAAGCTATGAACCGCCCCGACACCTACACTGAAGTCATGTCCGAGGCCCGCGACGAGCTCATCAGCCTCATCGAGCAGCTGCCCGATGAGAAGGCTGAGACGCTGCTGCGCACGGCGCGTGTGCTCCAGGGCACCCCGAGCGGCGGTGACCGCCCGTGGCCGCCGGCCTTCTTCGGCAGCATCAAGCACGCTAAGAGCGGCAAGGTCGGCATCGCCCGCAACCTCGATGATTACCTGGCCGAGTCGGGCTTCGGAGCCGACTTCCGCGGATGATCCTGGTCGACTCGGGCCCGCTCATCGCCGCAGCGATCGCGGATGACCCGGACTACCGCCGTTGCGTCGACATGTTCGCAGCGCTCCACCTTCAAGGTGAGCGGCTGCTGGTCCCTCAAACGGTTGTCGCCGAAGTCGCGTACACCGTCCAGAAGGAGGGCGGCACCCAACAGGAGCTGCTCTTCCTCCAGTCGATCGCCGACGGTGACCTGACGCTCGTCGATCTCGTGAAGGACGACGTCACGCGGATCATCGAGCTGGTCGATGAGTACGACAACTTCCCGCTCGGCACCACCGATGCCTCGGTGATCGCGCTTGCCGAGCGACTCGGCATCACCGAGGTCGCGACCCTTGACCACCGCCACTTCCCCAACGTCCGCGTCCGGCACGCGGACTACCTGACCCTGCTCCCCTGATCGCCTCGCTGCCTCGGACTCGGCAACCCACCACTTACCCACCACATTCAGACCTGGACAGGTGCGGCCAGCGAGGTACAGTCGGACCACGAAGACAGCGTGATCGCTGGACAAAACCCGAGGTCATCGGCCTGTTTGTCCACGAATGGCGCAGCTCGGCAGCAGATGGCCACGGCCCCTGATTTCTAGAAGAGGCCGCAGGTTCAAATCCTGTCAGCCCGACCAAATCTGGCTCTAAACAAGGGATTTAGAGCCAGAAGGCTGGACCCGCCCTGACAACGAAGCACAGTCGGAGCGTCCGAGAACGTCGCGCGACGTGCAAAACCCCAGGTCATCCCTGGTTTTCGGCCTCATCTGGCCGGAGCTGACAGCAACTGTCACAGGCCCGAAGATTTCTAGGGAGTCTTGCCGGTGCCTAATTCGAAATCGTTCTCATTATCGTTTAGGCTTCTCCCCGGCCCCTGAAGGGTGCTACGGAAGGAGACCCCCATGAACGAAGCGATCGTGCTCACCGATCTTCGGGTGCAAGCCCGCGGCACCCCTCTGGTCCGCGGAGTCTCCCTGTCCGTGCGCGCTGGGGAGAGCGTCGCGCTTCTCGGTCACTCAGGCTCGGGGAAGTCGCTGACGGCCGCGGCCATCACCGGCGGGCTGTCGCGCCTGCTCGACGCCACTGGCGAGCTGACGTTGAACGGGACACCGGTCGGCCTCTCCTCCTCGTTCCGCCCCGCCCGCCAGGTCGCTGCCGTACAACAGGACAGCTCCAGCGCCCTGAACCCCTTGACGCGCGTCGCTCGTCAGCTCATGGTCCCGCTTCGCGACAACGGGCTCACCGAGAGCGACGCGCGGCAGCGTGCGGGAGAGCTCCTCGACGCATGCGGCATCGAGGACCCCCACCGCGTGCTCCGCTCCTACCCGGCTGAGCTGTCCGGCGGACAACGGCAACGTGCCTGCATCGCGCTCGCGCTCGCCTGCCAGGCCGGCATCCTGATCGCCGACGAACCGACCACGGCGCTCGACGTCGTCAGTCAGGCCCAGGTGCTCGACACCCTCGCTGCCGCCCGCGCGCGCGCCGGCCTCACTCTGCTGTTCATCACCCACGACCTCGCCGCAGCGTCCCAGGTCTGCGACCGCGCGGTGGTGATGGGGGCCGGGCAGGCCGTCGAGGAGGGGATGTTCGCCGACCTTGTCGAACGACCACAGCACCCCTACACCCGCGAGCTCGTGGACGCCGTGCGGACTCAGCCCGTCTTCGGCATCCTCCGGCGCCGGGACGCAGGCGAATCAGTCGCATGACCGGCTACACACCGGACGCCGCGCTCGAAGCCGTCGGCCTGCACCACCACTACCGCCGGATCAGCACCTCTCCCTTGCGCCGTGGCGAGCACGTCCACGTGCTCTCCGGCCTGGACCTCACCATCCCCACCGGCGAGGCCATCGGCATCGTGGGCCGCTCCGGGTCGGGAAAGTCGACGATGCTGCGCATCCTGCTCGGGCTGGAGCGCCCCGACCGGGGACTGGTCCGGATCGGGGGGCATCCCCTGACCAGGCGCGGGGCCCAGGCACGCCGGGCCTTCCGCCGGCATGTGCAATACATCCCGCAGGAACCGGCCACCAGCCTGGACCCACGAATGACCGTCGAGCAGCTCGTCACCGATCCGCTTCGCCGGCTCGGCGTTCCCGGCGACCACCGGGTCATCGTCGCCGCGGCTCTCGACAGCGTCCGACTGCCGGCCGCGTTCCTGGGCCGCCGCCCGGCAGAACTCTCCGGCGGGCAGGCCCAGCGTGTCGCCATCGCCCGCGCACTCGCCACGGGGGCACGAATCCTGCTCGCCGACGAACCGGTCAGCGGCCTGGACCGGCCGCTGCGCGACGAGGTGCTCGCCCTGTTCGCACAGATCGTCGGTGAGCAAGGCGTAGGCGTCGGCTTCGTCTCCCACGACCTCGACGCGGTCTCGCTACTGTGCGGTACCTCGTGTGTGCTCGCCGGGGGTCGCATCGTCGAGCAAGGGCCCACTCTGGAGTTGCTGACGAACCCCCGCCACGAGGCGACCTGCTCGATCGTCGACGCCCGGCCGCGGCTGCGCACCGAACGTGCCTCCCGCCCAGAGGCGGAGCGCGCGGAGTGACGGTGGCCGGCACCGTACCCGCCTCCCGGTGGGACTCCAGGCGCTGCTACCCGTCGCGCTCCTACTGGTCTCGGCCTGGCTCATCCCCCGGTACGCCCGGCCCCACACGCCCCTAGACAACAACCAACGAAGAGGAACGTAAAACGCCCATGTCATCGCAGCGAACCATCCCTACCCACAGCAGGTGGAAGCCTGCCACGATCCGCTCCGCGCAGTTGCTCGTCGCCGGAGGCCTCGCGCTCTCCCTCACCGCCTGCTTCTCCTCCGGCAAGTCCGATGTGGAGACAGAGGGAGACGACCGGATCAGCGTCGCCATGCTGCAGCCGCCGCGCAGCGGCCTGACGCCGCTGAGCGACGATGCCTTCAAGCTGTCCCGCTGGGGCACCGCCGAGACGCTGGTCGTCCTGGACGAGAACGGCGACGCTCAGCCCGGCCTGGCCACGAGCTGGGAGCAGACCGACCCGACGACCTGGCGCTTCAAGATCCGTGAGGGCGTCACCTTCCATGACGGCACCGAGCTGACCGCCGAACGAGTCGTGGCCTCCCTGGTCGCGGCCACGAAAGCGACCCCTCTGCCTCGCATCCTCAACGGCGTGGACTTGGACGCCAGCGCCGAGGGCAACACGGTCGTGGTCACCACGGCCAACCCCGACCCGCTCGTGCCACACCGGCTCTCCAGCCCGCAGCTGTCGATCCTGGCCGAGGCCGCGTACGGCGCAAACGGCGTCGTGGACCCGGTCGGCCACGGCACTGGCCCGTTCGTCCTCGTCGCCGTCGACGGGACCGCCGGTGCCACCTTGGACCGGTACGACGACTACTGGGGAGAGAAGGCCGCCGCCGACGGCATCGACGTGAAGTTCGTGCCCGACGGCACCGCCCGGGCCGCGGCTCTGCGCACCGGCACCGCCGACGTCGTCGAGGCCATCCCGGTCGGCCAGGTCGCGCAGATCGACAAGGATCTCGTCCACGAGGTCCCGATGCCGCGGACCAACACCCTGTACCTCAACACCGCGAAGGGCCCGTTCGCCGATCCCGCGGTCCGCGCCGCCGCGGCCGCGGCCATCGAACGCGCCACCATCGTGGACACCGTCTACGAGGGCCGCGCCGATGTCGCCCAGGGCCTGCTCGGGCCTGCTCTTCCCTGGGCGTCCGGCCTGCGTGACAGCAGCACCTACCGCGACGAGCTCGCCGCGCACGCGAGCAAGCCGGCCACCGGCACCGACGTCACTGGGGTCGCGATCAGCCTGGGCACCTTCACCGACAGGGCCGAACTGCCTGAGGTGGCCGTGTTGATCGAGCAGCAGTTGGAGGCGGCCGGCTTCGTCGTCGAGCAGGACGTCCGGGAATACCAGTACATCGAGGCCGATGCGCTCGACGGCGCCTTCGACGCGTTCATCCTCTCCCGGGCGACCGTCATCGACTCCGGCGACCCGGTTGCCTACCTGCAAAGCGACTTCTCCTGCGAAGGCACTTTCAATATCTCGCAGTTCTGTGACCCCGAGGTCGACGCGCTCATCGCCGCGGCGTCCGAGACCGAGGCCGGCGACGCCCGGCGCGAGGCGATCATGCGGGCCGAGGCCGCGATCCTGTCCCGCAACGCGGCGATCCCGATGCTGCACGAGCGGGTGATCCAGGGCGAGGCCAGAGGCGTCGAGCACGTCGACAGGGACGCCCGAGAGCGCACCCTGATCACGGCCAAGAGTCGCGTGCAGCGATGAGTCTTCCGGTGCTGTGGCGGGCGATTGGCGGACCGCTGATCGTCGCCGCCTCCCGGGTCTGCGCAATCACGGGCGTCGTCGTCCTGGTGGGCATGATGCCCTGGCTGTCGGGCCGGAGCCCGGAGTACACCGTGCTCCGGGCCCGCTACGCGGACCTGGAGGCGACGCCAGAGGCACTCGCCGCGGTCCGCAAGGAGCTCGGCCTCGACCGCGGCGCGTGGTCCATGTTCGCCGACTGGCTCGGTGGCCTCCTCCACGGCGACGCCGGAAGATCCTGGATCAACGGCAAACCCGTCCTCGCAGGCATGGTGGAGGCCCTCGAGGTGTCCCTGACCCTGATGGGCTTCGCGATCACCGTCGCCCTCCTGGTCGCGTTCGTCATCGCCGCGCCCGCGCTGCGTGCCGGACTGTGGGGCACCCCGGCACGTGGCTCCGGAGCCGCCGCCGTCGCCTTGACGGCACTCCCGGAGTTCCTGCTCGCCTCGGTGCTCCTGGTCGTGGGCGCGGTCTGGATCGGCTGGTTCCCGCCCTACGGGTGGGACGGCCCTCGATACACCGTACTCCCGGCCATGGCCCTGGGCCTGCCGGCCGGCGGACTCATCGGACGGCTCACAGCCGACGCACTGACGGCGACCTTCGCCGAGAAGTGGATCACGACCTGGCGGCTCGCCGACTTCGGCAACCGGCGCATCGGACTCGCAGTGGTACGCCGGGCACTCCCGTCGATCCTCGGCCAAGTCGGCCTGGTCCTGATCGGGCTCACCGGCGGCGCGGTCGCGGTCGAACAGGTCTTCGCGATTCCCGGCCTCGGCCGGGCAACACTGGGCGCCGCCGCCTCCCAGGACATCCCCGCACTCCAGATCGGCATCCTGCTCCTGCTGATCCTCGCGGTGACCACCGGAGTGGTCGTAGGGGCGCTGCGCTGGCTACTCCTCGGCCCTGCACTGCGCCTGGGCAGCCTCCCGATGCCGGCCCCCGAGGTCAAGCCACGACGCCGCGACCTCATCGTACCGATCCTGAGCGGCAGCACCCTGCTGACCGTCGTCGCCGCGGGACTGTTCCGCGATCCCTTCACCGCCGAGAACACCCGGCTCGCGCCGCCCAGCCTCGCGCTGCCCTTCGGCGCCGACGCGTTGGGCCGCGACCTGCTGGCGCGGGTCGGACACGGCGCCGTCACCACCCTGGGCACCGCAGCGTTCGTTGTCGGCGTGTGCCTGGCGATCGGCTTGCTGTGCGGCTGCTTCCCGCGGGCGGTGACCGGGCCGCTGGAAGTCACCAACGCGGCCCCGCCGATCATTGCGGGCCTGGTCATCGCCGCGATCGCCGGGCCTTCGATCGGCGGAGCCGCAGTGGCCGTCGCGCTGGTGAGCTGGGCTCCCCTGGCGGCCCACACCGCCGCCCTTGTTGTCGAGGCAAAGGCCCAACCTCACGTCATGCTGCTGCCCGTCCTCGGCACCGGCCGCGCACGGATCATGTTCCGTCACGTCCTGCCGGCGGTCGTCGGGCCGGTTAGCCGGCACGCCGTACTGCGACTGCCAGGGACCGCCCTGGCGCTCGCCGCACTCGGCTTCCTGGGACTCGGCCCACACCAGCCGACCCCGGACTGGGGACTGGTCCTCGGCGAAGGTATGGGCTATGTCGAGCGCGCGCCGTGGACCGTCCTGGCCCCAGCCGTCGCCCTCATCCTCGCCTCAGTGATGGCGGTCTCCCTGGCATCACTGCCCACACGCGGCCGGCGCGCCAGAGAGGAGAACGCGGACCACGAGCCGACCGAGCAGCTCTACGCCACCAACCCCTGACCCGGCGCCCGTCAGGACACGACACCGAGCAACCTGCGAACGGCGTGCGCGAGGTGTTGCTGGATGGTGTCGCGGACATGGCTCGGCCACGTCGAAGGCGCTGGCCGAGCTCCCCCGTGATTCCTCACCGGTTCGGCCTGTGCGCGGACTGCTCCCCCACGGCCTGGCTACACACGGCGCGCACTCACCAAGGTGACGTTCTCACCCTTGGCCAGACTCACGCCCTCAAGCCCCCTCAGCGACGGCACCCGTCCCCCGCGACCGAGGGCGAGGAGAAGAAGTCCGTCCGCCTGAAGTACACGCCCTAGTTCCTCGCAGCGGTCCTCTGCCACTCCCGGAGTTCCGATGCAGACCACGAACGCGAAGCGCCGCGCCAAGAAGCCTTCGGTCTCCGCGCCCGCCTGAACCCAGTCGACCACGACGCCGGCCTCCTCAGTCCGCGCAAGGCCGGAGTCCACCGAGCCAATGTCGCGGACAAGAACGCTGACGGCCCACGCTTTGCGAGCGAGTTCGGTAGCGAGCAACACATCGCTTAACTCCACGCCGGTCGCCTCGATGAGTACACGGCGACCGTGACCATCGCCCAGCCGGTCAAGCAGGCAGGCAATCCCCCAACTCAGCGATACCTCCATCGATTGATAGTATCAAGAGTCATTCTCAATAAATCTGAGGTCCGGGAAGCTCCCTCGATGTCCACGGCATCAACGCCGGTCGCCCAAGACGCCAACGCCTCCGCCGCATCCGGCGGACTGTGACGATCCCCTCCTGTCAGGGCCTCCGCCACCGCCTACTCATGCATATATGCTAATGTCTTGATGACTCGACTCGTACGACAAAGGAGCAGCCATGACCACCACCCACGACGTCCACACCGAACACCCCCACACTCATGCGCCCGACTGCGGCCACGTGGCCTTCGAGCACGAAGGCCACGTCGACTACCTCCACGACGGTCACATCCACCACCAGCACGAGGGCCACTACGACGAGCACCAGGCCGATGCCCACGTCACCGCCGAAGTCCACGAACACACCCACGGCACCGGCTGCGGCCACACGGTCGTCGAGCACGGCGATCACGTCGACTACCTCCACGGCGAGCACCGTCATGCCGCTCACGGCGATCACTACGACGAACACTGAGCTACACCGGATCACTCCGCCTCCCGGAGTCGTCCCGCGAGCCGCGCCACAATAGAGCGGTGACCATGGAGAAGACCAGCAAGAGGCAGCAGCTCGACCGAGACAACCCGGCCTCGGACGAGCGGGTCTCGGTCGACCGACGGTACGGCCCGGTAAGTGAAGTGTTCGCCGCCCTGGCGTCGCCGCTGCGAGCCGCGATCGTTCACCGGCTGACCGTGCGCGACCACACCGTCGCCGAACTCGTCGACCTCCTCGGCGCAGCTCAGCCGCTGGTCTCCCAACACCTGAGCCGTCTCAAGAACGCCGGCCTCGTGGACGGCGAGCGACACGGCCGCCAGGTGGTCTACCGGATCGCAGACGAGCACGTCGCGCACATCTTCCTCGACGCCCTCCAGCACAGCGCGGAACACGAGGACTGAAGCAGCGAAGCAGTGGCCGCAGGGGACTGTCCGGTTTTCGGTGTAACTGGTCGCGGACCGCCGAGCGTTGCATCACACGCGGGCTCACGTCCCGCACCACGAGGATGGCATCTCCGGACATGGACGAGCCCCAACCCCACGGACCACGGGTTCAGGAGAGCGGGAACACGCGTGGGAGCTCCGAGGCGAGGCCTTCGAATCGGGGCTCCCGCTTCTCCAGGAACGCGGCAACGCCCTCCTTGCCGTCGCCGATCGAGGCGTAGAACATCGCCAAGGAGTCCGACAGGTGCGCCTCGAGCGGATCGGATGCGGCGCTGTTGCGATAGAGCAGTCGCTTGGCGAGCCCGAGGGCGACGGCCGACCGATCCTTCACGAACGACCGGGCCAGCTCCTGCGCCGCCGGCACGAGGTCGTCGGGCTCGTGGAGGCTGCGCACCAGCCGCCCCTGCAACGCCTGCTCCGCGCTGAGGATGTCGGCGGCGTACACCCATTCCAGCGCCTGCTGGATGCCGACGATGCGGGGCAGGAACCAGCTCGAACACGCTTCGGGAACGATGCCGAGCCGGCCGAACACGAACCCGATCCGAGCGCGCGTCGAGGCGAGTCGGATATCCATCGGCAGGGTCATGGTGGCGCCCACCCCGACAGCGGCGCCGTTGATCGCGGCGATCACCGGCTTGTCCAGCGCGTGGATCGCGAGCGACACCTTCCCGCCGGCGTCGCGGATGCCGTCCTCGTACGGTGGTTGGTCGTAGGCGGCACGGAACTCCTCGGGAGTCGGCCGCTGTGACTCGTCGAGTCCGAAGACGTTGCCGGTCGCGGTCAGGTCCATCCCGGCGCAGAATGCCCGGCCCGCACCGGTCACCACGACCGCGCGCACGTCGTCGGCACGCGCCTGGCCACCGAAGAAGTCGAGCAACTCCCGGGCCATCGTCAGGTTGAAGGCGTTGAGTGCCTCGGGGCGATTCAGGGTCAAGGTGCCGACGCCGTCTTCGTCCAGGCTCCATGCCAAGGTCTCGTAACTCACCCAAGCTCCCCTCGGTTCAGATCTGAAAGTGAGGCCTATCGTAGGCGTCACGGTCTCGGCCGGGTCCCGGACCAGGCGCGGGCCACGCAGACCAGGAGGACCAGGCGTCGGGCCGTTGGCGTCGGGTCACCAGGTGTCGATGAAGCCTTGGGTACGCGGCTCCGGCGGGCTCGCGGTCGCGAACGTCTGGCTGATCCACGCCCGGGTGTCGACCGGATCGATCACGTCGTCGAGCTCGAACACCACGGCGGCGTTCATGGCCTTGCCGCGCGCGTACTGCTCGGCCAGGAGTTCCTCGAACAATGCCTCACGCGCTTCGTCGGTCGCAGCGGCCTCGAGTTCCTTGCGGAAACCGAGCCGTACGGCGCCCTCCAAGCCCATCGGTCCCAGCTCGCCTGTCGGCCAGGCCACGATCGCGTCGGGCGAGGTCAGGCACCCGCCGACCATGGCTTGAGCGCCCAAGCCGTACGCCTTGCGCAAGACGACCGCGACAAGCGGCACCCGCAGGTGCGCGCCCGCCACGAACAGCCGGCTGAAGTGCCGCACCGTCGCGGTGCGCTCCGCGTCGGGTCCGACCATGAAGCCAGGCGTGTCGCACAACGAGACGAGCGGTAAGCCGTGCCCGTCGCACAGGTGGAGGAACCGTGCCAGCTTGTCGGCGGAGTCGGCGTCGATCGCGCCACCGAGGTGGCGCGGGTCGTTGGCGAAGACACCCACGGCTCGCCCGTCGATCCGAGCCAGAGCCGTGATGATGCTCCGCCCGAACTCCGGCCGGAGTTCCAGCACGGATTCGGCGTCGGCAAGGGTCTGGACGACGTCACGGACGAAGTAGGGGCGTACGCGGCTCTCGGGCACGGCTCGCCGCAGCAGGCGCTGATCGGGAACATCCCCCGCGGGGAGGTTTCCCTGGAAATACGACAGGTAGCGCTTCGCGACCGCGACCGCCTCGGCCTCGTCGTCCACCAGGACGTCGATCACGCCGTTGGGCACCTGCACCGATGTCGGCCCGACCTCGTCGGGCGCGAACGTGCCGAGCCCGCCGCCCTCGATCATCGCGGGGCCGCCCATGCCGATCGACGCGTTGCGCGTCGCGATGATCACGTCGCAACTGCCCACCAAGGCGGCGTTGCCGGCGAAGCACCGGCCCGACACGACGGCCACCGTCGGAACCCGGCCGCTCAGCCGGCCGAACTTCGCGAAGGTGGGGACGTCGAGCCACGAGGCGCCGAAGGTATCGGTGTCGCCCGGGCGTCCTCCCCCGCCTTCACCGAAGAGGACCAAAGGCAGCCGCTGTCTCTCCGCGAGCTCGATCATCCGGTCGGTCTTCTTGTGGTTGATATGGCCCTGGGTGCCCGCCAACACCGTGTAGTCGTACGCCAGCACCGCACACTGCGCACGATCACCGAAGTGCGCCCCGTTGACCCGGCCGACGCCGGTGACCATGCCGTCGGCGGGAGTGTTGGCGATGAGGTCGTCGAGCGTACGCCGGCTCCGCTGGGCCGCGAGGGCAAGTGCGCCATACTCGAGGAAGGTCCCCTCGTCGCACAGGTCCGCGATGTTCTCCCGGGCGGTCCGTTGTCCGGTTCGGCGTCTCTTGGCCACCGCCTCCGGCCTCGACTCGTCGAGCCCGGGCAGGTGCCGGGCGACCACGTCGGCCAGATCGTCGCGCAACTCGTCGAGGTCGACGTCGGCTTCCTCCGCGGCGTGCACGATCTGCTCGTCGTCCAGTTCCATCGTGAGCAGCGGTTGAGAGGCTTGCACCGTGTCGCCGACCCGGACGCTGATCGTGCGCACCACCCCGGAGGCTGTGGACGTCACGACGTGCTCCATCTTCATCGACTCCAGCACGACCGCCGGAGCGCCGATCGCGAGGTGCTGGCCGACTTCCGCGGGCAGCGCCACGACGGTGCCGGCGAAGGGCGCCGCGAGCTCGTCGGGCAGCACGTCCTGCTCCTCGACGGCCGGGACCAGCTCGGCCAGGTGGTCGTCGAGGAATCGCGTGGTCGCCTCCCCCCGGGTAAAGGTGGGATGCGCCAGGATGTTGCGCAACAAGGCGACGTTGGTCTCGACTCCGCCCACCCGGATCTCGGAGAGGGCGGCACCGGCGTTGCGTGCGGCCTCGGCAAGCGAGCTCCCCGACTCCGTCACGATCACCTTCGCCAGCAGCGAGTCGTAGCGACCGTCGGCTACCAGTCCGGCCCGCGCATGGGTATCGACCCGCGTGTGCGGGCCACTCGGCAAGGCGAGCTCGGTGATCGTTCCGGTGCTCGGGAACGTTGCGCCGGTGGCTGTCGTAGTCTCCATCGCGACCCGCGCCTGCACCGCGACAGCTCGCGGCGCGGGGATCTCGTCCTGGGTCAGGCCCAGGTCGGCCAACGACCGGCCGAGCGCGATCTGCAGTTGCGCCCTGACCAGGTCGATGCCGGTGACCTCCTCGGTCACGGTGTGCTCGACCTGCACGCGGGGGTTGGCCTCCAGGAAGTACCAGCGACCCGGGTCGTCGGCGTCGACCAGGAACTCGATCGTTCCCAGGCCGAGGTAGCGCAACCGCGAGCCCAGGTGCACTGCCCCGTCGAGCAGCCGCTGCCGGACGTCGCCGGGAACCGTCAGGCACGGGGCGACCTCGACGACCTTCTGGTGCCGGCGCTGCACCGAACAGTCCCGGTCCCAGACGTGGGCGACCGCGCCCGTGCCGTCGCCGACGAGCTGGACCTCGATATGCCGGGCCCGGCGGAGCAGCTCCTCGACGTAGAGATCCCCGCTGCCGAACGCACGCAGCGCCTCCGAGGCGCACCGCTCGTACGCTCCTGGCAGTTCCTCGACCGCGGTCACGACCCGCATGCCCCGGCCGCCACCGCCCGCGCTCGCCTTCACCACCACCCCGTGCCCTGCACGCCCGGAGAAGAACGCGACGGCCTCGTCCAGCGTCGCGCCGGTCGAGGTGGCCGGCAGCACCGGCATCCCCGACTCCTGCGCGACGGCACGCGCCCGGCCCTTGTCGCCCAGCACCGCGAGCGCGTCACGCGAAGGCCCGACGAAGGTGATCCCCGATTTCGCGCACGCGTCGGCCAGGTCGGGACTCTCGCTCAGGAACCCGTAACCCGGGTGCAGCAGCTCGCAGTCTGCACGCGCGGCGACGTCCACCAGCTGGTCGACGTCGAGGTAGGGCCGGTCACCGCTCAGCGGATGCGCCTCGTCAGCCAGGTCGACATGCAGCGCCCTGCGGTCGTCCGGCTCGAAGACCGCGACGCTGCGAAGGCCGAGCCCCCGCGCGGCCCGAATCACACGGACCGCGATCTCGCCGCGGTTGGCGACCAGCACATTGGTCATGTCGTGCTCCGCGCCAGCCACGATCTGGCGGCGGCGGTCAGCGGGCGTTGCGAGGAAAGTTCAGACACGCGGTCCACAATGGCCGAGAGGCCCCCGATGCGCAACGCGCAGGTGCACGCCGAGCGACATCCACCCCGCAATACGGAGCGCTGCTGCCGCCGCTGCCTGGCATTGTGCTCCATGAGCGTGACCTACCTAGATGATTGTCAAGCACTCTCGATGGCACCGGTCTCCGGAGGACGGCCAGAGGGCCGGATGAACGCGATACCCATCAGGATCAGTGCGATCGCCACGCCATCAGTGAGGTTGAGGTGCTCACCGACCGCGAGCCAGCCTATGAGGAGGGCCACGACCGGAGGCACGTATGCCGACGCTGCGGCCGTAGTCGCACCGAACTCCGCGATCAGAAAATAGTAGACGACGTAGGACACCCCGGTGCCGACCAGGCCGAGCCCGACTATCAGGCCGCCGAGCGCCTTCGGGTCGCTGGTGATGGCTCCTACGCCATGCACGTCGGTGAAGAGGAGAAGGACGATCAGTCCCAGCCCCATCTGATAGGTGGTCAAGGCGGTTGCCGGGATCCCGAGATCGGTGATGAATCGCCTGGTGTAGACGAAGGAGACACCGATGCACGCTGCACCGAGCAGCATCAGGCCGACCCCGACAAGATCGATGCTCCCGTCCGCAGACCACGGTCGCGCGATCACCGCGACCCCGGCGGCACCGAGAAGCACACCAAGAACCCGCTGCGGCGTCGCTCGCTCGTCCGGAAGGGCAATTGCCCCAGCGACGAACGCGAAGAGCGGGATCGCGCCGCTGAGCGCGCCTGCGATCCCCGACGCCAACCGTGCGGTCCCGGCCGCATAGAGGACGTAGTACAAGCTGGTCGCCAGCAGCGCCATCGCGAGGTAGTGA
Organism: Nocardioidaceae bacterium; assembly: GCA_047605165.1. Classification (GTDB taxonomy): domain Bacteria; phylum Actinomycetota; class Actinomycetes; order Propionibacteriales; family Nocardioidaceae; genus SSC3. The sequence continues at coordinate 13,743 of JASGGG010000003.1, forward strand.
TGGACGTAGCGCAGATGCCAACGACGGAAGTCCCGCCTGATCAACCCGAAGGCAAGCACCGGGACAAGTCCGAAGAGCACCCGCGCCAGGGCGATCTGCTCGGGAGTGATGTGCGCGGACGCCCACTTCATCCAGATGAAGTTGCTGCCCCAGATGATGCCCACGCCACCGAATGCGACGACAGCCAGGGTTCGCCTCGAGTCAGCGGGAAGTCGGCGATGCATGCAGCCCCCCGATCGTCGACTCACTGCGTACCAGCACGACTCCGACGCCAATCAGCAGGCCACCGAGAAGCTGCACAGGCTTGGGGACTTCGCCCAAGACCACCCAGGCGATCAGGATCGCGGAGACCAGTTCGGAGAGCGAGACGAACGAAGCCAGTCGCGCGCCCAGCACTCCGACCGATGCCATGCTCGCGATGTAGGCGAACACGGTGGCTACCAGGGTCAGGAGGAGGAGCGGTACGAGCCACGACGTGTCGCGGCCGGCCAGGGTGACCTCGTTGCTCGTCCAGCGCAAGGGCATCAGGCCCACCGCAGCCACGGCGGCCGTCACCAGAGTGGCGACTACCAGGCTCAGCCAGGCTAGCCCAACCGGTGGTAGCCCCGACAAGGAGTCGGCGACGGTGAAGTAGATCGCCAGGCAGGCGGCTCCGCCGCAGGCCCACAGCACCCCGGCGAGGCTCGCGCCGGTATCACTGGCCAGGCCGACGACCATCACCAGACCTGCCATCGCAATCAGTGCCCCGAGGCTGGTCGGGCCCGACGGCATCCTGCGTTGGCGCCACGACGTCCAACCGAGTACGAGCGTCGGCGACGTGTACTGAATCATCATCGCGACGCCTACCGGAAGGCGCATCACCGCGTTGAAGTAGCAGACGACCAGCCCGGCAATACCGAAGGCGCCCAGCACGACCACTCCTCTTTGGGCAGCGCGTGCGGCCAGCCATCGCCCGCGAAGCACGAGCAGGCCAGGCACGAGCAGGACCAGGGCAGCCAGGGCGGCCCGAGCGAGCGCGACGCCTACCGGGCTCCATCCGCCTTCGACGAGTGCTTTGGCCAGTGGGCCGCTGGTGCTCGTCCCGACCGCGGAGGCAACGGCGAGCAGCATCGCCCAACCGTCATGGCGCTCAGCGGTCCGCGCCATCGACGCCCTTGTCCTCGGATTCCCGAGGAACTCGCCAGAAGCGGGCGTTCTCGGCCACGTAGTCGGTTGCCGTACGCGGTGGACGTCCCAGCACCCGCTCCACATCTGTCGAGACACGGGCGAAGTGGCCCGACGCGAGGTCATCGACAATGTCCATCAGATACGCCAGTCGCTTGGGCTCCATGCCCGCGTCGACCAGACCCCTGACGTACTCCTCTCGCGGTGGGTCGTCGTGACGCACCGGACGACCGCTGGCAGCCGAGATGAGTGCCGCCAGATCGGTCACGGTCAGCGCTTCGCCCCCGGTGACCTCGACGCCGCCCAAGCCGCGCCGACCGAGGATCGCCGCGACAGCGACGTCGACGACGTCGCGGACGTCGACCCACGAGACCGGCGCTGCTCCACACGGGATCCGGATGACGCCTCGATCGCGGACCTCGTCGGCCCATCCGCCCCCGTGAGGCCCGAAGTTGTCCAGAAACCAACTCGGGCGCAGGATCGTCGCCTCACCACCTCGTGCCGCCATCGCGGCATCGACGGCCAGTTCCGCGGCTCGTTCCGGGTCGTCGTCCGGCTTGGTGTCACGACCCAGCTCGGAGAGCAGGACGACGTGTCGCACCCACGGCACCGCATCGAGGAAATCGGCGAGGGCAGGCGCCGGGTCGCGCGGGCGCTTGACCAGGTAGACGACGCCGGCCCCGTCCGCAGCCGACGCCCACGTCAGGGGATCGTCCCAGTCGAACCGGACCTGCCTCGACTGTCCGCGAGGGTGGCGCACGCCTGCGCGGACGATCGCCCCGCGACCGGCCAGCGCCGACACCAGCGGAGCACCGGTCTTGCCGGTGGCGCCGGTCACCAGCACCAAGTCGTTCACCGTGCACCTACAGGATCGTTCACGCCTGGTCCCGCAGCTCGAGCCAGTTCGCCGGAACGAGCGAGAAGAACACCCGCGTGCCGGCCGCACCCTCGTAGACCACCGTGATGCCCTTCTCCAGCGTGAGCACATCGCCGGGCCGCCCGACGACCGCCGCTCCGTCGCAGTGGATGGTCAGCTCGCCGTCGATGACGTAGAAGACCTCCTCATAGGGCAGCGTCCAGGGATCGGTACTACCTGCCGTCTCGAACGTCACGAATCCTGCGGAGAGTTCGACAAGTCCGGACGGCTTGGTGCGCCGATCGATGCCGGCGGGGCCATCGGCTGCGGTGTATGTGTCGTCGAAAGGCAGGTTGCGGACAGGGGATGTGCTGGACATCGGTAGTTCCTTCCATTCAGAGGTGGGTCAGGGAATCGGAATCATGCCGCCGTCGACGACAATGTCTTGGCCACTCACGAACGACGCGGCGTCCGAGGCCAGGAACGCGACCACCCGGCCGAGCTCGGCCGGGTCGGCATAGCGGCCGGCTGGTATCGATGCGAGTCGATCGGCAGTGGCGGGGTGGGTATCGATGAAGCCCGGCAGCACACAATTGGCCCGGATGCCGTCGGCACCGTAGCGAGTCGCATAGAGCTTCATCCACGCCTGCAGTCCCGCGCGGACGACGCTCGATACCGGCATCGTCAGTTGGGGCGTGAGGCTGGCGTACGACGTGATCGCGACGACGGCGCCGCCGCCCTGGGTCAGGAATGTCGGCGTCACCGCGGTCACCAGCCTGATGGCAGAGGTGAAGATCAGGTCCAGCCCGTCCGACCAGTCTTGCTCGGTCAACTCGAGAAGATCCCCGGTCGGTGGATGCCCGGTGTTGATCACCAGCGCATCGATCCGACCGAATGCGTCCAACGTGGTGCTCACCAAGGTGTCGGTGTCCGCGGGGTCGGTCACCGAGCCGCGAACTCCCAGCCCGCCGACCTCTGCCGCGATCCGCTCCGCGCCGTCCGACCTGGACATCACCACGACCCGGTAGGTGCGAGCCATCTCGCGGACGATGCCGGCACCGATTCCACTGCTGCCCGCGGTGACGATGGCAACCGGACGGTCCATCGACTGCTCGTTCATCGACGCGAGGCCCGCAGCCACTCTTCGGTCCCGGCCGGCACACGATGCGGGTCGAACACGGCTGGGTCGAGGACCGAATCGGGGATACCAGCGATGAGGTTCGCGGTGAACTTCGCGATCGCGGGTCCCTGCATCGTGCCGTGGCCGTCGAAGCCCGTCATCGTCCACAAGCCCGGTTCGTACTCACCGATCCACGGGTGTCCGTCGCCACCGGTCGCGTCCGCGGCCGCGCTGATGGTCGAGCGGATGCTGACCTCGGTGAAGATTGGCGCACGCACAGCGGCCGCCTCGGCGAACTCGGTGAGCATGTCGTCGACTCCATAGTTGTCTGGAACGTCGCTGGCGAGGATCGTCACCACAGCGGCGTCCTGCTCTCGTTCGACACAGAAGCCGGTGTCGAGGTCGATCGTCATCGGCAGCCGCTCGTCCTGGATCACCGGGGTGGTGAAGCCGTAGTGGACCATCATCGGCGTAATCGGCAGATCCAGGCCGAGTGGTCTCATCAGGTCCGGCGAGCCCAATCCGGCGGCAACGATCACTCGGCGAGCCTGGATGGGATCAGGCGTGTGGAGCGTCCATCCGCCACGGCTCCGCTCGATCTTCGCGACACGTGTGTGCTGCTTGAACTTCACGCCGAGCCGCCGAGCCGCCGCGGCCACACCGTAGACACCGTCCGTCGGGTTGACGCGGCCGTCGTCCGGTGTCCAGGACCCTCCGATCAGACCTTCCGAGGACAGCCAGGGAACTATGTGGTGGAGATCTGCTGCGGCAACCATCTCCACGTTGGGCGCCCCGCCGGCCCGCTGTACCTCGGCAGCCCGACCGAGCTGCTCGAAAAGCTCCTCGCGGCCGGTGAGCATGAGGTAGCCGTCCTGGTAGTACGCGCAGGGATAGTCGAAGACGCCTTCGAAGGTCTGCCAGAACCGACGCCCACGCAACGCGAGCTCGACCTCGTTGGCGGTGCTGAACTGCTGCCGAACGCCACCCATAGATCCACCGGTGCAGCCGCTGGCCAGCTCACGTCCTTCGACCACCAAGATATCGGCCTCACCGAGCTCTGCCAGGTAGTAGGCGAGGCAGACGCCGCCGATCCCGCCGCCGATGATGACGGTCCCGACCTTGTTCTCAGACATGATGCGCAGCTCCTGATTCCGCGAGATGGACGAGTCGAGTCGTGGTCACTTCATGACCCGCCCGCCGTTGACGACGAGGGTCTGACCGGTGACGTAGGTCCACGACGCGAGGTCGAGCACACACCTGGCAATCTCCTCCGGCGTGCCGGCTCGGCCGAGCGGCGTCGTGTCCTCGACGGCACGTCGGCTCTCTTCGGGAACCGACGACCACATATCGGTCGAGACCGGGCCTGGCGCCAACGTGTTGACCCGGACTCGGGGGGCGAGCTCACGGGCCAGCGTCTGGCCCAGCCCGATCGTGGCGGCCTTGCTTGCTCCGTAGGGCACACCATGGATCGACCCCACCACGCCGCCGTCCGAGGAGACGTTGACGATCGCGCCGCCGTTCTCCGCAAGATCGGTCGCAAGTTCGCGGGCCAGGATCATGGGTGCGGTCACGTGGACGTCCAACGAGGACCACCAGTAGTCGTCGGTGACGCCGTCCAAGCGAGTGTCCTGAAGGATGCCGGCACAGGTCACCAAGAGATGCACCGGGCCGCGTTCGCGAGCCACGCCGGCGAGCCGGCTCAGGTCCTCCGGAGTCTCCATGTCCGCCACCACACCGGTCGCTGAGCCAGCCAGGTCACCCACCCGGGCAAGAGTGTCGGCCTCGTCGGTTCCACGGCCACGATGGCTGAAGACCACGTCGTACCCGCGGCGTGCAGCCTCGACGACCACCGCTCGACCGATGCCCCGGGAGCCACCGGTCACCAGTGCGACTGGTTGCTTGCTCATAGCATCACCCGTCCACCGTCGGCGACGACAGTCTGGCCGGTCGCATAGGTCCAGTGGCACAGGTCGAGGCCGACCTGTGCCATCTCCCTCGGCTCCGCGACCCGACCCAAGGGTGTTTCTGCCTCGACCCCGCGCCGCTCGCTCTCCGGCAGCTCGGCGTACATGTCCGTGCCCACCGGGCCCGGCGCGAGCGTGTTCACCCTGACCTGGGGAGCGAGTTCACGAGCCAGCGACTTGGTCAGCCCGAGGATGGCCGCCTTGCTGGCCCCGTACGCCGCCCCGTGGATCGACCCGGCGACCCCTCCCGTCGACGCAACGTTGAGGATAGCGCCGCGGGTGCCGCCGATCGACTCTGCGAAGCCACGCGCGAGGACCAGCGGGGCTGTGACGTGGACGTCGAACGAGCGGTGCCAGCCCTCGTGGGTCAGTTCCTGGAGCGTCCCGTGGGCCATCGTCCCGGCGTTGTTGACCAAGATGTGTACGGGACCGTAGCCGAGCACCGTGGCGACCACCGACTCGAGAGCCGCTCGGTCGAGGAGGTCGGCCTCGATCGGAACAGCCGTAGTCCCGGCACCGGCTGCCGCGATCGTGACCGCGGCGTCGTCCGCCCGCCCGCGATGGGTGAAGAACACGTCGTAGCCGCGGCGCGCGGCCTCGATGACGAAGGCGCGACCGATGCCCCGGGAACCACCGGTGACCACCACTGAGCCGGGCTTCGTCACGATCCACTCCCGCGGTAGGCCCAAGCCTCGATCTCGACAGCGGCACCGATCGGCAGTTGGTGCACGGCCACCGCCGATCGCGCCGGAGGGTCGGTGTGGAAGACCTGGGCGTATTCCGCGTTCATCGCCCCGAAGTCGTCCATGCTCAGCAGGAAGACGTTGGTCTTGATCACGTCCGACACGGTCAGCCCGTTGTCGGCGAGGACGGCTACGAGGTTCTCCAGTGCCTTGCGGGTCTGCTCGGTCACGCCACCTTCGACCAGTGTCCCGTCGACGTGACCGACCTGACCGGAGATAGCGACGAGGTCACCGGCAGCGACGGCGGGACGGAGCGGGAGTGGTGCGGTCATGGGTATCTTCTCTCTCAGTTGGCGAATGGATTCGGTGGTCAGAGGCTGGCGGCTAGCTCGAAGGCGGCGTGCACGGCACCCTCGATCCGGTGTGGGTTGAGGACGTCGCCCACGGCGCGCACGTCGAGGTCGTCCGGAAGATCGGCGAACAACTCCGCGCGAGGCTCGGTCCAGGTGTGTACGACCCAGTCGGCAGCGAGTCTCACCTCGACCGGGGTGTCAACCAGGAGCCGGCCCTGATCGTCGACGGCACGGTAGGTCAGCGCGGCAAGGCCGCCGACGCCGCAGCAGAGCTCGCCGGTCTCCCTGTCGAAGGAGAGGACACGGGTCGAGCAGCGAATCTCCACTCCAGTGTCGACGAGACGTTGCAGGAAATCGTCGCGCACCTCGGGCTCGACGAGCTCGGCCGGGCCGGGACGTGCCGTCAGCAGGATCACGTCACATCCCTGCTCGGCGGCGGCGAGCGCGGCCGACATCCCCGAGGTGCGGTCCGTCTCGTCGACGACGACGACCGTGCCGGCCAGGGACGGGCGCCCCGACACCACGTCAGCGGCGCCAAGCAGGCGGCGGTCCTCCCGGTCTGCCCACTGTGGCAGAGTCTCGGATGCGCCGGTCGCCAGGACCACGACATCGGGGTCCATCGCCAGCACGTCGCGCGCCTCCGCCGTGCGGCGAAGGCGTACGTCGACACCGAGCCGGTGTACCTCGTTGCCGAGCCAGTCCACCGCGTCGACGAGTCCTTCACGGCCGTCGGTGCGCGCGGCGACGCGGATTGTGCCGCCCAGTTCGGGGCGTTCGTCGAACAGGGTGACCGTATGACCGCGAAGCGCACTGACCCGTGCGGTCTCGAGCCCAGCCGGGCCACCGCCGACGACGATCACTCGCCGGGGGGACGCGGCGCGCGTCGACTCCACCCCACGCAACAAGCGTTCGCGTCCGGTGACCGGGTTGTAGACGCACTTGACGTTGCGGTTGCGGCCGAGCTCGCCCTGGCACATCTGGATGCAGCCGATGCACGGGCGGATCTCGTCGATCCGCCCCGTTCTGACCTTCTCGACCAGATAGGGATCGGCAATGTGGGCACGCGTCATGCCGACGAAATCGGCGTCGCCGTCCTCCAGCGCCTGGGCGGCCATCGTCGGGTCGGTGATGCGACCGACGGCCCCGACCGGGATATCGACCCGTTGCCGCACCGCCCGGGCGTAATGCAGGTAGCAACCCCGGGGCACCGCCATCGTCGGGATCACCGAGCCGTAGAAGTTGGCCGACACGTTGATCGCGTCGACCAGCCCGCTCTCGGCGATCCGCTGGTCGATGTCGAGCCAGGCGTCCTGGTCGAGCGAGCCTTCGACCTCGTCCGAGCCGTTGACGCGTACCAACAGCAGGGCGTCACCCACCGCTTCGCGAACGCTCTCGAGCAACTCGCGGCAGAATCGGAAGCGCTGCTCGTCGGAACCGCCGTACTCGTCGTCACGCTGGTTGGTCAGCGGTGACAGGAAGAGATTGACCATCTGGCCGTGCCCGACGGCGATCTCGACCCCGTCCATCCCGCCGCGCACCGCTCGCTCGGCGGCCGCCGCGTAGGCGTGGATGAGGGTACGTACGTCGGCCCGGCTCATCGCGTAGGGCACGCTTGCCCAGAGGTGGTGCGAGATCTGCGAAGGAGCCCACACCGGTCCCGCCTCGCCATCGGTCCGGGCGCCCATGTGCCCCAGCTGCGGGGTGATCAGGCCGCCGTGCTCATGAACAGCGGCGCTGATCGACTCGTAGCGAGGCACGATCCGGTCGTCGAAGTTGTGGTAGATCCCGTAGGGCGTCGGTGAGCTGGGATGCACCGCCGCCGTCCCCATCCCGACCAAGGCGGCACCACCACGGGCACGCTCGGCGAAATAGGCGACGTCATCGTCGTTCGGAAGGTGCTCGGCGTCGATGTTGAACGTCGCATGCGCGGTCACGATGACCCGGTTCCGCAGAGTCCTGCTGCCGATGTCCAGTGGTTCGAGCAAACCCGCGAGATTGCCCGACGGGCCAGTTGTCACCGAGCCTCCCATACAGGGGCGAGGACGTCCTGCAGCACTGCCTCGCCGTCGGCGAGCGCCGCCAGGACCGCGGCGGCACGGTCATCTCCCAGCGCCGGACCGAGCAGGAGCAGCCACTTCGCGCGCATCTCCTCGATGCCGAACGACGTGCCTGGATCACCCGGGGCATCGAGATAGATCCCGCTGACCGTGCGGCCGTCCACCGTCGTGACCTCCACTCGACTCGGGTAACGCGCCGGGTAGTGCTGGTCGAGGTCGGCGTCGTACTCGAGCCGGACCTTCTCGGCGAACGCGAGGCGTTCGGGCTCGTCGAGCCGGGCTGCGTCCATCTCAGCGGCTCCGGCCGCGCCCCACAGTGCGAGCGATGCGATCACCAAGGGGAAGCTGTACTGAGCCGTATCGATGGTCTTGGGGGCCACCTCGTCGAGGAACGTCGCCGATCTGTGGGTCCCGATCCTGATGGATGCGATGTCGGCCGGACCGATCCCGTGCTCGGCGAGCAGCCCTTGGAACCCGGCGCCGGCGGCGTGGGTGTAGCGGCAGGCCGCGAACGACTTGAAGTAGGTGTGCATCACCTCGTAGCGCGAGCCGATGCTGGTGACGAACGGATCCTCTGCCGAGCCCGGCTCGTGGAACGGGGTCGGCGGCAAGACGTCGTTGGTGGCGATGGCATAGCCCTCGGGGGCCTTCATGAATCCCGCCGCCGCGAGCTGGGCAGCGGCCACGCCGGTCATCGCGCCCCAGCCGATCGACTCCTTGACCATCGGCGTTCCGAACGTGGACATCGGCGCGTGGACCCAGCTGATCTTGATGGCTCGGGCAAGCCCGTCGGCGTCCAGGCCGAGCACCTTGGCAGCCGCCGCGGCGGCACCGATCGCGCCGGCGCAGCCGGTGGCGTGGTAATGGTCCCCGTCGTGCTTGGGCCACAGCCGGGCGGCTGCACGGAGACCGATCTCGTAGCCGACGACCTGGGCGAGGAGCGCTTCGGCGACCGTGGTGCTCGGGCTCGCGGCGGCCAGCACAGCGGGGACGATCACCGAGCCGGGGTGGATCGCGCCGGCAAGGTAGTGCCCGTCGTCGAAGTCCAAGGCACTGGCCGCTACTCCGTTGCCGAACGCCGCGTGGTCGGGCGTCGTGGTCATGCCTCGTCCGACGAGAGGAGAGCCGCCGGAGCCGGCGGCGGCAAAGTCGAGCGCGATCACGCCCGCCGCGGTCGGCGCGCCGCCGACCATCGTCGACACGGTGTCGCTCAGCGCATAGGACGCGCGCTCGCGAACCTCCGGCGGGAGGTCGTTCCAGGTCAGCTTCGCCGCCCACTCGGTGATGGTCTCCAAGATGTCAGTCATGACGCCTCCGTCAGGTTCTTCGGTCGAGTTTGCGGTCGGTTTCGAGGGATGGTGAGAAGAGGTGGGGTGCCGTGGCGGCTCGCCCGGCAGGGCACCCCACCTCGTCTGGGAAGGCGATCGTCCCGTCAGCCCGTGAAGGTGACGATCTTGCCGTCCTTGACCTGGAGCAGCACCTGCGCCGGCTCTCCCGGGACGATGGTCGGCTCGTGGTTCTCGTTGAAGGTCAGCTCGCCACGGATGGGCAGGTCGAAGGTGCCGATCTCGGGAACCTTGGTGATGACGCTTGCCCTGTCCTTGGCGCCTTCTTCGAGCGCCTTGAGGAAGACGAAGAAGGAGTCGTAGGACATCGCTGCCGATTCACCGGGGGCCTCGCCCATCGCTGCCGTGAACTCCTTGACGAACTTCGCCGGCCCCGGCTTGGTGGAGTTCGGGTCGAAGACCGCCGCGACGATGGTGCCCTCGGCTGCTTCCTTGCCGGCGATGTTGATCAGCTCCGGGCTGTTCGAGCCGGGGGTGACGAAGACCGGCACCTTCCAGCCCATGGCACGTGCCTGCTTGATCTGCAGCGCCGCGTCGGTATACGTGTTCAAGAGGACCAGCGAGTCTGCCCCGGCGTTCTTGAGCTCGGTGAGCTGGGGCGTGAAGTCCTTCTGCTTCGCGGACGTGGTGACGGTCTTGGCGATCGGCAGGTCGATCTCCTCGGCGGTCTTGGTGAAGTTGACCTTCAGGCCGGCACCGTAGTCGTCGTCGGAAGCGAGGAGCCCGACGTTCTTGAAGCCCAGCTCGTTCTTGGAGAAGGACGCCATCTCCGCACCCATCTTGGCGTCGTCGATAAGCGTACGGAACAGGTTCTCGTGGACCTCCGCAGTGATCTCCGGGTTCGAGGAGTAACTGACGAACAGCGGGACGCCACAACGCTCGTAGATGGGCTCGGCGGCCAGGGTGACCGACGAGTTGGAGTGGCCGAATACCGCCATGATGCTCGTGTCGTCGCAGATCTTCTGCGCTACCGAGGCCCCTTGGTTGGGGTCGGCCACGTCGTCGAACTTGACGACCTTGATCGTCTTTCCCTTGAGCGGGCCGGACTCGATGCCGCCGGCGTCGTTGATCTGCTTGGCGGCGAACTGAACGCCCTTGAGCTGGTCGTTCCCGTAGATGCCGTTGTCACCGGTCATCGGACCGGCCACAGCGACGGTGATCGAGCCACCGCTCGAGCCATCACCTGAGTCGCCGTCGCTGCCGCATGCGCTCAGCGCGAGCGTGAGCGCGAGGACAACGCCCCCGGCGGCGTACGCCTTATTGAACTTCATGTGTGCTCCTTGTGCTGGATTCCGGTGCTGCGATAGGCGGTGCAGTACGCACGCGATCTGACCGCGCACACGTCGCACCCAGCGACCACCGGCTCGCGGCGTTGCGAGCCGGTGATCGGCCGTTTATTGCGGGTTCGTGGGAACCTCGTTTCCCTGTGACCGTCTCTCGGCGTCGGCCGAGACGACTCCCAGGAACTGGTCGGCGAACTGGGGGTCGTTGCGCAGTTCGTCCGAAGTGCCGCTGTACAGGACCTCGCCAGTGGCGAGTGCGTAGACCCGGTCGGCGATATCCAGGGCCCCGAGCGCGTTCTGCTCGACGAGAAGAACCGTCATGCCTTGCTGGTCGCGTAGCTGAGCGATCAATTCGAGGACCTGATCGGCAAGCACCGGCGACAGCCCCATCGACGGTTCGTCGAGCATGATCATCGTCGGATCGGCCATCAGCGCACGCTGGATCACCAGCATCTGCTGCTCACCACCGGACAACTGCCCGCCGGTGCTGTCGGCTCGCCGGGCCAGGATCGGAGTATTGGCGATAATCTCGTCGGCCCGCTTGCCGGCCCGCTTCCAATTGTTCGTGAACGCGCCGGCCAGCAGGTTCTCCTTGAGACTGAAGCGGGGGAACACGTGGCGGCCCTCGGGCACGTGCACGAGTCCCGCCTCGACGATCTTGTGCGCGGGAGCCTTGCCCAGGTCGAGGTCGCGGAACGAGATGGACCCCGCCGCCGGGCGCAAGAGACCGGACAGGGTCTTGAGGAGCGTCGACTTGCCGGCGCCGTTCGCCCCGACCAGCGCGACGATCTCGCCTTGTCCCACCGTGAGATCGACATCCCGCAATGCCGTGACGGGCCCATACCTGACCGTCAGGCCCCGCGCCTCCAGCAGTGTCTCAGGCATCGCGGAACCTCTTTCCCAGGTACGCCTCCAGCACCTGCGGGTCGGCGCTGACAGTCTTCGGGTCGCCGTGCGCAATGCAGAGGCCGGCGTCGAGCACCATCACCCGGGAGGCGGTGTTCATCACCACGTTCATGTTGTGTTCGATGACGACGATCGAGATGTTCCGGTCCGCGTGGATACGGTTGATCAGATCCACGAGGACCAGCGCTTCGCGTGGGTTCATCCCGGCGGCGGGCTCGTCGAGGAGCAACAGCCGCGGCGAGGTCGCGAGCGCACGGGCGATCTCCACGCGCCGCTGGTCTCCATAGGCCAGGTCGGTGGCGATCTCCTCGGCCTTGTCCCCGATGCCGACGAACTCCAGGATCTCTCCCACCTGCTCGTTGGCCCGCCGTTCGTTCGACCTGCGCCCGAGAGTCCACAGCGAGTCGTACCACTTGAAGGTGGCGTGCATCCCGATCAGCACGTTGTCGCGCACGGTGAGTGACGGGCAGAGCCGGATGTTCTGGAAGGTCCTCGCCAAACCGTCGTCGCGGCTCAACCGCCGCGAGGACTTGAAGCGGGACTGCTTGCCGTCGATCTCGATCTCTCCGCCACTCGGTCGGTAGATACCGGAGAGGACGTTGAGCAGTGTGGTCTTACCCGATCCGTTCGGACCGATCAGGCCGACGATCTCGTGCTGGCCGACCTCGAAGTCGACGCTGTCGAGCGCGATGACACCGCCGAACCTGCAGCCCACACCCGTCGCCTTGAAGATCGGAGCGGTCGCCGTGGTCATCACTGCACCTCCTCGACCGGAAGGTGTTCGGTCGTATCGTGGGTGAGCACGCTGTCGACCTCTGAGATCGCCGCGCCGCGCCGCCGGAAGAGCGAGAACGGGGAGCGGAAGCTGCTGTTCCGCTTGTCACCGAGGCCGAGGATCTGCACGAGCCCGCCGGGTCGCCAGAGCAGGATGACGACGATCAGAGCGCCGAAGATCATCGACCGGTAGTCGGCCAGGGACCGCAGGTATTCTGTCGAGCCGATCACCAACGCAGCACCGAGGAACGGGCCCAAGGTCGTGGCCATGCCGCCGATAAGGACGATCTCGACCACCAGGATCGACTGGTCGACGGTGAAGGTGGCCGGGCCCACGAAGCCGAGCAGGAGCACCTGGAGCACTCCGGCCACGCCCGCGATCGCGCTGCCGATGCCGAAGACGACGACCTTCGTAAGCGGAACGTTGATGCCGTGCGACCGCGCGATGACTTCGTCCTCGCGGATCGCCAGGAACGAGCGGCCGAGGAAGGAGCGGCCGAGGATCCAGGCAAACACCATGGTCAGCAACGTGACGACGAGGATGAAGGTGTAGGTGTTCTGGATCGGCGCGAGGTCCCAGCCGAAGAAGTTTCCGGCCGGGATGCCGGGCAGGCCCGTCGCGCCACCGGTGACGTCGTCGGCGTTGTTGAGATAGAGGTAGAAGATCTGGCCCACGCCCAGCGTGACCAGCGCGAGGTAGTCACCCCCGACACGCCAGGAAGTGAGTCCGACCAGGACCCCGAAGAGAGCGCTTCCCGCGGCGGCGAGGACAAAGACCCAGAGTAGTGCCATCCCCGTGTCCAGCAAGAGCCGTGCCGCGATGTACGCGCCCGCACCGAACATGGCCGCGTGTCCGAAGCTCAGCAGCCCGGTAAAGCCCAGGATCAGGTTGAGTCCGATCGCGAAGACGGTGAACACCAAGATCGTGGCGGCGACCCGGATCGTGTACGGCTGGACGAGGTTCGGCAGCAGGAACGCGAGCACGATCACGACCAGGCCAGCCAGCCGCAGGATCGGATTGGGTACCCAGCTCAACATCAGACACGCTCCTGGACTCGGGCGCCGAGAAGGCCCGCGGGGCGGACCAGGAGGATCACGATCAGCAGCATGAAGGCAATCGCGTCGCGGTACGAGCCGGCCGACGGGCCGACGGTCGACTCGAGGACGCCGAGCACCAGGCCACCGATGAGCGCCCCCTGCAGGTTGCCGATCCCACCTACGATGGCGGCCGCGAAGCCCTTCAACAGGATCGGGAAACCCATGCCGAGGTACACGACCTCGAGAGTGTTCGCGTAGAGCAGCCCGCCGACGACTCCGAGTGCGCCGCCGACGCCGTAGACCGCCATGATGGTGCGGTTCACAGGCACGCCCATCAGCCGAGCGGCCTTCATGTCCTGGGCGACCACCCGGATCGCAAAGCCGGGCTTGGTGAACCGGAGGAAGGCGGCGAAACTGATCAGCGTGACGACTGCCACCGCCAGGGTGACCACTGCCGCCCGCGCGATCTGGAGATCTCCGATGTGGTAGAAGCCAGAGCCCGCAAAGGACGGGAACGGCAGAGTGCCCGAGCCGTACTTCAGCTCCACGACGTTCCGGATGATCAGCCCCATTCCCAAGGTGGTCATCATCGGGATCAGCAGGTGAGCCGACAGGACCGGCCGGACGGCAACCTCTTCGACCACCACGGCGAAGAGCACGCCCGCCACGATCCCGGCTATGCCGGCGAGGACGATCGGCAGGTCGAAGGCGGTATAGAGGGCGTAGGTGACGAAGGTGCCCGCCATCAGGATGTCACCGTGCGCGAAGTTGACCAGACCCAAGGCACCGTAGACGACCGAGAACCCGATCGCGACCAGGGCGTAGACGCTTCCGATCGTCAAGCCGTTGATGACCTGCTGAAGGAATTCCACGGTCGGCCCTAGTGGTCCGCCGGCACGGACATGTCTGGCCGGTCGGCGGCGATCTGCGCTGCGCTCAAGCCACGCGCCTGCAAGTCGGCCGGGACGTCCTCACCACGGACGAGCGCGGCACCGGTTCTCGCCGAGGCCGGCGCGGTCTGAATGCCATAGCCGCCCTGTCCGACGAACCAGTAGAAGCCCGCCACCGCCGGATCAGGCCCGATGACGAACTTCCGGTCCGGCACGAACGACCGCAGCCCCGCCCACGAGGTCGAGATACCCTTCACGCCCAGCGTGGTCGATGCGTTGATCTCGTCGATCGCCCGGGCGATCTCCAACTCGTCAGGTTTGGCGTCGCTCGGCGGACACAGTGTCTCGTCGGCAGGCGAACAGAGGAATTGCTCGCCCTCGGGTTTCACGTAGAAGCTCTGGTCGATGTCGCCGAAGATCGGCAAATCCTTGGTTGCCGCGCCTTGTGGCGAGCTCACCATGAAGATCGTCCGACGAAGCGGCATCAACCCTACGGGTGCCGCCCCGGCCAACTCGGCGACGACGTCACCCCAGGCTCCCGCGGCGTTGACGACCGCGGCCGCCGTGTAGGTCGTGCCGTCGGCAGTCTCGACTGTCCACGAGTCGCCGGACCGGGCCAGGCCCACGACTCGGGCGCTCTTCACTATCTCGCCGTTGTTCTGTCTCAGGCCCCGGACGTAGCCCTGGTGCAGACCCGCCACGTCGATTTCCATGGCTCCGGGCTCGTACATGCCGCGTTCGACATAACCGTCCGCCACCAGGGGGAACAGCGTGGCGACATCCGCGGGAGCGAGCAACTCGGCATCCGGTACAAGTGGGAGCACGTCGCGGTGCAACTCCTCGATGACCTGTCCGCGACCGCGCTTGGCGAACTGCAGCAGCGGACGTGGAGTCAGCAGCCGGGACTCGAAGAAGTCCGGTGGGTTCTCCAGGAACTCTCGGCTCCCTGTCGTCAGCGCCCTGATCTCCGGGCCGCCGTAGGTCTCGAGGAAGGTCGCGGCGGAACGGCCGGTCGTGTGATAGGCGAGGGTCGACTCCATCTCCAGGAGACAGACCCGCCGGTCTCGGGAAAGCTCGTATCCGATCGAAACTCCGGCGATTCCGCCGCCGATCACGATCACGTCGTAATGCGTCATCTGTTGCTCAACCAACCTCTCCGACCGCCCGTGACGGCGCTCACATTGAGCGGGACTATGCCACTGATCTTACGAGTTAGCAAGCAAGCGCTTAGTTGCAAACTGGTTACGGGTCTGTGAACTCAGATTCGTCTTGAACAGAGATAAAGCAGGCCATCGAGTGCACCAGTCCCACGAAGGTCCGAGGATTCCAGCCCGTGAGCTGAGACCACCGATCAAGCCGGTAGGCCACGCTGTTGGCGTGTACGTGAAGCTCCTTGGCCGCCGCCGTCACGGAGAACCCGGAAGCGGCGAAGGCCTGCACCGCCTGCACCAGGTGCGGGTTCTGAGCGGCCACGTCAGCCGCTTCCGCGACGACCAGGTCCAGGCGCGATCGCCCGGCTGCGACGCAGACCTGCCACCAGTCCCGCGCGAAGCGGACAACGGGCTTCGCAGGCGAGCTCGCGGCCAGGGCGTCGACCGCGTCCTGGATGCTCTGCCGGGCACCGTCCAGGCCCTGGCGAGACAGCCCCACGCCAGCGGGCGGTACCGGCACCAGCGCTTCGAGCATCGCGCTGACGGCCTCCTCGTCCGGCCCCTGCGCGATCAGGAGCAGCATGGATCCTTGCTGGATCGCAAACGCGACACCAGGCAGGTACTCCAGCTCCTCGTGCACCGCCTCGGCCATCCCATCAGGCGTCTCACCTGCGGAAATACAGCATGCAAGAAAGGAACCAGCGACATCGAACCCCAGGTCCGCCGCAACCTCGAGCACTTCTGAGTCGTCCTCGCGGCCCAGCAGTTCGACGAAGCGGTGCCGCGTCGTCAGATCCTGCGTGTGGCGTGCCCGAGCGACCAACGAGTGTGCAGCGGCGATCTCCGTGGTGGTCAGCTCGATGGCGTCCCACATCATCCCGGCGAGCTCCGGGAGATACTCGCGGCCTCGATCCGCCCGGTCGTCGATCATCCGCCATAGCTCCCGATTGCCGACATGGTAGGCGCTGATCACCCCTTCGACGCTCACCCCCTGGGCCGCCCGGAGACGGCCCAGTGCCGCCGCCCGGCGGAGGTCCTCCTGGTCCAGCGACCGCCGCTCCATCAGGGCGCGCACGACCCGCTCCTGCTGCTCGCGCACATGGTCGGCGTGGTCACCGAGCGGCACCCGGTCGTACTCGTGGACATGCGCGCGGATCTCACGCACGACCGCTCGGGCGAGGGTCGGCATGTCGACGAGGATCTCCGCGAGAACCTCCTCGATGGCGGTTCGGTCAGGTGACTTGGACATAGCTCGACTCCTCCCTCTGGACGTGATTTGTGGAATCCACAAATGAATTATGCTCGGAGTCAGTGGATTTCGTGGTCTCACCTGCAGACAATCCCCGGGTGCTCGTCGTTTGATAGTGGGGTGTGCACACGACCTTCCGCCGGCCGAGACAGGCCAGGACGACGGTGACCGCGGCGGCCACGGAGAACGCTCTCGCTGATCGTTACAACCTTCGCGAGGGCTCCATCTATCTCTCCGGCCTCCAGGCTCTCGTACGCCTCCCCCTGGACCTGCGTCGCTACGACGATGCGCAGGGTCGGCGAACCGCCGCCTTCATCAGCGGGTACGAGGGTTCCCCCCTGGCTGGCTACGACCTCGAGCTGGGACGACGACGCGCGCTCCTCGACGAACACGGCATCGTCTTCAAACCAGGCGTGAACGAAGAGCTCGCGGCCAACGCCGTCCAGGGCAGCCAGCTGGCCGGAGGCCAACCGGGCCTCCGCTACGACGGCGTGATCGGAATCTGGTACGGAAAGGCACCGGGACTCGACCGAGCCTCCGACGCGCTCCGACACGCGAACCTGGGCGGTGCGGATCCGGCTGGCGGTGCCCTGGTGCTGGTGGGCGACGATTCGACGGCGAAGTCCTCGACGGTGCCGAGCAGTTCCGAGATCGCCATGGCCGAACTCGGTCTCCCTGTACTGAGCCCTTCGGACCCACAAGACATTCTCGACCTCGGCATCCACGGCATCGCCATGTCCCGGTTCACTGGCCTCTGGGTCGGGATGAAGATCTCGACGAATGTCGCCGACGGCTCAGCCACCACCCAGGTCGGCACCAACCGAGTAGTCCCGGTCACTCCCGACAACTCGTTCGACGACGTGCCCTATGTGCACGAGGTCTCGGCCAACTTCTTGCAGCCGACGCTCTCTCAGCTGGAGCACAGCCTGGTCAACCGACGCCTTGTGCTCGCGGGTCGCTACGCTCGGGCCAACGCGCTCAATCGGACCTACGGTGCTACCGAAGATGCCCGAGTCGGCATCATCGTCTCCGGCGCGAGCTATCTCGACCTGTGTCAGTCGCTGGCGGCGCTGGGGCTGGACAACGACGAACTGGAGCGACGTGGCATCCGTATCCTCCGGCTCGGAATGGTCTTTCCCCTGGACGCCGAAGAGATCATCTCTTTCGCCGACGAACTCGATGAGATCATCGTCGTGGAGGAGAAGCGCGCGTTCGTCGAAACTGCCGTCAAGGACATCCTCTACGGCAGGCCGGACGCTCCCGCAGTATCGGGTAAGACCACGCTGAACCGGCTGCCGCTCATGCGGGCGGACGGCGACCTCGGCCCCGAGGAGATCACCGCCGCGCTACGTCAACGGCTCCCGGAGCACATCACGATGCCGGAAATCTCCGGCGTCGTGTTCTCGCGACCGCGTCCTACCCGGCTCAGTCTGCCCTTGCTCGCCCGAACGCCGTACTTCTGCTCCGGTTGCCCGCACAATCGGTCGACGCGAACGCCGGAAGGGTCCCTGGTCGGCGCGGGGATCGGCTGCTCCGGAATGGTCGCAATGATGCCGCGCGGACGCGTCGGCGAGGTGGTCGGCCTGACCCAGATGGGCGGCGAAGGCGGGACCTGGCTCGGGATGGCGCCCTTCGTGGACACGCCACACATGCTGCAGAACATGGGCGACGGCACCTTCCATCACTCGGGGAGCCTGGCCATCCGGGCGGCCGTCGCGGGCGAGGTCAACATCACCTACAAGCTGCTATACAACGCCACCGTGGCAATGACCGGTGGTCAACGCGCCGTCGGTTCGATGACGGTTCCCGAGATCGTGCGCGAGTTGCAGTCCGAGGGTGTCAAGAAGATCGTGATCACGACCGAGGATCCGGGCCGCTATCGCCGCGTACGCCTGCCTGCCGACGTCGAGGTGCGCCACCGGGACCGGCTCGAAGAGACCCAGCGAGAGCTGGCCCGGATAGCGGGCGTGACCGTCCTGATCCACGACCAGGAATGTGCCACCGAGCTGCGTCGGAAGCGCAAGCGAAACCTCGTGGTCGAGCCCGCGAAGCGGGCATTCATCAACGAGCGGGTCTGCGAAGGCTGTGGTGACTGCGGTGACAAGTCGAACTGTCTCTCGGTGCAGCCAGTTGCGACCACGTATGGTCGCAAGACCCAGATCCACCAGGCGTCGTGCAACAAGGACTACTCCTGTCTGGAAGGGGACTGTCCGTCGTTCCTGACCGTCGTACCTGCTACTCGCGGCAGCGACTCGACCTCGCGCCCCACGATCGGCGATCTCGCCGAGACGGACCTCCCGGCTCCGCGGCCGGTCGTGCCGACCGGCGAGTTCGGCATGCGGATCACGGGGATCGGCGGCACTGGCGTGGTCACCGTCGCACAGATCCTCGCGACCGCCGGCTCGCTCTCGGGCCGCTTCGTACGGACCCTCGACCAGACCGGGTTGGCCCAGAAGGGAGGTGCCGTAGTCTCCGACGTGAAGCTGTCGAGCCAGCCGGTGCTGCGCGCGAACAAGGTCGGCCGCGGAGAGGCGGATCTCTACCTTGGCTGCGATGTCCTGGTAGCCGCGTCCGACAGCAATCTCGCGGTCGCCTCGCCCGCACGCACGGTCGCCGTCGTTTCCACGGCAGAGGTTCCCACCGGAGCGATGGTCACCGACACGCAGGTCACCTTCCCCTCCGCGGGCGAAACCACGGGCCGGATCCAAGCCGTCACCCGCCAGGCGGGCAGCCAGTTCCTCGATGCCCGGCGTTGGACCAAGGACCTGTTCGACGACGACCAGTTCGCCAACGTCTTCCTGGTCGGCGTCGCTTACCAGACCGGTGCGCTGCCACTGGACGCAGCGCGCATCGAAGAGGCGATCGGACTCAACGGGGTCCAAGTCGAGCGGAATATCCAGGCGTTTCGGCGTGGTCGGCAACTCGTCAGCGATCCCGACCAGCTCCGCCACGATCTCGATCAGCTCATCAGCCCGGACGTCCCGGCCGATCCCGATCCGGCATCGCTACGCATCGCGGCCACCGTGGCCGCCGCTCCTGACGGCGAGTTGGCCGAGCTGGTTCAGCTTCGCGTCTCCGACTTGATTGGCTACCAGAGCCAGCGTTACGCCGAGCGCTACGCACAGCTGGTGGAGCGAGCCCGCGCCGCCGAGGCTCGGGTGACCGGATCGGAGACCTTCGCCGTCGCGGTCGCGCAGCATCTGCACAAGCTGATGGCCTACAAGGACGAGTACGAGGTCGCCCGGCTCTCGCTCGATCCCGCACTCGACGCTGCCCTGCGAAGCCAATTCGGACCTGGCTACCGGGCTTCATACCGCCTGCATCCCCCGATCCTCCGGGCGTTGGGCATGAAGCGAAAGCTGACCCTCGGCCGGTGGTTCCGTCTCGTCTTCGTGGTTCTCCGCGCGATGCGGCCCGTCCGCGGGACCCGCTTGGACCCGTTCGGCTATGCCCGGGTCCGTCGGCTCGAGCGATCACTGGTCACGGAGTACGCGGCGATGGTGGGCGATCTCACCGAGACCATCACCGCCGACAACCACCGTCTGGCCGTGGAGCTCGCCGAACTTCCCGACATGGTGCGAGGCTACGAAGAGATCAAGGAGCGCAATATCGAGCGCTATCGCCAGCGTCTCACCGAACTCCGTGCCGAGTACGGCCGACCGCCGGTTGCGGTCGGGTAGCTCGCTCCCGGCAGCGGCAGGGCTCAGGCCTCCCGATGGTCTGATGCGCCGAGCATCTTCAACACCAGCGCGACGTACACATCGGCGAGTTCCAGCGGCGTCATGGGGCCACGCTCGTTGTACCAGGGCGCCACGTCCATCAGCCGGAGGATAGCGATGGCCGCTCCGTCGACATGGTCGACGTCGAATACGCCCGCCTCGACGCCATCTCGTACCTCCTTGCGGATCATTTCGCTGATGGCGCGACGTATCTTCATGATCGTCGCAAGCCGCGGAACGTCCAGTGCTCTGAAGTCCGCGTTTACCACACGGGCCAGCACGTGCTCCTCGGCGTGGTAGGAAACCGATCGCCGTACGACGGCCTTGATCCGATCGACCGGGTTGTCGGCCGACTCCACTGCGGAGGTCATCTCATCCAAGATGTGCTGGTGCGCGATCAGTGAGATCTCGTAGAGCAGGTCGGCCTTGGTGGCGTAGTAGGTGTAGATCCCGGCAGGGCTCGATCCAGCGATCGTGGCGATGTCACGGGTGGTCGTGGCGTGGTAGCCGCGACCCGAGAAGGCGGTCACTGCAGCAGTCAGGAACCGGCGGGAACCCTTTGGTTCGACGTTATCGAAGAGGCAGCGCGGGGAGACATACTCATGCTCACGTTGGAAGGCCATCCGCTTCGAGCGGCCGGTGGCCAGTTCACTGGGACTGATCGCCATCGGTCCTCCTCACCTGCGACACTGCCGTCGCCACCGACGACGGGCACCTGGCACGTGCCCACTCGCCGAATTCTAGGCGGGACAGGTGACCACCGCTCGAGCAGGCTTACTAAGCGATTGCTTAGACTCGTCGTGCGACACCCGCCGCGACGACGTCACCTGCGGCACGGCGCAGTTCGATGCCGGAGGAAGACAGCTTATGGCCAAGTCCACCAAACCTTCCACCGCCGCTGGGGAGGCGGTCGACGCACCGTCCCGCGCCGACCTGACACGCACTCGCATCATGCAGGCGGCGGTCGAGGCGTTCGCGGCACGCGGCTATCACGGGACCACTACTCGTGACATCGCTGCGGCCGCCGGGATGTCTCCTGCCGTGGTCTACGTGCACCACGACTCCAAGGAGGAGCTGCTCTACTCCATCGCGCGCTCCGGCCACGAGGAGACCCTCAAGGCTATCCAGACAGCCGCGACGACCGCAGATGACCCAACCGCCCAGCTCGAGGCGGTTATCCGGGCCTTCGTGCTGCACCACGTCGAGGGTCACACCGCGGCACGGGTGATCAACTACGAGCTCGCCGCCCTGTCCGACCCGCACCGGGCGGAGATCGACAGCTACCGCCAGGCGATCGACGCGCTCTTCGACGACGTGGTCGCTCGCGGGATCGAGGCGGGCGCCTTCCACCTCGAGCATCCGCGGTTCGCGGTCGTCGCCCTGCAGTCACTCGGCATCGACATCGCGCGCTGGTATCGCGAGGGCGGCTGGTCGCAGGATGACCTGGCCGCGGCGTACGTCGAGATGGCGCTGCGCATCGTCGGCGCCGGCTGAGCACCAGTCGTCCGTCCTAGATGGCGACCCAGCCGGCGCCGGCGGCCGAGCGGACCATCGCGTCCAGCACTTCGGCGGAGGCAACGGCGTCGGCGAGCACGGGACCTTCGGGCTTGCCGGCGAGGATCGCGCGTACGAAGCCACCGAGCTCGACGACCTTGGTGTCGTCGTAGCTCAACGCGATCCCTGCTCCCGGCTGGAACCGGCCGTGGTCGCCGGCATCGGGTCCGACGAGCAGTCGCTGCGACGGCTGGTCGACGAACGCGGTACCGGTCGACACGCGAAGCTCGCCGGGCGTCCGGAAGTCCCACGCCACCAGGCCTCGGGTGCCGTGGACCTCGATCCCGTACCTGTTCTGCTCGCCGACGGCGACCCGGCTGCACTCGAGAGTCGTGAGCGCGCCGGAACTGGTGCGCATCAGCGCGGTGACGAAGTCCTCGTTCTCCACCGGGCCGGTGGGGTCGCCCTCGTGACCGAGCCCGTGGCCGTAGGTCGCCGCTCCCGCTGCCAGCACCGGGCGCTCCGGGACGAAGGTCGCGGTTTCAGCCACCAGTCGCTCGATGTCGCCGAGCACGAAGCGGGTCAGGTCGACCGCGTGCGAAGCAAGGTCGCCGAGCACGCCGTGCCCGCCGGCGGCCAGGGTGTAACGCCAGGTCAGCAGACCGAGCGGATGCGCCGCGTAGTCGGTGAGCATCTGCACGTGGGCATGCGTGGGCGTGCCGATCGCGCCGGAGACCACCAGATCACGCAGCTGGACGACGGCAGGAACCGACCGGTAGTTGAAGCCGACGGTCCCCTGCACTCCCGATCCATCGACAGCCTCGGCGACCGCCCGCGCGTCCTCCGGCGACAGGCCGACCGGCTTCTCGATCCACAGGTGCTTGCCTGCCTCGGCGACGGCGACGCCGATCTCCCGGTGCAGCGCGTTGGGAGCGGTGACCGAGATCGCGTCGATCTCGGGGTCGGTGACCAGATCGCGCCAGTCGAGGTAGGTCTTCTCGAAACCGTGCTTGCGTCGGGCGTTCTCGAGGGCGGCGGGAACGCTGTCGGCGACAGCCACGAATCGCGGGTGTACGCCCAGGTCCGCGTAGTGGTGACGCAACCGTGCCCAGGCACGGGCATGCACGTCACCCAACCAGCCGGCGCCGACAACCCCGACGCCGATCACCCGCTCGTGCACGATGTTCTCCTTTGTCTTGGTCGTGGGTCTCGATACGTGCCTCCTCCGTCGGCACTACTCGACCACCCGTGAAGCCGATCGAGTGCCGCCACGCAACTCGATACACGACCACCCGTGAAGCTGGTCGAGTGCCGCCGTGAGGTACGAGCGGCGGCGTATCGAGACCCCTCATTGCCCTGCTACCGAGTTGGTCCAGCGGAGCTGGTCGTGCTTGTGTGACTCGAAGTCCTCGTGCCCCGAGAGGTACGCCGGCACGCCGGTCTCCCACCAGGCGCCGGCTTCGGTCCAGGTCGAGGGATGGGTACGGCAGACCACGACCGCGGGCCGCTGCTCGGCCATGGCCGCCTTCCTGGCCCGCTCGTACGCCGCGCGCAGGTCTGGGAGGGAAGCTCCTGCCGGCACGTCCTCGACGACGCAGCCCAGCGACCGGGCGTGCGCGGCGAAGTCGACGCGTACGTCTCCGCCGCGGGCATCGGTGAGCAGGTTGTTGAAGCCGTCGGCGCCCTGGCCGGTCTGCAGCCGGTGGATCACCGCGAACCCGTCGTTGTCGCACAACACCGCGACGAGCGGGAACCCGCTGAACGCCGCGGAGAACAGCTCCGAGTTCAGCATCAGGTAGGACCCGTCCCCGAACAGCGAGGTCACCAAGCCCTGCGGGTGGGTGAGCCGCCGTGCCATCGCCGCGCCCCACGGCGCACAGACCTCATAGCCCATGCAGGAGAAGCCGTATTCGAGGTCCATCGTCGCGCCAGACGTCGGACCTTCGCCGACAGCACCGCTGCGCCAGCCGCCGTGCAGCTCTCCGGGCATGCCGCCGGACGCGGTCAGCACGTAGTCGTCGGGGCCGCTCGCGTCGTTGACCACGCCGACGACTTGGGCGTAGGTCAGTGAGCCGTCGGGAGCGGCGCCGGCCCGCAGACCGTCGACGTGGGCGTCCCAAGCCGCCTTCTCGACAGAAGACTCCGCGACCCAGGACGACGGCCCCGTCCAGTCGCCCAGTGCACCGGTCAGCTCCGTCAGCGTTGCCAGCGCGTCGCCGACGACCTCGATCGCGCCGTGCTTGACGGCATCGAAGCGCGCGGCGTTCGCACCGATCAGGGTCACGGCCGGGTCGAAGACGGTCCAGGAGGCGGTGGTGAAGTCCTGGAGGCGGGTGCCGACGGCGAGCACCACATCCGCCTTGCCCGCAACGGTGTTCGCCGATGTCGAGCCGATGATGCCGAGGGGGCCGGCATAGAGCGGATGATCGTGAGGGATCAGCGTCCGGCCGGCAACGGTGTCCACGACCGGGATGCCGTGCTTCTCGGCGAAGGCCAACGCGGCGGCGCCAGCGCCGGAGTAGCGTACGCCGCCGCCCACCACCAGCAGCGGGCGCTCCGCGCGCCGCAGTGCCGTGACCGCGCCGGCCAGCTGCGCGGTGTCGGGGCGTGGCCGGGGCACGCGGTGTACCCGCGGAGCGAAGAAAGACGCGGGGAAGTCGTACTCCTCGGCCTGTGTGTCCTGCGGCAGCGCGAGCGTGACCGGGCCGCAGTCAGCCGGGTCGGTGAGCACGCGGGCGGCCTGCGGCAGGCTACTCAGCAGTTGCTCGGGTCGGGTGATCCGGTCGAAGTACCGGCTGACCGGGCGGAACGCGTCGTTGACGGTCAGGGTGGGGTCGCCGAAGTGCTCGACCTGCTGCAGCACCGGATCGGGCGACCGGCTGGTGAACGTGTCGCCCGGCAGCAGCAGCACCGGTAGCCGGTTGGCGTGCGCGAGCCCGGCGGCGGTGACCATGTTGAGCGCACCCGGCCCGATCGAGCTGGTCGCGACCATCACCTGGCGGCGGTCGGTCGCGCGCGCGTACGCCACTGCGGCCAGCGCCATGCCTTGCTCGTTCTGTCCACGCCAGGTAGGCAACCGATCACGCACCTCGTGGAGCGCGGTGCCCAGGCCGAGCACGTTGCCGTGCCCGAAGATGCCGAATACGCCGGGGAACAGCGGCACCTCGGTGCCGTCGAGCAGTTCCGAGCGCTGTGCGACCAGCCAGCGAACAAGAGCCTGTGCCGTGGTCAGACGGATGTCCCTCATCGCCCGGTCCCTTCTCGGCCGACAGCACCGTGGTCCGGCCGGCGCCGCAACCACCGGCTCGTGCCGCTCAACGGCGCCGCGGTGCGGTCAGCGTACGAGGGCTCCGCAATCCTTGTCGGCTCGCTCCGCTCGCGGGTCATCGCGATGCCTCCTCGTCGTAGCTGGGCGTACGGCCGTCGGCACGACCGGCAGCCGAGGTGACCGGGACGCGCGGGTCGACCCTCTGCTCGGCCCAGCTGTCCCGGATCCATCCGTGATCGGGGTCGTCGCAGAACGCGATGGCACGGTCGACCGGGCCGGCCATCACGTTGAGGTAGTACATCGGGTAGCCGGGGTCGGCGATGCACGGACCGTGGTAGCCGTGCGGGATCAGCACGACGTCGTGGTCGCGCACCTCGACGGTCTCGTCGATCGGCGCAAGGCCCGCCGCGGCGTGCTCCGGCCCGGTGTAGGTGCGGTGGTAGCCGACGCCGTGTCGCGACGGGGTGACCTGGTCGGGGCCGGCGATCCGGTAGTAGTAGATCTCCTCGTTGACGATCGGGCAGGGCTTGGATCGGTCGTGCTTGTGCGGGGGGTAGCTCGACCAGTTGCCGGGCGGGGTGACCAGCTCGCAGCAGATGATCTTCTCGGCGTGGTCCCAGACACCCGGGATGCCGAAGTTGGTGACCTGCCGGCTGGCCTGGCCGGAGCCGCGCACCTCGACGGGCACGTCCTCGGCCACCCCGTAGCGGGCCTCCAGCCGCTGCGTGCACCGAGATGCCGGGATCGCGACCTCCGCGATCTGGTCACTCGACAGCGTGATCCGGCTGTCACGTCCGACATAACAGAAGTCGGTGACGGCGGCGAACACACTCGCCCGGCCGGCCAGCTCGAAGCTCGCGTCAGGCTGTCCCTCCTGCGCGACCGCGACGGTGACTCCACCCCGAAGTGGCAGCACGAACGCCTCGCTCGGCCCCGTCTCGACGTGCACGGAGCCGCCAGCGGGAATCCGCAGTACCTGCAATCCGGTCCACTCCCAGCCCGCGTGCTCGGGAGTGACGGACACCAGCGCGTCGCCGGCGGCGGTCTCCGGCCAGGGTCGATGGAGAGTCATCACTGCTCCGCCCGTGCCGCGGCGAGCACCCGCGCCGCGGCTTCGACCGCCGCATGCACGTCGCCGTCCGGCGGGTAGAGCAGCGCACGCCCGACAACCAGACCGCGCACCGCGGGCAGCGAGAGCGACTGACCCCAGCTGGCCAGGTCGGCGGCCGGGTCCGGTCCAGGCACCCCGCCCAGCACCACACACGGCAGCGTCGTCGAGCCGAAGACCGTCTGCGGCTCGTCACACGAGGGCATCTTGAGCCAGGTGTACGCGCTGGTGACGCCCAGCCCGGAGGCGACGGTCACTGCACGGGCGAGGGAGGCCGCGTCCTTCTTCAACATCAACGATCCGTTGGACCGGCGCTGATACGGCAACGGCTCGACCATCGCGACCAACTGGTGCCCGGCCAACTCGGACACCGCCCGCGCACACGCCTCGATCGTGCTGGCGGTCGCGGCGTCGGCGTCGTCGATGCGCAGCAGCATCTTCCCGCCTTCCAGCCCGAAGCGCGCGATGCTGGCCGCGTCGTACCCGGTGAACCGGTCGTCCATCGTCCAGGTCGCGCCGTCGAGTCCGCCTCGGTTCATCGAGCCGACCACGACCTTGCCCTCGAGCGCCCCGAGCAGCAGTAGCTCCTCGACGATATCCGGGGTGCCGAGCACCCCGTCGACCGCGGGGTGGCGAAGCGCCTCGACCAACCGCGCAAGCAGCGAACGCCGGTCAGCCATGGCCAGATCGTCCCCACCCGTGGACAGCGCGCCCCGCGCCGGATGGTCGGCGGCGACGAGAAAGACGGAACCGTCGGCGTTGGTGAAGCCGTCGGGCCGCTTGCGGGCGGCGTACGCGTCGGCGACCGTGCCCGGCCGGAGCGTGCGGCGCGCCAACAGCTCGCGCCAGGTTGCGTCGTCAAGGGTCGGACCGCGGTGATCGCGCTCCAACGGCACGTTGATCGTCATCGGGTGGCTCCTTGCGAGGCGACGAGCTCGGTCAGCTCGTCGAGGGTCGGCATGGCGTCGGCACAGGCGAGGCGCGAGGCGACGATGGCGCCGGCGGCGTTGGCGTACTCGGCGATCCGTGCCGGCTCCCACCCGGACAGCAGCCCGTGGACGAGCGCGCCACCGAAGGCATCGCCGGCACCGAGACCGCACACGACCTCCACCGGATGCGGCGGCACGACCGTGCGGGCCTCGGAGGTCGCAACGAGTACGCCGTCACCGCCCTGCTTGACGAGGGCGAGCTCGACACCGGCCTCGAGCAGCCGGTCCGCTGCTTCGTCGGGTATCCGGGTGCCGACCGCGACCTCGACCTCGTCGCGGTTGCCGACCACGACGGTTGCGGTCTCCAGCAAGGCCGCGTACTCGCGGCGGGCATCGTCGGGGGAAGGCCAGAACATCGACCGCCAGTCCAAGTCCACCACGGTATGGTGACCGCTCCCCGGCAGCGGGCGGCCGCGGTGTCGCAGCATCCGCAATTGGGTGCCCCGAGCCGGCTCGACGCTGGCTCCGGTGCCCGTCACCCAGAAGACGCGTACGCCGGCGACGACCTCCCAGGGCACGTCGGCGTCGGTCAGAGTCAGGTCGGGCGCGGTCGGCCGGCGATAGAACAGCAACGGCGGGTCCTCCGGCGGGTCGAGCTCACAGAACACAACCGGAGTCAGCAACTCGTCAGCCGTGCCGACGTAGCTCGCGTCGACTCCGAAGCCTGCCACGGCTTCCCGGACGTAGTCGCCGAACCCGTCGGCCCCGACCTTGGTCAACACCGCCGTACGGTGACCGAGCCGGGCCGCGGCCACGGCCACGTTGGTCGCTGTGCCGCCGAGGAACTTCTGGAAGGTCTGCACGCCCTTGAGCGGACCGTTCTGCAACGGGTAGAGATCGACGCCCACTCGTCCCACGGTCAGCAGCTCGAGCTCGGCTGCCGCGGCCTCACCAGATCCCATCTCCTGCTCCTCACTTTGTCCTAACAAACTTACATTAGGAGGAATAGTCCTGCGAAGGAACCGTCGGCGGCCGCGGTGACGGCGGGGTGAGCGCGACGACCTCGCCCGACTCCAGCTCGCGACGCAGGCCGTCGAGTTGATCGCTGATCCCGTAGGGCCGGATGCCCAGCACCTCGTCGGTGCGCGGGGTCGCCAGACTCGTGTCGAACGGCATGGCCGCCGGCAGCAGGTGCCCCTCGGGAACCGGACCGGTGCGCACCAGCGAGAAGTCGAGCCCGAACACCGCGCAGGTCTGCTCGGCCAACTCGCGGCGGGTCACCGCATCGGCTCCGACGACGTGCAGGATGCCATCAGCCTCTCGCTCCAGCGCGAGCAGCAGTCGCGCCCCGATCTCCGGTGCGCTGACCGGGCTCGCGATGTTGTTGATCGAGTCGTCCTGCCAGACCGTGAACTCCTTGCCGGCCGAGAGCGCGTCGACCAGCGACAGCACGAAGTAGCCGAAGCCGCAATCCTGCTGGCGCGGGGCGGCGGGCTGGGTCTGGTGCCTTCCCTGCACTCCGCCGACCCGGGCCACGAAGCCCGCCTCGGCTCGGTCGAGCACGGTCTGCTCCGAGAGCGCCTTGAACATGCCGTAGAGGTTGACCGGGCTGACCGGCTCGTCCTCCTCGGCCTGGTGGACGGTGCCGTCGAAGACCCAATCGGTGGACAGGTAGCCGAAGCGAGCACCATGCGCGTTGGCAGCGTCGACGAGCCGGCGCGTCATGCCCACGTAGGCGGCGAAGCCGGCTCGCCGGTCGCGGTAGAGGCCGAGCAGGTCGTTGTCGATCGCCAGGTGCAGCACCGCGGTAGCCTCGTGCTCGGCGAGGGCAGCCCCGACGTCCGCGGTGTCGGAGAGATCGGTCAGCCGCCACGGCCACGGGAAGTCCGGGCCGGGGTCGCGGCGGACCAGGCAGAGCACATCGGCTCCGCGCTCGGCCAGAACGGCGGCGACATTGCCGCCGACGAAGCCGGTGCCGCCGGTCAGAAGGACTCGTTCCATGGGACGGTGCCTTTCAGGTCGGCGCGACGTCTCGGGCATGTCTCTTATTCCCGCCGGCCGTCACGATCGGCGCAACCCACGGGGCACTCAGTCATTTCGGCCCGGACCGGGCACGGCAGCGCCCTTCGTCTAGGCGGGAAGCCACCTGGTCGCCGAGGTAGTCCAGCGAGGTGCGGACGTCCTCGACCGGCCCTTCCCCCGGCCTGGGGGCATCGGTCAGCGCGCAGTCCTGCTCCAGGACGTACCAGCCGTCGTAGCCCCCGCGCTCGAGCGCGGTCACGACATCGTCGACCGCGACCTCGCCCTGGCCGAGCGGGCGGAAGATGCCGTGTTGCACGCCCTCGATCAGGGAGAGCTCCCGGCTCAGCACTCGTCGCGCCACCGCACCGACGACGTCCTTGAGGTGTACGTGGCCGACACGATCGCCGTAGCAGCGAGCGAACTCCACCGGGTCGACACCGCCGATTTGAAGGTGGCCGGTGTCCAGGCACCACAGCACGTCGGAGTGCTCCAGGGCGAGGTCGACGTCGGCCGCGGTCTCGACCAGCGTGTCGACGTGCGGGTGTAGCACCTGGGTCAGCCCGTAGCGCCGGCACAGTTCGTCGACCTCGGCGAGGCCCTCGGCGAGCACCTTCATCTCTTCGGCATCGAGCGGGGTCGGCCGTGACCAGCCGTAGTCCTGTACGACCGCGGTCACGAAGCGGGTTGCCCCGCAGGCCTGGAACAACTCGGCAGTGTCCGCTGCCCGGCGCAGGGCGTCGGCGCGCAGGGCGCGGTCGTGCAGCACGAGCGGCACGAATCCGCCGACCAGTGACATGCCCTGCTCGGCCAGCACCGAGCGGAGGGCCGCTGCGTTGCCGGGAAGGAACCCGGGGGCGCCGAGCTCGGTCGAGGTGAGGCCGAGCGATCTCATTTCCGGGAGGACTCGCTCGGGCGGGAGCATCGTGCCCCAGCCGGGAACCTCGCAGACGCCCCAGGAGATTGGGGCGGCAGCGACCCTGCCGTCGAGCGATCCGAGGCTGGTGGTCATCTGGTCATAGCTCCTTGAGCTGTACGGCGCGCCCTTCCTTGAGCGACCGGGTGGCGGCGAGTGCGATGGCGGTACTGCCTCGGGCGGCGTCGGCTCCCGCCGGGGAGTCACCGCCCTCGACCAGGTACCGGTGGAAGGCGGCCCACTCCTGCCGGTAGGACTCGAGGTAACGCTCGAGGAAGAACCAGGGCAGCGGCTGTGCCACGGTCGACTCGGCGGTGCGGTGCCACCCGGCGTGTCGGGCGGGGTTGTCCGAGACGGCCATACCGCGTCCGCCGAAGGCCTCGACGCGCTGGTCGAATCCGTAGACGGCTTCGCGGCTGTTGTCGATCGTGGTGAGGGTGCCGTCCTCGTGAGTGAGGAGGGTGACCGCGGTGTCGACGTCGCCGGCCGCACCGATCCTCGGATCGACGCGGACGCTGCCTCGCGCGTACACCTCGACGACTTCGCTGCCCGCAACGTAGCGCGCCATGTCGAAGTCGTGGATCACCATGTCGAGGAAGATCCCGCCGCTCACCGCGACGTACTCCGGCGGCGGCGGCGCCGGGTCACGGCTGGTGATCCGGAGCACGTGCAGGTCTCCCACCACGCCATCCGCGACCGCGTCGCGCACCGACTTGTGGCCGGGATCGAAGCGGCGGTTGAAGCCGATCATGAAGGGCACCCCCGCACGTTCGACCGCGGCGAGAGCCCGCTCCACCTGGCCGAGGTCGAGGCTGACCGGCTTCTCACAGAAGACGGCCTTGCCTGCCTCGGCTGCCGCCACGACCAGGTCGGCGTGGGTGTCGGTGCTGGAGCAGATGGCGACGGCGTCGACATCGTCGGCGGCCAGCAGGTCCTCGATGCTCCGCACCGGAGCCCCGAAGGTATCGGATACCCCCTCGGCCGCGGCTGGGATCGCGTCGGCCACGGCGGCCAGTTCGAGCCCGGGTATCTCCCGGGCCACGAGACCGGCGTGCATCCGACCGATCCGGCCGCAGCCGACCAGGCCGATCCGGCGAATCTCGACATCGGGCCGGGCGGCCACACCGAACCCCGCATCACGGGTCATCTGGCAGTTCCCTTCTCAATGACGTTGCTGAAGCGTACGCAGGCTGGTCGAGTAGTCCCGAGGGACGAGGGACGTATCGAGACCCACGCGCTCTATGCGCCTGACTTGAGCTCGTGTGCGAGTGCCTCCAGCTCGGCTCCGCCGGCCATGGCTTGGACGAGTTCTTCGCGGGTGACCTTGTCCCGGACGAACTCGTTCTTGAGCCGGCCACGGTTGAGCAGGTAGAAGCGGTCGCCGACCATGAAGGCGTGGTGCGGGTTGTGGGTGATGAACACCACCGCAATGCCGCGTTCGCGGGCTTGCAGGATGTACTTGAGCACGACACCGGACTGCTTGACGCCCAGGGCGCTGGTCGGCTCGTCCAGGATCAGGACCTTGGCGCCGAAGTAGACCGCGCGGGCGATCGCCACTGCCTGGCGTTCGCCGCCCGACAGCGTACCGACGGGTTGTTCGAGGTCGCGGATGTCGATGCCCATGTTGAGCAGCTCTTCCCGGCACACGTCCCGGGCCTTGGCGGCGTTGATGAACTGGACCGGCCCGAAGCCGACCGTGGGTTCGTTGCCGAGGAAGAAGTTGCGCCATACCGACATCAGCGGCACCGTGGCCAGATCCTGGAACACGGTCGCGATGCCTGCCGCCAGCGCGTCCCGCGGCGACCCGAACCTCTGCTCCTGGCCCTCGACGAGAAGCGCCCCTTCGCTGGGCTGGTGCACGCCGGAGAGGGTCTTGATCAGCGTCGACTTGCCCGCGCCGTTGTCGCCCAGGACACAGGTCACCGTGCCGGGGTCGACGTGCAGACTGATGTCGTACAGCGCGATCACGCTGCCGAACGTCTTGGTGACGTTGCGCAGTTGTAGCGCGGGGACCACGGCTTGTTCGGTAGTGCTGGTCATTTCTTGGCTCCTTGCGCGCGACGGCCGATGAAGGTGTTGACGAGGACGGCGATGAACAGGATCACGCCGAGGAACAGCCAGGACCAGTCGGTGTTCCAGCCCGCGTAGGCGATGCCGATGAACGCCATTCCGATGATCGAGGCACCGATGCTGGCGCCGATCGCCGAGCCGAAGCCGCCAGTGAGCAGACACCCGCCGACCACCGCGGCGATGATGAAGGTGAACTCCTCGCCCACACCCTGGCCGGCTTGCATGGAGCGCAACCGCAACAGGCTCATGATCCCGACCAGGGCTGAGGCCATCGACGTCAGCACGAACAACGAGATCTTGGTGCGCCGTACCGGCACGCCCGTGTTGCGGGCGGCGTTGGCGTCGCCGCCAACCGCGTAGAGCCAGTTCCCGAACCTCATCCGGGTCAGCACCGTCGTCGCGACGACGGTGATCGCGATCCACCAGATCACCGAGATACGGAAGTCGTAGGGATGCCACCAGGTCGAGGCGAACACCTTCGACGCCGAGTCGTAGCCGGGCACCTTGTCCACGCCGGCAACCCGGACGGTGTCGGTCAGGGCCTTCGTGACGCCCAGGTTGATCCCGCGCAGGGAGAAGAACATCGCCAAGGTGACGATGAACGACGGCAGCCCGGTGAGCATCACCAACCAGCCGTTGATCAATCCGATCCCCGCCGCGAACAACAGCGTCAGCAGGATCGCCGGCCACATGCTGATGTTGTACTCGGTGGTCAGGAGGCCGGCGAGCAGACCGGACGTGCCGATCATGACACCTGAGCTCAGGTCGAACTCACCCGCGATCATCAACAACGCGACCGGCACGGCGACGATGCCGACCGTCGAAGCGACATCGGTCCAGCGGGCGGCGCCGGTGATCGTGGCAAAGTTGCCGGTCGTGTCGAACGCGGCAAACATCACATAGATGACGATGGCGCCGAGCAAGGCACCCAACTCCGGTCGTCGCAGCAGTCGGGTCAGCCGCGAGGTCTGTGCCAGACGCTCGTCGGCCTGCGCGGTGGTGGCGGTCATGGGAAACCTTCCAGTAGGCGAGGTGTCCGGCTGGACACCCGTTCGGGTGGGACGGCGCCGCGGGTGAGACTCCGCTACGGCGTTCCAATTCCGGTCGTGGCCGATCACGGCGTGTGCACCGGGCCGGCCTGGTGCGGCAGCGCTGCCACCGCGGGACCCGTGGCGGGGCGGGTCGGACGCCCCGCCACGGGTATTGCTCCTATTGCTCGTCGGTCTCGGTCGAGACCCGTCAGCGAGTGCCCTCGTCCGCAAGCTTCTGGACCAGGTCGGCGTTGTCCTTGGTGACGAAGCCGGGGCCGGTGTACATCGGCTTGCCGCCGCCGAGGACCAGGCCATCGATCTTGTTCAGGTAGAGCAACACGATCGGCAGGTAGCCCTGGGCGTACTGCTGCTGGTCGATCGCGAACGCCATCTTGCCGTCCTTGATGGCCTGCACGGCGTCACCGGACAGGTCCACGGTGCCGTTGATGATGTCGCGTCCCACCGCCTCCGAGGCTGGGATAGCAGCGCCGGTGGAGATGTCGGCGTTGAGCGAGAACACCGCGTCGATCGACTTGTCAGCCTCGAGTTTGGCCTGGATCTCCGCCTCGCTCTTGGTCAGGTCGGCCAGACCGCTGGACAGTTGGAGGTTCACCACGTTCCCGAACGTGTCCTTGGCGCCATCGCACCGCTGCTGCAGACCGATGTTGTTGGCCTCCTGGAGGGGGCACAGGATCTTGGTCGCGCCGAGCTCTTTGAACTTCTTGCCGGCCTCCTGCCCGGCAATGAACTCGTCCTGTCCGACGTGCGTCATCGCCCCGAGCTCGGCGAACACGCTGCTGCCCGAGTTCATCGTGACGATCGGGATCTTCGCCTCGGTTGCCTTCGCGAGCGCGCCTTTGATCGCGTCGGGGTTCGGAGCCGACACCGCGATGCCCTGACAGCCACCGGAGACACCGGCCTCGATCATCTGGGCCTGCGCCTCGGCGTCATTGTTCGACTCCTGGTAGTCCAACGTCACGCCCAGATCGTCGGCCGCCTTCTGCGCACCCTTCTTGGCCACCGACCAGAAGCCGCCGCCGTCGCCGTGCGTGTACATGCACAGCTTGATGTCCTTGTTCGCGCCGGCGCCATCGCCGTCGCCGTCGTCCTTGTTGGCGTCGCCACTTCCGCACGCGGTCAGCGCGAGAGCAGTTGCCGCGCATGCGGCGACAACACCCAACTTGCGAGCCTTCATGCTTCCTCCTTCAGCCCGGGCGGCTCCGCCCGTCTGCACTGGTGTGCATAAGCGCGCTCTACTGATTAGAGTGCGCCCAACAAAGTACTGTGACTGCCGTCACGTGGCAAGAGTCGTAAGCAGATTGTTAGAACAAAAAGACGTTTCAAGGGCGCGGCCTCGGCCATCGCGCAACGCGGGCGGTCCACCGTTCGCCCAGCGCGCAGCTCGGCTATTTGACAGATAGCCTGTTTGACAGCAGGTTCTGACATACTTGCGCCTATGTCCGCGCCCAGCGCGCGCGAAGCGGTCGTGCCCCCGTTCGCGCCCAATCGCAACAGCCCGGTGCCACTGTATTTCCAGGTAGCGACCCACCTCGAGAGCGCGATCCTCTCCGGCGAGATCCGGCCGGGCACGCTGTTCGAGAACGAGATCCAGCTGGCCAACGAGATGGGGCTTTCCCGGCCGACCATGCGCCGTGCGATGCAGCACCTGGTCGACAAGGGCCTGGTGGTGCGTCGCAGAGGCGTCGGCACCCGTGTGGTCCAGCCGAAGGTGCGGCGCCCGCTGGAGTTGACCAGCCTGTACGACGACCTCTCGGCCACCGGGCAAGAGCCGACGACCACGGTGCTGGGCTTCGAGTACCTCGAGGCCGATATCGAGATCGCCGAGGCGCTGCAGATCCAGCCCGGAGATCCCGTCGTCCGCATCGAGCGGCTCCGATCCGCGCAGGGCAGCCCGATCGCCAAGATGATCAACTTCATCCCCGCCCCGCTCGTGAAGTTCGACCGAGCCGCTCTGGAGGAGCACGGCCTCTACGAGCTGTTCCGCCGCAGCGGAGTGACGCTGCATTCCGCCGCTCAGACGATCGGCGCCCGCAACTCACGCGGCAACGAGGCCCGTACCCTCGGCGAGTCCCGCGGCGCGGCACTGCTGACCATGACCCGTACCAGCTTCGACGACCACGGCCAAGCCGTCGAGTACGCGACCCACCTCTACGCCGCCAGCCGGTACACCTTCGAAATCCACCTGCTCAGTCCCTGACCGCCCCGCCGAGTTGGCACGAATCGTCACCCAGTTGGCACGAATCGTCGAGGATTCATGCCAACTCGGCGAGGATTCGTGCCAACTCGACGTTCAAGACAGCCGCAGGCCGTAGTTGGGGAGGCGGAAGGCTCGCCCGTACCCGCTCCCCCGGAAGTCGGTGGGGCGGTTGCCGACGTTGGCGACCAGCACGTACCCCTGCTTGGCGAACTTGGCGCGGCACTTCTGCTTCCCCTTGACCAGGGTGGTCTTGGTCGAGGTACGTCCGCAGAGCCCGTCGACGACGTACCCCGCCTTCACCAGCAGCTGCCGGGCCTTCTTGAGCTGTTTGCCGACCCGGGCGGTGTTGAACAGCAGCGCGACACCTTGGTCGTGGGCATGCATCGCGAAACCGTAGACGCGCGGCGTGGCCCGGCCATGCAGATACTTGCTGGCGATCGCCGAGTTGTCGATGTCGAAGTTGATGGCGAGCTTGCGCGGGTGCTTGCGCTTCTGCTCCGCGGCTACCCGATCGTCCAGCCAGGCGCGCGAGCCAGTCATCACCCGCGCGACGTCGGCCTTCCACTGCTTGGCCGTCGGCAGCGACTTCTTCGCCGCCTCGGCGGAGGTCAGGCTCACGCTGGTGAGCGCGAGGACGAGCACGAGTACGGCGGCCAGCCCGAGCTGGCGAAAATGCGACACGAGGACTCCAAACAGGGGGTCGATCAGGGCGTTCTGGCAGAGAATACCCGCCCTGCTCAGGGTGACCTCAGGGTCGAGCCCGGCCGCGGCTGACGGTGGCTGGCACCGCGCGTGGCTCGAGCTGACGGTGGCTCAGGCTGGATTGTGGCCGATCGTGACATCGATCGCTGACTTGTGGCCGATCGTGACATCGATATCGGTTCAAAAGCTGTCCGCATCGGCCACAAGCCAGCTAGAACAGTCACCATCGGCCACAATCCGGCAAGGCGGTGCGGCAGGCAGCCCGTTTCTGCCACCGGGCGGACGATCAGGCCAGGCGGCCAGCGACGAGCTCGGCGAGCTGGACCGTGTTGAGCGCGGCACCCTTGCGGAGGTTGTCGTTGCTGATGAACAACGCCAGGCCGCGCTCGTCGTCGACGCCGGCGTCCTGCCGGATCCGTCCGACGTACGACGGGTCCTGGCCGGCAGCCTCCAGAGGAGTCGGTACGTCGCTGAGCTGGACGCCGGGCGCGTCACCGAGGATCTCGGTGGCGCGCTTGGCCGACAGCGGCCGGGCAAACTCGGCATTGATCGACAGCGAGTGACCGGTGAACACCGGAACCCGAACGCACGTGCCCGAGACCCGGAGCTCCGGGATGCCGAGGATCTTGCGGGATTCGTTGCGGAGCTTCTGCTCCTCGTCGGTCTCTGCGGTGCCGTCATCGACGATCGAGCCGGCGAGCGGCAGCACGTTGAAGGCGATCGGCTTGGCGAACTTCGCCGGAGCCGGTGCCTGCTGGGAGCCGAGCCCGAACGCGAGAGCGGCCGGGTCGGCGTACGCCTCGGCCTGGCCGGCAAGCTCGGCGACGCCCGCGATCCCGGCGCCGGAGACGGCCTGGTAGGTGCTGGCGACCAGCCGGACCAGCCCGGCCTCGTCGTGCAACGGCTTGAGTACGGGCATCGCGGCCATCGTGGTGCAGTTGGGGTTGGCGATGATCCCCTTGCGTGCCTCGTCGAGCGCGTCGGGGTTGACCTCCGCGACCACGAGCGGGACATCGGGGTCCATCCGCCAAGCCGAAGAGTTGTCGATGACGGTCACGCCCGCAGCGGCGAACTTGGGTGCGAGTTCGCGCGAGGTGCCGCCGCCGGCGGAGAAGATCGCGATGTCGAGACCGCTGGGGTCCGCGGTCGCGGCGTCCTCGACGGTGATCGTACGGCCGGCGAACTCCAAGGTCTTGCCGGCCGAGCGCGCCGAAGCGAAGAACCGCACGTCGGCGAGTGGGAAGTCGCGCTGCTCGAGGATCTCGCGGACGACGACGCCGACCTGTCCGGTGGCGCCGACGATGCCGAGGTTGACGGGCCTACTCATCGGCCGGTGCCTCCGGGTCTCGACCGTCGCTCGTAAGCTCGCTGGCTCGACCAACGCCCCCGTTGCGGACAGCTGGCGTTCATCGTCCGCTCCCCCCGTACACGACTGCCTCGACCTGGTCGCTGTCGAGGTCGAACGCGGTGTGGGTGGCCTGCACGGCGGCATCCACCTGGGCCTCGTCGACGACCACCGAGATGCGGATCTCAGACGTCGAGATCATGCCGATGTTGACCCCCGCCGAGGCGAGCGCGGAGAAGAATCTCGCGGTGATGCCCGGGTGGGAGCGCATGCCGGCGCCGATCAGCGAGACCTTGCCGATCTGGTCGTCGTAGAGCAGCGAGTCGTACCCGACCTCGTCCTTGATCTTGGCCAGCGCGGTGATCGCGCGCTGCCCGTCGGCCCGCGGCAGCGTGAACGAGATGTCGGTGAGGTTCGTCGCGGCCGCGGAGACGTTCTGCACGATCATGTCGAGGTTGGCGCCGGTCTCGGCCAGGCACTCGAAGATGCGGGCGGCCTCACCGACCTTGTCGGGTACGCCGACGACGGTGACCTTGGCCTCGCTGCGGTCGTGTGCGACGCCGGCGATGATGGCCTGTTCCATGGGTGCTTCCTCGGATTCGGTTGGGTTTGTCTCGGAGATCCAGGTGCCCGGGAGCGTGCTGAACGAGGACCGCACGTGGATCGGGAGGTTGAATCGGCGGGCGTACTCGACACAGCGCAGGTGCAGGATCTTGGCGCCGCAGGCAGCCATCTCCAGCATCTCCTCGTACGACACCCAGTCACGCTTGCGTGCCGACGCGACAATGCGCGGGTCCGCGGTGAAGACGCCGTCGACGTCGGAGTAGATCTCGCACACCTCGGCGTTCAGCGCTGCCGCGAGCGCGACGGCGGTGGTGTCAGAGCCACCCCGGCCCAGCGTGGTGATGTCCTTGCTGTCCTGGCTGACGCCCTGGAAGCCGGCGACGATCGCGATCGCGCCCTCACCGAGCGCCTTCTCGATCCGGCCGGGAGTGACGTCGATGATCTTGGCCTTGCCGTGCGACCCGTCGGTGATCACGCCGGCCTGGCTGCCGGTGAACGAGCGTGCTTCGAAGCCGAGGTTGCCGACCGCCATCGCCAGCAGCGCCATCGAGATGCGCTCGCCGGCGGTGAGCAGCATGTCGAGCTCGCGCGGCGGGGGCAGCGGCGAGACCTGCTCGGCGAGGTCGATCAGCTCGTCGGTGGTGTCACCCATCGCGGAGACGACCACGACCACGTCGTGTCCGGCCTTCTTGGCGGCGATGATGCGCTGGGCGACCCGCTTGATCCCGTCGGCATCCGCGACGGACGACCCGCCGTACTTCTGCACGACAATGCCCACGATGCTCCTTCGTCGGGGTGGTGCGCCACTGGCGGAGCCTGGCGCGGAACGTCCTTCAACGAGGAGATTCTACTGTCTGTGCTGTGCGCTGCCGACCAGGTTTCACCGCATGGCTGGACGGCGGGTGCTCAGGAGACCGAAAGATCTTCGGTGCCGAGCATCTCCTCGGCGGCCTCCACCTGGTCGGCCTCGGAGGCGAAGTCGGCGTCGAGGCGGTCGTGGGAGACGACCGACTGCAGTGCGCGGAGCACCGCGCTCGCCTCCGGCCCCCACGACGAGACGTAGGAGAACTGCCACCACCACAGCGCCTCGTCGATGCGACCGCCACGATAGTGGCGCAAACCGTGGGCGAGGGCGGAGGCGATGCTGGTGAGATCGTCGGAGAGCAGGCTGGAGACGAGCTCGGGCGGATCGATATAGGGGTCGAACACCTCGGTGTAGGCGTCGACGCTCTCCAGCAGCATCGCCAGCCGCAGCCGCAACGCGTCGAGATCCGGGTCCGGCCCCGGGTCGGGCTCGTACTCCTCGTCCGGCTGGAAGTCCTCGTGTACGCCCAGCCGCCCGCCCGCGAGCAGCACTTGACTGACTTCGAGCAACAGCAGGGAGATCGAGCTGCCCGGCTCCTCACCGGTCGCGATCTCGCGCAGCGCCAGGAGGAACGACTCGATCTGGTCGGCGATCGCTTGCGCGAAGTCGTCGATGTCCGTGGGATTCTGCGCCGCTGCCGATTCAGTCATCGACCGCTCTCCTTCCCTCGAATGCCCTGCCCAGGGTGACCTCGTCGGCGTACTCGAGGTCACCGCCTACCGGAAGTCCACTCGCCAATCGCGTGACGCGCAACCCGAGGGGCGACAACTGTCGCGTGAGGTAGGTCGCAGTCGCCTCCCCCTCGAGGTTGGGGTCGGTCGCGATGATCACCTCGGTGATGGTGCCGTCGGCCAGCCGGGTGACCAGCTCTTTGATCCGCAACTGGTCGGGGCCGATGCCTTCGATCGGCGAGATCGCTCCGCCGAGCACGTGGTAGCGGCCCTTGAACTCGCGGGTGCGCTCGATCGCCACGACGTCCTTGCTCTCCTCGACCACGCACAGACTGGTCGGGTCGCGTCGCGGGTCGCGGCAGATGCGGCACACCTCCTCCTCGGAGACGTTCCCGCAGACCACGCAGAACCTGACCTTCTCCTTGACCTCCACGAGCACCTGCGCGAGGCGGCGTACGTCGGCCGGCTCGGCCTGGAGCAGGTAGAACGCGATGCGCTGGGCCGACTTCGGGCCGACCCCGGGGAGCCGGCCGAGCTCGTCGATGAGGTCTTGGACGATGCCTTCGTACATCGTCAGAAACCGAGCGGCAGACCGCCGCCGCCTCCGATGTCCGGCATCCCACCGGGGAGCCCGCCGGCGAGGGGGCCGAGCTTGCTCGCGGCTTCGGCGTCGGCCCGTGACTTCGCGTCGCGGTAGGCGGCGACGATCAGGTCTTCGAGATCCTCGGTGTCGTCGGGGTCGAAGGAGCCGGCGCGGATCTTGACCCGCTTCAGCTCACCGGTGCCGTTGACAGTCACCGTGACGAGACCGTCGGCGACCGTCCCCTCGACCTCTGCCTCGGCGAGCTCCTGGGACGCGGCGACCATCTGCTCCTGCATCGCCTGGGCTTGCTGGAGCAGGGAGTTGAGGTCGAACCCGCCGAGGGCGGCTTCCAGCGGGTTCTCGGCGGGTGTGTCACTCATGGCCGGGTCGTCATTCATGGATCGTCTCCTCGATCACGCTGCCGCCGAGCTCGCGCTCGATCAGCTCGGTGTGGGTCATCCCGGCATCGTCGGCGTCGGGGTCGTCGCGGTCGACCGCGTCGTCGGGTTCACCGACCCAGGCCGGCGGCGCGTCGTCGGCCGGTGCCGGGGCCGGCTCGACAACAGGCCGGCCCAGACCGGCCCCCCGGTTGTCGGGCTGGTGCGCGGCAGGAGCCGTCGCGGGTACGTCGGGCACGGCCGGGCGGGTCACTCGCGTCGGCACCGCGCCGGGCTCGGCTGCCGGGTCGACGATCGCGTCAATCCGGTAGGCCGGCCCGATCTTGTCGATGATCACCCGGCGCAGGATCTCGTCGTTGCCGCCGGAGGTGAACGACTGCAGCGCATGGGGATTGTTGAAGCCGACCGTGAGGGTGGTGGCGTCGACCGCGACGACCTGGGCGTGCTGGCTGAGCAGGATCCAGGTCATCCGCCGGTGACCCTTGGTCGCCTCCAGTACCTCGGGCCAGAGCCGCCGGAGGTCCACCAAGCCGAGGCTTGGAGCCGCTGCCGCTGTCGGAGCCGCCGACTCGGGTTCCGGCTCCGGCTCAAACGGCGGCTCCTCGGCCGCGCGTACACCGGGTCCACTCGTGGGATCGCTCTCGGGCTCGGGCGCCGCCGACGCGGGCGGCTCGACCGGACGCGGTTCGACCGGTGCCGGCTGCGGCGGGGTCGCTTGTGCCGGCGGTGCCTGGGTCGGTGGTGCCTGGGTCGGTGGTGCCTGCCGAGCCGGGGTCTGCTGCACCGGGGCCGCCTGTTGCGGCACAGCGACCGGATCGCCGATCGACAGGCGCCGCTCGATCCGGTCGAGCCTGGCATGGAACCCGCTCGCGGAGTCGTCCGCGCCCGGGAGCAGCACTCGGGCGACGATCAGCTCGAGCATCAGCCGCGGGGCGGTGGAGCCCTTCAGCTCGACCAGCCCCGCGGCCACGATGTCCGCGGCACGCGAGAGCTCGGCCTGCCCGAACCGCTGCGCCTGTCCCTTGAGCCGCTCGGCGAGATCGGCGGGGACGTCGATCAGCCCGCTGGAGGTCGCCTCGGGCACGGCCGCGACGATCACCAGGTCGCGCAGCCGTCGTAGTAGGTCCTCGGTGAAACGGCGGGGGTCCTGGCCCGACTCGATCACGGTGTTGATCGCGCCGAACGCGGACGCGCCGTCGTGTGCCGCGAGCGCATCGACCACGTCGTCGAGCAGGCTGTCGGGCGTGAAGCCCAAGAGGCCGGCAGCGAGCGCGTAGGTCACCTGGTCAGCCTCGGAACCGCCAATGAGCTGGTCGAGCACCGACAGCGTGTCACGCGCCGAACCGGCACCCGCGCGTACGACCAAAGGCAGTGCCGCGGGCTCGATCTGCACGCTCTCCCGGGCGCAGAGGTCGGCGACGTATTCGCTCATCAGCCGCGGCGGGATCAGCCGGAACGGGTAGTGGTGGGTGCGGGACCGGATGGTGCCGATGACCTTGTCGGGCTCGGTAGTCGCGAAGATGAACTTCACGTGTGGTGGTGGCTCCTCGACTACCTTGAGCAGAGCGTTGAAGCCCGCCGTGGTGACCATGTGGGCCTCATCGATGATGTAGACCTTGAACCGGCTGCTGACCGGGGCGAACATCGCCTTCTCCCGCAGGTCACGCGACGCGTCGACGCCACCATGGGATGCCGCGTCCATCTCGATGACGTCGATCGACCCGCTGCCCCCGCGGCCCAGGTCGACACAGGACGGGCACTCGCCGCACGGCTCGTCGGTGGGGCCCTGCTCGCAGTTGAGTGCTCGCGCCAGGATGCGGGCACTGGTGGTCTTGCCGCAGCCACGCGGGCCGGAGAACAGGTAGGCGTGGTTGACCCGGCCGTTGCGCAGCGCAGCCCGGAGCGGCTCGGTGACGTGCTCCTGACCGATCACCTCACCGAACGACTGCGGCCGGTAACGCCGGTAGAGCGCCAAAGGTTCTTCCACGCCTGAACCCTAACCGGGCACACCGACACCATGCACCGGGCAAGGTCTGTAAGAGGAGTCCGCGACTTCGACGCCCACGGCTCCGGCTGGGGCACGTCACCCGAAGTCGAGGTCTGCCACCGTGGTCGTGCCAGCGGTACGTCCCGGCGCGGTGTGGTATTGCCAGTACAGGTTGGTGTGTGCGATCACCTTGTCCGGCGGCGGCGCCCCGTAGGCGGAGGTGTCTTCGGTCGTGTGGGCGTCGCCGACCAGAAGTGCGTCGTACCCTCGCGTGATCGCGCCGTGCAGCGTCGACCGCACGCACTCGTCGGTCTGCGCTCCGGTCACCACCAGGCTGCCCACCCCGCGCTCGGCGAGCACCTGCTCGAGGTCGGTCTCCTCGAACGAGTCGCCCCAGCGCTTGGCGATCAGCGGCTCGCCCTCGGCGCGTACCAATTCTGGGACGTACTCCCATGCCGGCGTACCCTCCACGAGGTTCTCACTGCTGTGCTGGATCCAGACGACGGGTACGCCCGCCCCACGTGCCTTGCCGACCGCCTCCCCGATCCGGCCGACGACCCCGTCCCGGTCGTAGGAACCTTCCATCACCCCGTTCTGGACGTCGATCACCAGCAGTGCGGTGTTGGGCCGGTCCGTAAGAGTCGTCATGGCTTCGAACCTAGACCACACCGCCGACACTTCTGCTGATGCGGAGGCGGCCTCAGACAGAGGCGTGCGTTGCTGCCAACGCTTCACGAATGCGAGCGACATCCCCGGCGGCACGCTCGGGAAGGCCCTCGACCGCCGCGAGGATGTCGGCTCGCAGATCGGCTGGGACGGGTACGCCCTGTCGGGCGGCGCTAAGCACGAGGTCGAGGAGCGCCTCGAAATAGGCACCGCTGTCGTGGTGGAGAACAGCCAAAGTGACAACTTCGTCCTCCAGTCGATATAGGTGGAGATGCTGCTTGAACTCGTCGTACCGAGCATAGGTTGGGTCGGACAGCGCGCGGTCGATCACCGCAAGAACATGTCCGCCGTCCCAACGCTCCGGGAACTCAGTGACGTCCGGCTCCCGCGTGCCCCACAAATCGCAGCCACCGACCGCGTCGCCCCAGAGAACATGTAGCCGGTCACTCTCCGAGAGAGTTGGCAGCTCGCTGGGGCGCAAAGGCAAGGGCTCACCACCAGGCAGAGTGATCCCGACGCCGTCATCTCTCACGCGCCGGACCGTACCGGGACCCTCCGACGCTGAAAGCCGTGAACGTCACACATTTGGCGGAGGTACTGGGACCTGATCCAAACTCGGTCCCACAGGGGTAGGGCGCCTCATGGCGGAGGTACTGGGACGGTATTCCAACCACGGCGCCGTAGGGGCGGGTATCGGCGCCCTCCGGGACCGGGCTGCGGCGGAGACTCGTGACGAGCCGTGGGCGCGACCGAGGCTTGTGGGCGCAACTCGCGTCCGACGGATCCTGGCGACCGACCTGGACGCCATGGTCGCGGACTACGCCGCTGGTATGGGATGCGTGCTCTTGTCCCGGAAGTACGGGATCGCCGAGAACACTGTGCTTGCTCGCCTGAAGGAGGCGGGGATCGAGGTTCGTCCGCAGGGATTCGTTGACCCACACGCGCTCGAGGAGATGTCCGCGCTCCGCGCTGAGGGCTGGACGCTCAAGGCGTTGGGACAGAGGTACGGCATCACGCGTCAGACGGTCGCCGCGAGGTTGCGCGGGTGAACTCGCCGACAAGGATGAGGCCGACCGACCGCAGCGTCCGCTTCCTCGCTGTGTCGACCATCGCGGTGCCGTAAGGGTGCGCGACAGCCGTGGACAGGTCGTTGCGCATTCCACAACGCGAAAACGCTCGCGGGAGTGCGAAAATTGAGTAAGAAGTAAGCGGAGAAAGCCAGATGAAAGCAACACGGAGCCCCTGTGAGTAAGCGGATTCTCAACGTCGTCACGAACGTCGCGCACTACGACGACGCGGATCACCCGACGGGTCTGTGGCTCTCGGAG
The DNA here is from genome assembly GCA_047605165.1 of Nocardioidaceae bacterium. Lineage (GTDB taxonomy): Bacteria > Actinomycetota > Actinomycetes > Propionibacteriales > Nocardioidaceae > SSC3. Next base: position 58,458 of record JASGGG010000003.1, read on the forward strand.
CTCACCCACGCCTGGCACGTGTTCGAGGAGGCTGGCTTCGAGCAGACCCTCGTCAGCCCTGGCGGTGGCAAGGTGCCCCTGGAGCCACGCGCGCTGAAGTTCCCCAACTACGACAGGACCGCCAAGGCGTGGCGTGCCGACCCTTCCAAGATGGCGCTCCTTGCGAGCACCAAGAGTCCCGATGAGATCGACTCCACTGACTACGACGCCATCTACTTCACGGGTGGCCACGCGGTCATGTACGACTTCCCCGACAGCGAGGGGCTCCAGCGGATTACCCGCGAGATCTATGAGCGCGGCGGCATCGTGTCCTCGGTCTGCCACGGCTACTGCGGGCTGCTCAACACCAAGCTCTCCGATGGGAGTTATCTCATCGCTGGCAAGCGGATGACCGGCTTCGCGTGGACTGAGGAAGTACTCGCTCGCGTGGACAAACTAGTGCCCTACAACGCCGAAGCGAGGGCGAAGGAGCGTGGGGCTCTCTACGAGAAGGCCAAGTTGCCCTTCGTGTCGTACGCCGTCACCGACGGCAACCTTGTCACCGGACAGAATCCCGGCTCTGCGAAGGAGACTGCGGAGAAGGTGGCGCGGCTGCTTCGAGCCGGCGCCTGACTCAACCCAGGCACACTTCGAGTCGCGCGAGCATGCTCGCTGTCGCCAGGCACGGCGTAGCGTCTTGCCTGTGACGACTGCTGACCCTGCGCCTCCGCGCAAGAAACTCCGTGTCGGGCATGTGTCCGAGCGCTGGGGGTCAACGCTGCCCTGGGGATCCTCGAACGCCACGGCCTCGTCGTGGGCGAGGTTGACGGACGCGCTGACTACGGTCGTGACCTAAACGTCGATCTGGCGCGGGATGGTCAGATCACCGGCGGCATCGTCGGGGTGCAGGTCAAGAGCGGTCCATCGCACTTCCGGAAGGGACGCTGGATCATTCCGGCAACGGTGGTCGACTGGGAATACTGGCGATCATTGACCGTCCCGATTATCGGCATGGTCTTCGACCCCAACGAGAACGTCCTCAGATGGTGCAATTTGAGCCGCCCACGTCCAGGACGCCCACAAGGTGCCTCGACGGCGCCGGGACGACCGTCCGATTGTGCGGACTCATCCCAACCGTGAAGGTCAACGACCCTCACGGTTGGAATAAGGCCCTTATGGCGGAGGATGCGGGATTCGAACCCGCGAGGGCGTGAACCCAACCCGCTTTCCAAGCGAGCGCCATAGGCCTCTAGGCGAATCCTCCGCCGGAGACGATACCGGCGAACCGGCTCGGCACAGAAATCGGCTCATCACATAGACTCTGGCCAACCCCCCATGCGGCGGTATCTCGCTGAATCCCCCAGGGCCGGAAGGCAGCAAGGGCAGGTGAGCTCTATCGGGTGCGTGGGGGGCCTCTTGTTCTTGCCGCGATCAAGAACCGCACGCCGCAGGAAAGGGTGAAGGGCCCGACGAGAGTATGAGTCCCGCGGGCCCTTCGAACGACCAGAGGTGTGACGCTTCCGGTCGACCGAACGTCTCCGCTGGCCCCGGCTACTCCGTCACCGAGCAACCGTGGCGGGTTACCCCGCCAGATGGACCAACTTCCTCGTTCGATCCGCGCTCCCTTGCGGGATTGCGTGGGACATGTCTATCGGTCTCGGCAACCCGAAGGCAAGGGCACGCAGGAAACTCACAGGAACATCCACAGAAGTCGGTGCCCAATCCCCAGTCTGGACCGTGCATCCACACGCTTCGGTCTGGACCTGTGCATTTCCATGTGGACAGGCGACCAGGACGAAACAGCGGCGAGAAACCGGGTGTGATCCACCTCAAGTCGCGCGTAGCAGTCTCGTAACGTCGCGTCCATCTACCCGTCGATCGCGGCTGGAAATATCGGGATCACCGCGAAACGACCCACCGAAACGAAGGGGAGAACACCATGGCCGCCACCCCCGAGCCAACCTCCATCCTCGACCGCTCTGCCGCCAGAGCTCGGCGTACGCCCAGCCAGGAGGCCCGCCAGAGCGAGCCCCGCGACATCCGTTGCACCCGTGGCGTCTTCGAACTGCTGGAGAGCCGCGAAGAGCTCCGCGGCGTGTACGCGCCGGCAGACCAGCTCGCCGAGACGCTGCGCTGGTCGGCCTGACCCAACCGCGGATCACAAGGCTCCTCGGGCGGACCCGCACCCCTGCCCGAGTGAAACAAAGGCACCCCCGGCTCCGGGGGTGCCTTTGCGTCGGAGCGACCGTCGGTTTCTAACGCCGCCGGCCGGTGCCGAAGATGCTGCGGGAGATCTCGCGGGCGGCCGTCCGGAAGAACTCCTTGGTCGCCGAGGAGCCCATCACCTGCTCGACCATCGACTTCTCCTTCTTCTTGGAGCTGGTCTTGGTCGACGTCTTCTTCGGGTACGGCAGCTTCTCGCCAGTCCCGGTTCCTTGGCCGGCCGCCTCCTTCTCAGCTGCTTCGGCCTTCGTGGCCGCGGCACCGGCCTCGAGCTTGGCGGCCAGTCGCTCCTGGGCGGAGTCGCGGTCGATGACCTCGTGGTACTTCGCGTAGAGCGGTGAGGCAGCGACCGCGGCCTGCGTGACCGTCGGGTCGGCCGGTCCCATCAGCGACTCCGGCGCACGCAGCCGGGTCCAGGCGACCGGCGTCGGCGCGCCGCGCTCGTTCATCACGGTGACGATCGCCTCGCCGATCCCGAGCGAGAGGATCACCTTGCCGAGGTCGTCGTAGTCGGAGATCGGGTAGGTGTTGACGGTCGCCTTGAGCGCCTTTGCGTCGTTGGGCGTCGCGGCCCGCAGCTGGTGCTGGACACGTGACCCGAGCTGGGCGAGCACGTCGTCGGGTACGTCGGTGGGCGACTGGGTCACGAAGAACACCCCGACGCCCTTGGAGCGGATCAGCCGCACCGTCTGGGTGATCTGGCCGAGGAACTCCTTGGACGCGTCCTTGAACAACAGGTGCGCCTCGTCGAAGAAGAACACCAGCGACGGCTTGTCGGGGTCGCCAACCTCCGGCAGGTCGTTGAACAGGTCGGCCAGCAGCCACATCAGGAACGTCGAGAAGACCGCCGGCCGGTCCTGGAGGTTGGGCAGCTCGACGAGCGAGATCAACCCCTTCCCGTCAGGTGTGGTGCGCAGCAGATCCTTGGTCTCGAACTCCGGCTCCCCGAAGAACGCGTCGGCCCCCTGGTCGGCGAACGTGATGAGCTCGCGCAGGATCACCCCCGCGGTCGCCGAGGAGAGCCCACCGAGCTCTTTGAGGTCGGCTTTGCCCTCGTCGGACACCAGATAGTTCACGACCGCCCGTAGGTCCTTGAGATCCAGCAGCGGAAGGCCCGCTTGGTCGGCGTAGTGGAACACCAGTCCCAGCGAGCTCTCCTGGGTCTGGTTGAGGCCGAGCACCTTCGACAACAGCACCGGGCCGAACGCGGTCATGGTGGCCCGCAGGTTGATACCGGTGCCGACGCCGCCGAGCGCGAAGTACTCCACCGGGAAGCCCTTCGCCTCCCACTGCTGCCCGACCGACGCCGTACGCGCGGTGAGCTTGTCGCTGGCCTGGCCCGGGGCCGAGAGCCCCGACAGGTCGCCCTTGACGTCGGCAGCGAAGACGGGTACGCCGGCGGCCGACAGCTGCTCAGCCATCAGTTGCAGCGTCTTGGTCTTGCCGGTGCCGGTCGCGCCGGCCACTAGCCCGTGCCGGTTGAGCATCCCCAGCGGAATCTTCACGTGTACGTCGGACAGGTTGTCGGCGTCGATCATCAGTCCACCGAGTTCCAGCGCCGGCCCTTCGAAGGCGTACCCGGCCCGAACGTTCTCCACCAACTCATCACTACTGGTCATGGGTGCAACCTACCGGGGATCACGAACGTCATATCGAGGGACAGCAGAGAGCTTTCGCCAGGAGGCGCTGTCGTCGCGAGCGGCGCATCCGGTGGATGCATCGCAAGGCATGGGAAGAGAAGGCGGGGCGCCGCAATCGAATGGCCCCTCGACCGACGACAACGAAAGCGAGGCGCCGCCGGGGCGTCGCGCAGCAGGCATGGCCTACTGGCGGGAGCTCAGCCTGGTTAGGGTGGTCACGTGATCTTCAAGCGCATCGGCGACGGCCGGCCGTACCCGGAGCACGGGCTCAGCCCGCGCGACTGGGCGATGCTGCCTCCCCGCCAGGTGCGGCTCGACGAGTTGGTCACCACCAAGGACACCTTGCATCTGGACACTCTGCTCGACGAGGACTCCACCTTCTACGGTGACTTGTTCGCGCACTGCGTCGAGTGGCGCGGCGAGATCTATCTCGAAGACGGCCTGCACCGGGCTCTGCGTGCGGCTCTGCATCAGCGTCAGGTCCTCCACGCCCGGGTGTACGAGCTTGGCTGAGCAAGCGCCGAACCGAAAGCTGGCGACCCTCGTCACCATGGCGGTGCTGGGTGCGATCACGGCCCTGTTCGGCGTGGTCGGCCTCGCGGCGCTCTTCCAGCCGCTCCCCGGCGAGGATAGCGATACCACCGCGACCGACAGCCCGACGATGCACGCCTCCTGCGACGACAAGCCCAAGCAGGGCAAGCCGGTGCTCGCCCGCAGCATCCGGGTCAACGTGTTCAACGCCGGCACTCGCTCCGGTCTCGCGACCACGACACTCAACACGCTCGGCGAACGCGGCTTTAGTCTGGGCATCGCCGGCAACGCCCCCTCGGGCACGAAGGTCGCGAAGGTGCAGGTCTGGACCCAGGACCCGACCAGCACCGAGGCGAAACTGGTGGCCCTCCAGTTCGGCAAGCACACGGTGATCCGCGAGGGCAAAGATCTCGCGCCCGGCATCAACGTCGTGGTCGGCACCGGCTTCCCCGGCTTCGTGAAGGCACCGAACCGGCTCAAGTCGCCCGCGACCCAACCGGTCTGCTGAAAGCCGTCGAGCTGGCGCAATCCGGCTGCGCATCTCCATCACGTGAGGCCGCAGCGCCCTGCCATGTTGGTTGGCCTGGCAAGGTTGGTTGGCCTGGCAAGGAGGGCTGCAGGTATCGCGCCCGAGGAAGATTGGTCATAGACGACACGATTCTCGGCGGAAACCATGTCGTCTGTGACCAATCTCTTGGCGCGGCACCGCGAAACAGACCCGGCCCGGGCCGTACCCGGCCGGAACACGGTCTGCGATGGACGCCGAGCTGGCACGGCACCGAGGTCTCGATACGCCGTCGCTCGTTCCTCACGACGGCACTCGACCAGCGGCCGGTGGTCCAGTGCGCCGACCCCACAAAGCATGCAGCGGCCGGTGGTCCAGTGCGCCGAGCTCGCGAGGCGCGTATCGAGACCTAAGGCTCGCGCTTCCACTGGGCGAGCCGACCCCGCAACGAAACGGCCCGCAGCCGTGCCTCGGTCTGCTCACGTAGCCGGCGTGGGGTGACCACGAGCAGGTCGTCACCGTGGCGGAGCACGGTGCGCTGATCGGGCACCATCGTCTCCCCAGCGCGCACCACCAAGGACACCGAAGCGCCGCGGGGCAGCCGTAGCTCGGACACCTCGACACCGTGGATGCGCGACTTCTCGGTGACGTGGACCTGCAGCAGGTCGGCGGCGATCCGCTCCAGCGGCGCCGCGTCGACTTCCACGTCACGTGGCTCGTAGGGCACGGTGACACCGAGCCTCCGGGCGATCCAGGGCATGGTCGGGCCGGTCAGGAGCGTGTAGATGACAGTCATCACGAAGACGATGTCGAAGAGTCGCTCGGAGCCGTGCACATGCCCGGCGAGCGGGATCGTCGCGAGCACGATCGGCACGGCACCCCGCAGCCCAGCCCACGACATGAACGCCTGTTCTCGCAGGTTGAATCGGCCGACCCAGGCACAGGCCGCAACGGACAGGGGCCTGGCCACGAAGGTCAGCAGGAAGCCGGCGGCGACGGCTTCGCCGAGCACCGTCCAGCTCAGCCGGCCGGGTGAGGCGAGCAGGCCGAGCATGATGAACAGCCCGATCTGGGCCAGCCAGGCGAAGCCCTCGACGAACGACCGGGTCGCCGCCCGGTGCGGCAGCTCGGTGTTGCCGAGCACCAGGGCAGCGCAGTAGACCGCCGCGAAACCCGAGGTATGGATGAAGGCCGCGCCACCGTACGCGAGTGCACACATGGTGACGACCGCGAGCGGATAGAGACCCGCGGCAGGGAGCGCGGCGCGTCGCAGCACCCAGCCACCGGCCAGGCCGACGAGCAGCCCGACCCCGGTACCGAACACCAGTTCGTAGACGATCAGGCCGAGCAGGGCGAGCACGCCGTGGTCGAGCGCCGTGCCCGAGCTGACCACGGTCACCAGGATCACCGTCGGTGCGTCGTTGAGACCCGACTCCGCCTCGAGGGCACCGCTCAGCCGGCGCGGCAGCGGCACCTGCCGCAGGATCGAGAACACCGCGGCCGCGTCGGTCGGCGCCGTCACCGCGGCGAGCAGCACCGAGATCTGCCAGGAAAGCCCCAGCACGTAATGCGATCCGAGCGCGACGACCGCAACCCCCACCCCGACCCCGAGCGTCGCGAACGCGACGCCGGTAGGCATCGAGGGCCGGATCTCCTTCCAGTTGGTGGTCAGACCACCTTCGGCCAGGATCACCACGAGAGCGCCGAAGCCCAGCGCGTGCGCGGCACTGGCGTTCTCGAATCCGATGCCCAGACCCGCTTCGCCCATGAGGACGCCCATCAGCAGGTAGATGAGCAGCGAGGGGAAACCGGCGGCAACGGTGACCCGCACCGCAAGGATCGCCACCAGCGTCACGGCGGCGCCCACCAGCAGCGCCATGTCGAGCTGGTGGACGTCGAAGTGCACGGGTCGCCTCGGCTTTCGTCGGGGGCCGACTCGTAGTCTATGTGCGCAGGCGCGCTGGATAGCCTGGCGGGGTGACCGGATTCGACTCGCGCATGACCGTTGCGACACGCGCCGCCGTGCCGCCGTTCCACGTTATGGACCTGTTCGCGGCGGCCGACCGATACGCCGCGTCGCACGGCGACCTGCTGAACCTGGTCGCGGGTCAGCCGTCCACCCCCGCTCCGGCAACGGTGCGCCGGGCAGCGGCCCAGGCACTCGAGTCCGACCTCCTCGGCTATTCCGTGGCGTTGGGCATCCCGGAGCTGCGGGAGGCGATTGCCGGACACCACCGGCGCTTCCACGACATCGAGATCTCGCCCGAGGACGTGGTCGTCACGACCGGGTCCAGCGGCGGCTTCCTGCTGGCCTTCCTTGCCGCGTTCGAGGCCGGCGACCGGGTTGCGATCGCCCGGCCCGGCTATCCCTGCTACCGCAACGTCTTGACCGCCTTGGGCTGTGAGGTGGTCGAGTTGCCTACCGGGCCCGAGCATCGCTTCCAGCCGACGGTCGAGATGCTCGAATCCCTGGATCGTCCGGTACAGGGCTTGATCGTCGCGTCCCCCGCGAACCCCACCGGCACGATGTTGCTGCCGGCGGAATTGGCCGCGCTGGCGACGTGGTGCGAAACCAACGGTGTGCAGTTGGTCAGCGACGAGATCTACCACGGCATCACCTACGGCACCACCGGGCCGGGACGCGGATCGTCGGCGTGGGCGACCAGCCGCGAGGCGGTGGTGTTCGACTCGTTCTCGAAGTACTTCTGCATGACCGGCTGGCGGATCGGCTGGATGCTGGTCCCCGACCGCCTCAAGCGCGCGGTCGACGTACTCGCCGGGAACTTCACGATCTGCGCGCCCGTGCTCTCCCAGCGGGCCGCGATCGCCGCCTTCGACGACGCTTCCTACGCGGAGTGCGACACGAACGTCGCACGGTACGCCGAGAACCGACGGCTGTTGCTCGACGGTCTGCCACGGCTCGGCATCGATCGCCTCGCCCCCGCCGACGGCGCCTTCTACGTGTACGCCGACATCGGGCACCTCACCGACGACTCGATGACCTGGTGCCGGCGACTGCTCGCCGAGACCGGCGTAGCGACCGCTCCAGGCATCGACTTCGACACCGCTGAGGGCGGCCACTTCGTCCGGCTGTCTTTCGCCGGCCGACCCGAGGAGATCGCCGAGGCCCTCGACCGGTTGCGCGCCTGGCTGTAGGTCTGTAGGAGAAGTCCTCGACTTCGGCGCCTCGCGTCCGGCCGGCGTCTCGATACGCGCCTCGTCCCTCGGCGCTACTCGACCAGCGGCAGGCCGACCCGGCCCCGCCGCGAAAAACCAGCGGCAGGCTGATCGAGTGCCGTCGCGAGGAACGAGCGGCGGCGTATCGAGATCCCTGCGTCGGGGCCTAGGCTATGCGACATGAAACGAGCCTTGTACGACGCCGACCACGAATCCTTCCGCGACTCTGTTCGCAGTTTCCTCGAGCGTGAGGTCATCCCCAGTTGGGACAAGTACGTCGCTGCCAAGCAGTTCCCCCGTGAGGTGTGGCGGGCATTCGGCGAGGCAGGTCTGCTGGGCTTGGAGATTCCCGAGCAGTACGGCGGGTCCGAGGCGGGCGACTTCCGCTACAACACGGTGCTCGCCGAGGAGCTCGGCAAGGTGTCGATGGCGCTGGGCTCGTGCCACAGCATCCACGCCGACATCGTGGCGCCCTACCTGGTCGAGCTCACGACCGAGGAGCAGCGCGAACGCTGGCTGCCGAAGTTCGTGACCGGCGAGATCCTGTGTGCGATCGGCATGACCGAGCCGTCCGGCGGCTCCGACCTGGCCGCGCTCAAGACCACGGCCGTACCCGACGGGGACGACTGGATCCTCAACGGCTCCAAGACCTTCATCACCAACGGCTACTCCGCCGATTTGATCGTCGTCGCCGCCCGCACCGACCCCGAGGCCAAGCGTGGCCACGGCATCTCGTTGCTCGCTGTCGAGGCCGAGATGGCCGGCTTCAGCCGCGGCCGGAAGCTCGACAAGGTCGGGCAGGACGAGTCCGACACCGCCGAGCTCTTCTTCGAGGACGTGCGGGTCCCGGGCGCGAACCTGATCGGCGAGCTCAACAAGGGCTTCATCCACATGATGAACTGGCTGCCCCAGGAGCGCCTGGCCAATGCCGTCGGCAACCTCGCGCAGGCCGCGCAGATCCTGACCGAGACGATCGACTACATCAAGGAACGCAAGGCGTTCGGGCAGTCGATCGGGTCCTTCCAGCACAACAAGTTCCTCGCGGCAGAGCTGGTCACCAAGATCGACGTCACCCAGGCGTTCATCGACCAGGCGATCCTCGCGCACACCGAGGGCAAACTGACCCCGATCGACGCGGCCAAGGCGAAGTGGTGGGCAGCCGAGATCCAGAACGACGTGCTCGACCACTGCGTGCAGCTCTACGGCGGGTACGGCTACATGAACGAGTACCGGGTCGGTCGCGCCTGGCGCGACGCGCGGGTCTCGAAGATCTGGGCCGGCTCCAACGAGATCATGAAGGAGCTGTGGCGTCACCTAGCCTCTGAGCCTCTGAGCCTCTGAGGCGACGCCCGCCCAGCACGAGCAAGGAGTCACCATGCGGCTCTACACCGACGAACAGGTCGACCGGTTCCGGCGTGACGGCTGGTGGACCGGCGACACCTGGGTCGACCAGTCGCCCGCCGGGTCGCCGAGTTCGGCGACCGCGTCTCGCTGGTCGACCCGCTCAACCGCGAGGCGATCACCGACGGCGCCCCGCGCCGGCTCACCTGGAACGAGGTCGACGACGAGGTCGCGCGCCTGAGCCGCGCGCTGTACCGGGCCGGGATACGGCAGGGCGACGTCGTCGGGGTCCAGCTCCCCAACACCGTCGAGCTCGCGATGGCCTACCTCGCCACCGCCACGCTCGGCGCGATCGCCTGCCCGTTCCCGATCCAGTACGCCGGGCACGAGCTCGGGCTGATGGGCGAGATGGCCGGCCTGTCGGCCTTCGTCACGGTGACCCGGGCCAACAAGGCGCGGCTCGCGAGCACCGCGGTCGGCCTGCTCGAGCGCGTGCCGACCCTGCGCTCGGTACTGGCCTGGGGCGAGGACCGACCCGACGGTGCGCTCGACCTCGCCGCCGAGCTGGCCGACGACCGCGACGACGCGCCGTACCGCGACTACGTCGAGCACCTCGAGCGGCACCCCAACGACTGCGTGACGCTCTGCTGGACCTCGGGCACCGAAGGCATCCCCAAGGGCGTGCCCCGCGCGCACGGCGACTGGCAGGCCGTCGCGCTCGGCACGATCGAGACGCCGAGGCTGACCGCCGACGACGTCCTGCTCAACCCGTTCCCGATGGTCAACGCCGGCGGGATGGCCGGGATGTTCCTGCCCTGGCTGATGCTCGGCGCCCGGCTGGTGCAGCACCACCCGTTCGACATCGAGGTCCTCGTCCGGCAGATCGAGACCGAACGGGTCACCTACACCTGCGCGCCGCCGGCGGTGCTCGACGCGCTGGTGCACACGCCCGACGCCCTCGCCGGACGTGACATCTCCTCGCTGCGTGCCGTGGGGTCGGGCTCCGCACCGCTGTCCGGTTGGATGATCGAGGCCTGGGAGCGCGACCGCGGCGTGGAGGTGCTCAACCTCTTCGGCTCCAACGAGGGCCTGTGCCTGTTCGGCTGCCCGGACACCGTCCCCGACCCCGCCGATCGCGGTCGACTGTTCCCCCGGCCCGGCGATCCGACGTTCCCGTGGCGTACCCGCATCGGACGGGAGAGCCGGTCGCGACTGGTGGACGTCGAGACCGGCGAGGACATCGAGGAGCCCGGACACCCCGGCGAGCTGCGCGTCTCCTCGCCCGCGATCATCGCCGGCTACTGGGGTGACTCCCCCTCCCCGTTCGACGAGCAGGGCTTCTACCGGACCGGCGACATCTTCGAGTTCACCGGCGAGGGCCAGCACATGCTGGTCTACGTCGACCGGGCCAAGGACCTGATCAGCCGCGGCGGCTTCAAGATCTCCGCCGCCGAGATCGAGGCACTGCTCTCCGTCGACCCGAAGGTCGCGGAGATCGGCATCGTCGGCATGCCCGACGAGCGTCTCGGAGAGCGGGTGTGCGCTCGTCACGCCGCGGCCCGGCCGACCCCCGACGCTCGAGGAGCTGATCGACGTGCTGCGCGAGAAGGAGGTCGCGCGGTTCAAGTGGCCCGAACGACTCGAGCTGGTGGCCGCACTCCCCCGCAACCCGGTCGGGAAGATCCTCAAACGGGAGCTGCGCGACGGACTGCGCGTCGAGGCGGCGCGCCCGGACCCCGTCGTCGACCCACTCGTCCGCGCGGCGGCGAGAAGTAGAGACGCGGACGGGCACTGGGCCGGTGCGGCCCCTGCGAGACTTGGGCGGACGCGGCGTGGAACTCAAGAGGGACTCCGCGTCGAACCGAGTGACCGTCCTCGACGCGGGTGGTCCCAACGCGATCGCCGTGGCCAACGCGATCGTCGGCGACGAGTGGACGCTCTGGATCGTCGAGATGGGCATGCACGGCATCACGCAGTACAACGAGTGGCTGCGGGCCGGGCCGATCTCGAGCTCGGTGCTCACCGCCCGGCTGGCCCGGCTGGTCGAGGCCGACATCATGGAGCGCGTCGCCTACAACTCGCGCCCACCGCGCCACGACTACCTGCTCACCGCCCGTGGCCGCTCGATGTGGCCGATCCTGCTGGCGACGTGGACTGGGAGCAGACCTGGGTCAACGACCCGAGCGAGCACCTGCCGTTCATGCGGCACACCACGTGCGGCTCGATCTTCTCGCCGGAGATGCACTGCGACGCGTGTGACGAGCAGGTCGAACCGCGCGACATCGTCTCCCGCTTCGGCCCCAGCGGCACGTGGAAACGCAGCATCCCGCCGGCGACGACACGCCGCCGCTCGCACGGGCAGCCGCCCGGTCGAGCTGGTCGACCAGACGATGGCCCTGATCGGCAACCGCTGGTCGGCGGCCCTGCTGGGCGCGGCGTTCATGGGCGCCACCCGCTTCGGCGAGTTCGAGCAGCGGATGGGCGCACCGCCGACGATCGTGGCCGAGCGCCTGCGCACGTTCTGCGACATCGGCGTGTTCGTGCAGACGCCGAACCCGCGCCGGGCCGACTGGGCGGTCTACCACCTGACCGACAAGGGCCGCGGCTTCTTCCCGGTCGTCGCGTCGGTGCTCGAGTGGGCAGCGGTGGTTCCACGCCCCGGACGGTCCGGCGATGCGCCTGGAGCACCTGCACTGCCGCCGCACGTTCCACCCGCGGCTGGTGTGCAACGTCTGCCGGACGCGGCTGCGCGGCCACGCCGTGCGGGTGGTGCGGGCCGCGGAGGGGGCCTCCGACGAGGAGACCGTGCACGCCGAGCTGGACGCGGCTCCGTCCCTCGGCCGACCGCTCCCGCTTCGGCCGCCCTCAGACCCGCCCGGTGCTCGGTGGTGCCGTCGAGCGCATCACCTTGGCCATCGCCCGCTCCCAGCGGACCGGGTCCAGCGCGAGCCGGGCCCGGGACTCGACGGCCATCCGGTCGGTGTCACAGGTCCACTCACCGCGCTCCATGGCCCGCAGCCCGGCGGCGGCGATGGTGCGCGGCTGCTCCTTGCTGCCCTGGACATGGGCAGCCATCCGGGTGTCGACCGACCCGACGATCAGCGAGGTCACCGTGATGGCCTTGGGCTCCAGCTCGGCCCGGGCGATGCCGCCCAGGCACAGGGTCGCCGCCTTCGAGGTGGAGTAGCCACCCATGAAGGCGGTCGGTGCGATCGCGGCGACCGAGAGCACGTTGACGATCGAGCCGCCGCCCTGGGCCGCGAGCACGGGCGCGAAGGCCCGGATCATGGCCAGCGGAGCGAAGTAGTTGACCTCCATCTCCCGCCGGGCGATCGCCTCGTCGGTGGTCTCGATCAGCCGGTCGTTGCCGAAGTAGCCCGCGTTGTTGACCACCACATTGACGTCGGTGCACTCGGCAGCCGCGGCCGAGACGTCGTCGGCGTCGGTGACCTCCAGCCGGACGATCTCCGCACCGGTGGCCAGCAGCTCGTCGGTGGCGGTGTCGGGGTCGCGCAGGCCGGCGTAGACCTTGGCGGCGCCGCGAGCCAGCGCCTCCTCGACGAAGGCCAGGCCGATGCCCCGGTTGGCCCCGGTGACCAGCAGCCGGGCTCCCTGCACCCGCGCGCCGCGCAGCGTGGTCATGCCTCGTCTCCGGTGGGAGCCAGCGAGTCGGCGTAGAGCACGTCGTGGGGGTACTTCTCGCTGCGCCGCAGCGGGCTGTCGGGGCCGGCGATGAGGCCGAACGCCCAGGTCTCGCTCTTGTCCATGTCGTGGTTCCAGTCCCAGCGCAACACCCGGTGCTTGATGCCCCAGCGGTCCTCAACGCGAGCCAGCTCATCGACGATGCGCGCGCAGGTGAGGGTGTCGGCGACCACGCCGTCGGGGCGTCGTACCCGCGCGAAGGCCAGGATGTAGGACTCGGCCCGGGCGCTGTCGCCGTCCAGGTCGATGAGGATGTTGGTGGTCAGGTGGCTGGTGAGCGCGCGCGGATGGGTGAGGTTGGCGCCGATCGAAGCGAGGTAGTCGGCGGCCGGCCCGACGAAGAGGCCGCCGTGGTCCTCGGTGGCGCCGGGCAGGTAGCACCCGGCGATGAGGTCGAGGTCGCCGCGGTCGATGCCGCGCATGTAGCGCACCAGCAACTCGTGGATCTCCTGCTTGTCCAGGAGCCCGCGCAAGGCGTCGGCGGGCTGAGCAGGGGTGGATGAGGTCATGTCGTTCCTTCCGGGACGGGTCCGAGCGAACCTACTCGCTCTGTTTGTGATAGTAATGGACCTCACACCCCCTGTGCCCGCATGAACGAGATGTGGAGATTTGCCCGATGACTGCACTGCGCGGTTTGCATCCCGCCGACCGGATCGCCCGCTACCAGGAGCGAGGCTGGTGGACCGACGAGACGGCCGACCGGCTCTTCCTGGAGCGGGTCGCCGAGGGCGGCGACCGGATAGCGATCATCGACCCGGCCAATCGCCCGGCCTTGCTGGGCTCCGAGCCCCGGCGAGTGACCTGGGCCGAGCTCGGTGACGAGGTCTACGGCCTCGCCGCCCGGCTGCTCGACCTCGGCCTCGGTCAAGGCCAGGTGCTCGCCGTACAGCTGCCCAACACCATCGAGCTCGCCGAGGTCTACTGGGCCGCCTGGCTCATCGGCGTGACGGTCTCGCCGATGCCGGTGCAGTACCGCGAGCACGAGGTGCTCGACATGGGCAACCGGGCCGAGTTCGCGGTGGCCATCGTGGCCTCGAGGTTCGGGGACCGTACGCCGCTGCAGGAGTGGACCTCGATCCAGGACCGGATCCCGTCGTTGCGCACCATCGTCACCTTCGGCGACCCGAGCGAGGCCACCGACGGCATCCCCCACCTGGTGCCGGCGGCCGCCACCGAGGAGGACCGTGCCCGAGTCGACGCCTACCGCGCCGAGCACCCGGTCGACCCCAACGACTGCATGACCATCTGCTGGACCTCGGGCACCGAGGGCGTCCCGAAGGGGGTGCCGCGGGCGCACTACGAGTGGATGGCGATGTCGTGGGCGACCACCGAGGCGCCTCGCCTGACCAAGGACGATGTCGTCCTCAACCCGTTCCCGATGGTCAACATGGCGGGCATCAACGGCGTGCTGCTGGCCTGGCTGCGCTCGGGCTGCACCGTGGTCCAGCACCACCCGTTCGACCTCGGCGTCTTCCTCCAGCAGATCCAGGACGAGCGGGTCAGCTATACCTGCGCGCCCCCGGCGCTGCTGATGATGCTGCTCCACAACGAGGGCCTGATGGCGAAGTACGACCTGAGCAGCCTGACCCGGCTCGGCTCCGGCTCGGTCCCGCTGCAGCCGGCGATGGTGCGCGGCTGGCAGGAGAAGCACGGTGTCGGCGTGATCAACTTCTTCGGCTCCAACGAGGGCATCGCGCTGCTCTCCAGCGTCGAGGACTTCCCCGACCCCGACGACCGGGCGCGCTACTTCCCGCGCTACGGCGCCGAGGGCGTGCACTGGTCCTCGCGGGTCTCGGAGTGGATCCAGCTCAAGCTCGTCGACCTGACGACCGGCGAGGAGATCACCGAGCCGGGCCGGCCCGGTGAGCTGCGCCTCGGCGGTCCCACGGTCTTCCCCGGCTATCTCGGCGGCACCGGCGACCCGTTCGACGAGGACGGCTATCTCAAGACCGGTGACATCTTCGAGATCGCCGGCGATCGCAACCAATTCCTCAAGTACGTCGACCGGGCCAAGGACCTGGTGATCCGCGGCGGCATGAACATCGCGCCGGTCGAGCTGGAGGCGCTGATCGCCGAGCATCCGGCCGTCGCCGAGGTGGCCGTGGTCGGCGATCCCGACGAGGTGCTCGGCGAGCGGGTCGCGGCGATCGTGGTGCTGACGCCGGGCCACACGCTCACCTTCGAGGAGCTGGTCCAGTTCTTGCGGGATCGCAAGATCGCGTCGTACAAGCTGCCCGAGCGGCTCGAGATCCTGACCGCGCTGCCCCGCAACCCGGTGGGCAAGATCCTCAAGCGAGAGCTGCGCAAGCTGCCGGCCGAGAGCGGGAGCCGATGAGCGACACGACAGTGACCGACGCGGCATCGGCGGAGGCCGACCGGATCGACGCGGAGGTTGCCGCCGACGACACGGTGAGCTTCAGCCGGGAGGGCTACGAGCGTCGCCGGCCGACCTGGGACGACTCCGACATGAGCCACGTCGCCGGCAAGACCGTGGTCGTCACCGGCGCGACCAACGGCCTCGGCCTGGCCGCCGCCACCGACCTGGCCGCGCTCAGCGCCCACGTCGTCATCGTCGGACGCGACCCCGAGCGCACTCCCGCGGTGGCCGACCGGATCGCGGCGGAGACCGGCAACGACCAGGTCGAGTGGGTGCTGTGCGACCTCGCCTCGCTGGCCTCGGTGCGCGCCGCGGCGGCCGAGCTGCTGACGCGGCTCCCGCGCATCGACGTGCTGCTCAACATCGCCGGGCACATGGTCGACGACCGGCAGGAGTCGGTCGACGGCTACGAGCTGACCTGGGCCACCAACATGATCGGCCCCTACCTGCTCACCGAGCTGCTTCTCGACCGGCTCGCCGAGTCGGCGCCGGCCCGGCTGATCGAGATGACCTCCGG
Organism: Nocardioidaceae bacterium; assembly: GCA_047605165.1. Lineage (GTDB taxonomy): Bacteria > Actinomycetota > Actinomycetes > Propionibacteriales > Nocardioidaceae > SSC3. The sequence goes on from JASGGG010000003.1 coordinate 74,450, forward strand.
CGGCGCCTACAGCCAGCGGATCGACCTCGGCGACCTCGACGGCACCCGCGAGGAGTACGAGCCGAAGGCGGTCTACTCCCGCACCAAGCGCGCCCAGATCATCGTCACCGAGGTCCGCGCCGAGCAGCTGGCCGACCGGGGCGTCGTCTGCCATGTCACCCACCCCGGCTGGGCGGTCACGCCCGGCCTGATGAACAGCGCCTCGATGGCGACCTTCGTCAACCGGTTCGGCGACGTGCTGCGCACCGCGTCCCAGGGCGCCGACACCGCCGTCTGGCTGGCCTCGGCCGACGAGCCCGCACGCAGCAGCGGTCTGTTCTGGCACGACCGCCGACCGCGCGAGACCCACCGGGTCGAGGCGACCCGGGAGACCCAGGCCGAGCGCGACGAGCTGATCGCCACCCTGCGCCGGGTCACCGGCCTCGAGGGCTGAGCGCGGGAGCTGTCAGACGACCACGAGGTCGAGACCCGGATCCAGTGATGCCCACGTCACGCCGCGCCCTGGGTGCCTGAGCGACCGAGGACTTCGTCGGCCCAGACGCGCTCCTCAGCAGTCATCGGGCCGCCGGTCTCCTCCAATGCCTTGGCAAGCATCGGGCCCCAGCCCGTGATGTCCTCCAGCGAGGTCCGCACGGCGTGTAGGACGAAACCCGACACGCTGTCGGCCTTGCCTGCCTCGACCAGCTCACGGACCGCCTCGACGGTTGCCTTAGGCAGCGTGACGGTGACCTTCTGGGTGTTAGCTATACCGATCACCATACTGACCGGTGAGCTGCCGGTCGAGCGGGTGGAACGGTCAGGGCGTGGCGGCGGTGACCTCGGCGAAGCGGGCGGCGGCGGCGGCGTACTCCTGCTCGAGTTGGTCGACGATGGTCGCCACCGGCTCGATCGAGCGGATGACCTGGAGGCCCTGGC
>JASGGG010000004.1:0-74380 GCA_047605165.1 Nocardioidaceae bacterium
GTGGGGTCGAGGATGGTCTCGTAGATGCCGGTGAACTCCGAGGCCACATCGAGGTTCTCTTTGAGGGTGATCCTTGTGAAGAAAGCTTGGTTGCAGAGGCGTCGGCGGGGATCGTCGCAGGCGAGGTAGAAAGCGTGCGCGTTGGTGGCCAGGTGCAGGTAGGCGCGTAGCCGGAGCTTGGCGTCCTCGCGTCCAGCCCGGTAGGCAGACAGACGTTGGTCGATGTCGGTGAGCATTCCTCCTCACCACAGCCGGAAGCGTCCTATACACACGAAACCGACGCCGGACCTGAACCCCACAACTACGCCATACGCACCGGCGTTCACACCCGTCGCGCACGCGCACGATCAGATGGCGAACTACCGCTAGCACCCCGCGACGGCCTGAAGAAGGCCGTGCCGCCACGCTGCACGCCCTTCCGTACCCGCTCGCCGCGAGCATCTACACCGACCCGATCGCCGACGGTGGCCCGGCTGACTCAACCTCATGGTGCTTTGTTCGGGTCCGAACCAAATCCGCCCACGATCTCTTGCGCGTCCCCGCTCTCGGGCAATACGTTCGGGTCCAAACAAACCCGAGAGGACGCCTCATGAATTCGAAGCAATCCGATTCCGAGCCCGAGCACGGGGGCAGTCTCGGTCGCCTCAGCCGGCGCTCGCTCCTCGCCGGGGCCTCCGCGGCCGGGATCGTGGCCGGCACCGCGAACGCCGCCCAGGCGTTGACCCGCGACGTGACGTGGCCGAGCGTGAACCGCCCCAAGGATCTGAGCCGTATCCCGTGGTGGTCGGCAGCAGAGCTCTCCGTGGCGATCCGGCATCGGAAGGTCACCTGCGTCGAGGTGATGACGGCGTACCTCGATCGCATCGACAAGCTCAACCCCTCCGTCAACGCGATCGTCGGCCTGCGCCCACGAGCCGACCTGCTGGCCGAAGCGGCCGAAAAGGACCGGCTACTCCGAGTCGGCAAGTACCAGGGCTGGATGCACGGGTTCCCCCACGCCGTCAAGGACCAGTGGAACGTCGAGGGGATGACCACCACGGTCGGCTTCTTCGGGCAGCCCGGAGTCCCCTTCAACGCTCCCGCTACGGCCGACGCGCTGCTGGTCGAGCGGATCCGAGCCGCCGGCGCCATCTTCGTCGGCAAGACGAACCTGCCCGAGTTCGGCCTTGGCTCACACACCTACAACAACGTCTACGGCACCACGCTGAACGCCTACGACCAGACCCGGTCAGCCGGCGGCAGCAGTGGTGGCGCCGCGGTCGCGGTGGCACTGCGGATGCTCCCGGTCGCCGACGGGAGCGACTTCTTCGGATCGCTGCGCAACCCGCCGGGATGGAACAACGTGCTTGGCCTGCGGCCGTCGTTCGGGCGCGTCCCAGAGCTCGGGAGCGAGCAGTTCGTCCAACAGGGCGGAGCTACCGGCCCGATCGCCCGGGACACTCGGGACCTGTCTCTCCTGCTCGCCACGATGGCCGGGTACGACGCGCGGGTCCCACTGACACTCGACGACGACCCCGAGCAGTTCCGGAAGGTACGCCGCACCTCTCTCCGCGGCGTCCGGATCGCCTGGATGGCCGACCTGGGCGGCTACCTTCCGACCGAGCCCGAGGTGCTCCAGGTCACCGGAGCGGCGATCAGCCGGATGCGTCGACTGGGCGCGAAAGTCGACAAGATCGATCGGCTGGACCAAGTAGGTGGCACCTTCACCAATGCCGATCTGTGGCCGACCTGGCTGGTGTTCCGGCATTGGCTCACCGGCAGCCTCAACTTCGCCGTGTACAACACCCCGGCATTGAAGCCGTACCTGAAGCCCGAAGCGGTCTACGAGGTCGAAGGGATGCTTAACGGTCTCGACGGGGAGGGGCCGATCACCGCGCAGGAGGTATGGGACGCGTCGGTGAAACGCACGGCGCTCTACCAGAACTTCCGGCTTCTGTTCGAGGAGTACGACTACGTGCTCCTTCCCACCGCCCAGGTGATGCCCTTCGCCTGCGTCGACGACGACGGCAACGAGGTGCACTGGCCCCAGGAGATCAACGGCGTCGCGATGTCCAGCTACCACCGCTGGATGGAGGTCACCGCGATCGGCACCCTGCTCGGCGCGCCCAGCCTGGCGATGCCCGCGGGCATCGGGTCCTCCGGACTGCCGATCGGGTTTCAGGTGCTGGGCCGCAACCACGACGACGCCGGCGTGATCGAGTTCGCGGCGGCCTGGGAGCGCGAGACTCGCTTGGTCGACAAGCACCTCCCGCCGCTGATCGCGCGGTGACCAGCCGGCCCCTGATCGTCGTACCCGCGCGGTTCTCCGCATCGGCGTCGGCGCTGCGGCATCGCGCCGACGTGGCCTCGCGGGCGCTCGTCGAAGCGGTGTACGGAGCCGGAGGTGAGCCACTGATGGTCCACCCCGCCGCGCCCGGTGCCCGCATCGACGAGGCCGCTGTCGCAGAACGGCTCTGGTACGCCGACGGCGTACTCCTGCCCGGTGGTGGCGATCTGGCTGCGCACTGGTCCGGTCAGGAGCCACACGCGACCCAGTACGACGTCGACGAGGAGCAGGACGCGTTCGACCTTGCCGTGGCCAGGTACGCCCTCGCTGCCGGCCTCCCCCTGTTGGCGGTGTGCCGCGGCAACCAAGTCGTCAACGTGGCACTGGGCGGCGACCTGATCCAGGATCTGGGCGAGCGGACGCACCGCCACGTCGTCCAGCAGATCCAGGTTGCCGAAGACTCCCTGCTCGCCAGGATCGTCGGCCCGGCTCCCACGATCTCCTGCTACCACCACCAGAGCATCGGGAAACTCGGAAACGGACTCCGCCCGGTGGCATACTCCCCCGACGGCATCATCGAGGCGGTGGAGCTGGAGGGATCCGGATCCTGGTGCGTAGGGGTGCAGTGGCATCCGGAGGACACCGTGAGCACCGATCCGGTCCAGGCTGGCATCTTCGGCGCACTGGTGGCGGCCGCCTCCGCCCGGGCAGGAGAACGCCGAGCTACCGCGGACCAGTGAGCGGGCCTCAGCTTCCCGCCGGCGTCACGTGCTCGACAGCCTTGACCACATCGCGCAGCGTGCGGGTGAAGGCCCTGACCTTGCTGTCCGACAGCTGGCTGACGATCTCGGACTCGACCGCGTTGAACTCGGGATAGATCTGCTGCATCAGTTCTTCACCATCCGGGGTGAGACGTAGGCGGACCAGTCGGCGGTCGGCCGCGTCCCCCTCGCGGACCAGCAGGCCGCGCCCCTCCAGCGTCTTGACCACGCCCGTCAGCGTGGCCTTGGAGATGTCAGCCGACTCGGCGACGTGACGAGCCTCGCCACCGTCCCAGATCCAGACCACCCAGAGCACGACGAAGCCAGTCCACGTCATGTCGTGCTCGCGCAGGACCCGGTTGGTCAGCTCGGTTCGCACCGCGTGCGCTGCCCGGAAGAGATTGGACAGGGCGTTGGCGGCGGCGAAATTCAGAGGTAGGGCACCCACGTGCTCCTTCATGGCGCGCTCGGTCTCCTCGAGCGTGTGATGGTCCGGCATGCCGCCAGGGTAGTGGCCGGCCGAAGCGGGCCCGGCCGGCGGGCACGAACTCTCAACCCCGCTTGTTCGGGAACAAACATTTTCTCGGAAAACTTGCCCTGAGGGATGGTGCGCTGGATCACGTAACGATATCGTACGGATCCGAACGATCCGATTGGCGGGTCGAAACGTTCGCGGCTTCGCCCGCGTGCGGAGCGAAGGGGTCCCTGATGTCCGACGCTGTCCACACCACGTTGCGCAAAGACGCCCTCGGCGTCGGTGCGATCGTCTTCCTCGTCCTTGCGGCAGTCGCCCCACTGACCGGCATGGTGGTCGTCGCCTCACTGGCGATCGCCTTCGGCAACGGGGGCGGCGCGCCGTTCTCGTTCCTCGCGGTCGCCGCCGTCCTCCTGCTGTTCGCCATCGGCTACGGCAAGATGTCGAGCGAGATGGTCAACGCCGGTGGGTTCTACGCGTTCGTCGTCAGGGGACTCGGCCGGCCCGCCGGGCTTGCCGCCGGTTACATCGCGATGCTCGGCTACAACTTCTTCGTCGTCGGCACCATCGGCACCAGCGGCTTCTTCATGATGGTGCTCATCGACTTCTTGTTCGGCTTCAGCATGAACTGGTTCATCTGGGGTGCCGCGTCCATGGTGATCGCCTACCTGATGGCAGTCAAGGGCATCGACTTCAGCTCCAAGGTCCTGGGCGTCTCGCTCGTCCTGGAGTCCTCCATCCTGATCATCTTCGACGTAGCGGTGCTGTTCAAGGACGGCTACGACTTCTCGGCGTTCTCCTTCGACGCGATCACCTCGGGTTCCCTGTCGATCGGCCTGCTACTCGCGGCGACCGGCTTCCTCGGCTTCGAGGCGACCTCGCTGTTCAGCGAGGAGGCGAAGAACCCGCTCAAGACCATCCCGCGGGCGACGTACCTGGCCATCACCATCATCGGGCTGTTGCTCGGCGTCACCACGTGGGCCGTGGTCAGCGCCACCGGCGTGGAGCAGGCTCAGCAGGCCAGCCTCGACCACCTCGAGACCGGGGACCTGGTGTTCAGCCTGGGCAACGAATACCTCGGCGAGTTCATGATGAAGACGATGATGGTGCTCCTGCTGGTCAGCCTGTTCGCGGCCATGCTGGCCTTCCACAACTCCGCGACCCGCTATCTGTTCTCGCTCGGCCGGGCCAGGGTGCTGCCGCAAGCCCTGTCTCGCACGAGCACCTCCGGATCACCGGTCCTGGCCGGCAGCCTCCAAGCCGGGTTCGCCCTCGTCGTCGCCGGCATCTTCCGGGCTCTCGACCTCGACCCCATCCTCCAGGTGGTTCCGGCGATGCTGGGTTTCGGCACCCTGGCGATCGTGGTCCTGCAGGCACTCGCCGCGCTGGCGATCGTGGTTCACTTCCGTCGCCACGGGGATCCGCGGATCGGGAGCACCCTGGTTGCGCCGGTGATCGGGTTCGTCGGGCTGACCTTCATCGTCATCATGGCGGTGATCCACTTCGACGTGGTGGCGGGCTCCACCGAGAAGACCATCACCAACCTGCCCTGGTTGCTCGTGCTCGCGCTGGTGGCTGGACTGGCGCAGGCCTTCTACCTCAAGTCCAAACAACCGGCCAGCTACGACGGACTCAACTCCGACCTCGAGCGCTTCGACACCGCCGACACCGCGAACTGACCACAGGACCGGACTGACCACAGGACCGACTCACCACAGGACCGACTGACCAGAGGACAGGGGACCCGCTATGGGGCACTTCGACGAAGAACCGCTGCGTCAAGCGGCGGCACAGCTCAAGGCCGACGGCTTCGACATCGTCCGGGTCGGCTACAGCGACCTGATCGGCACCGAGCGTGGGCGTGACGTGCTGGTGGACCGGTTCGATCGCACGGTCGGCGACGGCGTCGCCTTCTGCCGCTCGGTCTACGCCACCTCGCCGATGGGCGACGTGATCGACATCGCCGGCGGCCTGTCGGCAGGGCTGCCCGACATCGTCGCGTTCCCCGACCTCGCCACGTTGCATGCCGTGCCGTGGGAGCCGGGCGTCGCCCATGTCATAGCCGACGTCCACAACCCCGACGGCTCGCCTTCCCAGGAAAGCCCTCGCATGGTCCTCAAACGGGTCGTCGAACAGTTCGCCGAGCTCGGCATGATACCCATCTCGGGCCCGGAGCTGGAGTTCTACGTCATCGAGCCGGACGCTTCCGCACCCAACGGCTACCGGAGGTACGGCGAGGCGCCCGGCAACGTCTACGTCTCCGGGCTCAAGGGCGACCCGGAGAATCTCCTGCTCGCCTCCCTCCGGCTGCTGGCCGACTACGATATCGACGTGGTTGCTGCCAACCACGAGTTCTCGAGCGGTCAGTTCGAGATCAACCTGTGGCACTCAGAATCGCTGGACGCAGCCGACCGAGCGTTCCGGTTCAAGACCGCGGTCAAAGAGCTGGCTCGCCGACAGGGCAAGATGGCCACCTTCATGGCCAAGCCGTTCAACGACGAGGGCGGCTCCGGCTTCCATGTCCACTTCAGCACGGTGGACGACGACGGCAAGCCGCTCTTCGACGACCCGGCCGGCGAGGACGGGCTGTCGAAGACTGCGCTCTCGGCGATCGCCGGCGTCCTGGCCCACGCTCCGGCGCTCGCCGCGATCTGCAACCCGACGATCAACTCCTACAAGCGGTTCGGGCCCGACACTTTGGCACCGTGGCTGATCGACTGGGGCCTGGACAACCGCAGCGCCATGATCCGGATCCCACCAGAGCGCGGCCGTGCCTCCCGCATGGAACTGCGCCTGGGCGACGCCTCTGCCAACCCGTACCTGGCGATCGGCGGCCTGCTCGCCGCCGCATACCTCGGCATCCGGGACAACCTGCAGCCACCCGCCAAGCTCGAGGGCTACGGCTACGACACGACCAAGGCCGACAAGCTGCCCGACAACCTGGGTGCCGCGCTGGACGCGCTGGAGGCTGACACCGACCTCGCCGAGATCCTCGGGCCGGTGTTCGTGTCGAGTTTCATCTCCTACAAGCGCAACGAGCTGGAGCGGTTCGGTCAGTGGATCACTGACTGGGAATTCCGCGAGTACGCCTACCACCTCTGAGGCGATCGATGGCAACACAGACGATCGTCCGCGAGTTCGAGGCCGACCTCGCGGTGCTGGCGGCGGATCCGGTGGCCGAGGACGTCGTCGCCCTGACCCTGGGCCCTCCCGGCGGGGGCAACCTGCCGCCGTGGACCCCCGGCGCACACATCGACCTGGTGCTCGGCGACGACCTGGTCCGGCAGTACTCCCTGTGCGGAAGCCCGGCGGACCCGGGTAGCTTCCGCATCGGCGTACTCAAGGCACCGGACAGCCGCGGCGGATCCGTCACGGTGCACGAGCAGCTCGTGCCCGGTGCCACGGTGCGGGTACGAGGGCCTCGCAACCACTTCCCGTTCGTCTCGTCGAAGCGTTACCTTTTCATCGCGGGAGGGATCGGCATTACCCCGATGTTGCCGATGATCGCCGAGGCAGAAGCCGCCGGCGCGGACTGGCGACTCGTGTACGGCGGCCGCACCCGCGCCTCGATGGCGTTCTGCGACGAGCTCGCGGCGTACGGCGACAAGGTCACCTTGCTGCCCCAGGACGAAGCGGGGCTCCCCGATCTCGACGCGCTGCTGGGCACTCCCCAGCCCGACACCCTCGTCTACACCTGTGGACCCTCCGGACTCTTGGACGCGGTCGAGACCCGATGCGCCACCTGGCCGACCGGGTCCTGCCACCTCGAACGGTTCTCCGCGAAGGAATCCGACACCAGCGGCGACCGACCGTTCGAGCTGGTGCTGCAGAGCTCCGGCCTGACCCTGACCGTGCCTGCCGGCAAGTCGATCTTCGGCGTGTGCAAGGACGCCGGCGTCAGCGTCGTCGGATCCTGCCTCGAGGGCGTCTGCGGAACCTGCGAGACCGAGATCGTCGAAGGGGAGGTGGACCATCGCGACTCGGTCCTCAACGAGGACGAGCAGGAGGCCAACGAGTTCATGATGATCTGCGTGTCACGAGCCCGCTCCGACCGGCTGACTCTGGACCTGTGAGGAGCCTCCGATGACCGGCAGCTATCCCCGCAACGCGTGGTACGCGCTGGCCGCCTCCGAGGAGGTAGGCCGTGTACCGCTCGGCACCCGCGCCCTCGACCGGCCGGTGGTGCTGTTCCGCACGGTCGACGGGCGTGCGGTCGCCCTCGAAGACCGTGACGCGCACTGCCCCTACCCGCTCAGCCTGGGCCGGATCGACGCGGACACGATCGTCTCGGGCTACTCCGGCTTCGCCTACGACCCCACGGGCGCCTGCGTGCACGTGCCGACCCAGGAGCAGGTGCCCTACGGCGCGAGTGTGGCATCGTTCGTCGTCCACGAGCACGGTGGCCTGGTCTGGGCCTGGCTGGGCGAGCCCTCGCTCGCGGGGCTGCGCGCTCCGGTGGAGGTGCCGTGGCTGACCGACTCCGACTGGGTGACGTTCGGGGATTCCTGGGAAACCGGTGCCGGCCTCGGACTCCTGCACGAGAACTTCGCCGACATCACGCACGTCGCCGTCGTCGATCCGGTCATCTCGCCACCCGCGCTGACCTCGCCGGTGGCACCACCGCTGGAGATCGAGCTGACCGAGACCACCGTGTCCTTCAGGCGTGAATGGCCCGCCGCGCCGGTGCCCGCCTGGCAGGCAGAGGCGACCGGCACGTCGGCGAGCACGCCCTACCCCCAGCGCGAGTGGGGTTCGTTCCTGTCTCCGGGGCTGTGGGCTGACCGATGGGACGTCGAGCTTCCCGACAGCGTGCAGAGCTTCCGGTTCACCCATGCGGTGACACCGGTCGACGAACGCACCACCAGGCACTTCTGGCGGGTGTCGCGCAACTTCGCTCCCGAAGAGGCGGTCACCGACGCCTTCAAACAGGTCTTCGACGCCTATTACCGCAGGGTGCGAGAGATCCTCGAGACCATGCAGGTGGTGATCGACCGCGATGGCGCCGTTCCCACCGTCAACGTGGCTGCCGACCGTGCGGTGCTCCAAGTGCGCAAGATCCTGCGCCGGCTGGTCGCCGACGAAGGCTGAGCCCGGATCCGGGCCGAGCCTTCGACCGCTGCCTCGCCGACCGCCCCGTCAGCGACCGTGCTTTTCGGCGACCGCCCGGTCAGCGACTGGTCACCTTGACCGGCAGCGTCTTGATGCCGTTGACGAAGTTGCTCCGGACCCGGCGTACCTCACCATTGAGCTCGATGGTCTTCAGCCGGGGGATGAGCTCCTCGAACATGAGCCGAATCTCCATCCGGGCCAGGTTGTTGCCCAGGCACAGGTGCGGGCTGCCCTTGCCGAACGTCACGTGGTCGACGTCGGTGCGAGTGACGTCGAAATCGTACGGGTTGTCGAAGACGTCCTCGTCGCGGTTGCCGGACGCGAACCACATCACCACCTTGTCACCCTGCTTGATCTGCTGGCCACCGAGCTCGACGTCGCGGGTGGCGGTGCGGCGGAAGTGGTAGACCGGTGAAGCCCAGCGCAGGAACTCCTCGACCGCGTCGGGGATCAGCTCCGGCTTCTCCTGGAGGATCGCCAGCTGCTCGGGGTGCTCCAGCAGCGCGAGCATCGAGTGACTGATCGTGTGGCGCGTGGTCTCGTTGCCGGCCACGACCAGCAGCAGGAAGTAGGAGTCGTACTCCGAAGCCGTCAGCTCCTGGCCGTCCTCGGGGATCTTGTTCACCAGCATGCTGACCAGGTCACCCCCACTGCCGCCCTTACGCTCGGCGGCCAGTTGACGTCCGTAGTCGAAGACCTCCTGGGACACGGGGGAACGGAACGGCAGGTGCTTGTAGTTCTCGCTCTCCGCGTCGGAGATGAGAACGCGGGCATACTCCGGGTCGGAGAACCCGATGATCTCGTTACCCCAGTCGATCAGCTGGTCGGTCCGATCCTGCGGCACGTCGAGCAGGCGGGCGAGCACCTGGATGGGGAAGTCCGCACTGATCTCCTTGACGAAGTCGAACTCCTCCTTCTGCAGGGCCGCGTCGACGGTCGCCTTGGTGAGATCGCGCAGGAAGCTCTCGTAGTTGCGCATGAGGTTCGGCCGGCTGAACTCACGCGCTATCAGCTTGCGCAGTGCGCGATGCCGGGTGCCGTCGGACTCCAGGATCGAGCGTCGAAGCTCCTGGAGGTCGTCGTCGACCTCCTCGAGGTTCACGAAGTTGGTCGAGGTGAAGGTATCGGGGTCCTTGTCCACCGCGCAGATGTCGGCGTGCCGGGTGACTGCCCAGAAGCCGCGACCACCGTCTGTCTCGCGCTGGAAGTAAACCGGTGCCTCGTTGCGCAAAGTGTCCAGCATGGCCCATGCGTCCTGACCGGCAAAGCGGTCCAGATCGACCAGGTCGACCTCGTCGAGCGGGATATACGGCGGCTTCTCCACGGCTTCCCTCCATTCACCCGAGGCCAAATCGTTCGGGTCCAAACAATATCCAGGCCGAAGTTGACCCGCAAGGGTGGCGCCACGGCTCGCGCGTGACTATCGTACGGATCCGAATGATCTTTCCCCTGCCGACCTGAGCTGAGGCCCGATGAACAACCTGGAAGGGTTCTTCTTCCCCCGCACCGCGACCGGTCAGTCCTCACTGATTCCCTCGCCGCCGTGGTCCTACTCGGGCGACCTGCTGACGGTCGAATACCGTACCGACCCGGAACGGGTTTCCGAGCTGTTGCCCGAACCCCTCGAGCTGGCCGACGAGGATCCCGGTGCCGTCGCCCTGATCTGGGCCGACTGGCAGTCGTGCTCCCAGAGCCGGGAGGAGCTGCTGGACCCGGTGCGCTCGCAGTACAAGGAGGCATTCGTCGTCGTCCGCTGCGCGTTCGAGGGCGTCACCTACTCGCGTTGCGTCTACATCTGGGTCGACAAGGACTTCGCGTTCGCTCGCGGCATGCACCAGGGCTACCCCAAGAAGTTCGGCTCCATGTGGCAGACCCGGCCGCATCCGTTCGGCCACGCGGCCCCGCAGGTCGCCGCGGGAGGTGTCTTCGGCGCGACCCTGGCCGCTGGCGACCGCCGGCTCGCGCAGGCGGTGCTCACGCTTCGTGAAGAATCGCCGCACAACGGCTTCGTGAACGGGCACCCGATGGCGCACCATCGCGTCTACCCGGGTATCTCCAAGGGTTCCCCGGATGCCTACGCCGAGTTGATCTCCTCCGGCTCGAGCTCGTTCGAGGCCGGCCCGGCCTGGACCGGGGACGTCGAGGTCGAACTCTTCGAATCGCCCACCGAGGAGTTGCACCGACTGCCCGTACGTGAAGTGATCGGCGGCTACTACCGTCAAGTCGGCGTCGTGTGGGACGGCGGCAGCACGCTGGCCACGGCCGACGACGAGGGCTGGAAGTCGGCTCGATGAGCTACCTGGCGATGATCGACGGGGTCGAGGTCGACACCCGACACTGGATCGGCGGGCAGCGCGTCGCCTCGGCAACCACCTTTACCGATATCTCGCCGATCGACGAGCAGCCGATCGCCGAGGTCGCCGCAGGCACCTCGGCCGAGGTCGACGCCGCCGTCGCCGCGGCCCGTGCCGCCTTCCCCGCCTGGGCCGCCCTGCCGGTCGCCGAGCGCAGCGCGATCCTGCGCCGGGTCGCCGACGGCATCGAGGCGCGCGTCGAGGACCTGTCGCGCGTCGAGACCCGCGACAACGGCTCGCTGATCCGGAGCCACCGCCGTGGCGTGATGCCGCGGGTAGCGATGAACTTCCGCGCGTTCGCCGACTACGCCGAACACCAGCTCGGCCACCCTGACCTGGAAGTCCCCGGCCGCGGTCACCGTGAGCGGGTGACCTACGACCCGGCCGGCGTGGTCGCCATCATCACGCCCTGGAACGCACCCTTGATGCTGGCGACCTGGCGGATCGGGCCAGCACTTGCCGCGGGCAACACCGTCGTCGTCAAGCCACCCGAGTGGGCGCCGCTGACGGCAAGTCTGCTGGCCGACATCACGCACGAGGCCGGCGTGCCGGCAGGCGTGTTCAACGTGGTGCAGGGCACCGGGGCCGAGGCCGGCGCGCCGCTGACCGCCCACCCCGGCATCAACCGGCTGGCCTTCACCGGCTCGGTGCCGACCGCCGGCGTGATCGCCAAGGCGGCTGCGGCGAACATCGTGCCCTTGTCCTACGAGCTCGGCGGCAAGTCGCCGCTGCTGGTCTTCGAGGACGCCGACCTCGACCTCGCGGTCGAGATCGCCGTCGAGCAGTTCGACAATGCCGGCCAGGTGTGTCTCAAGGCAGCCCGAATGTACGTGCACTCCTCCATCGCCGACGAGTTCACCCGCCGGGTCGTCGCGGGGGCGGCCAAGCTCCGGCAAGGCGACCCTCGCGACGAGGCCACCGACGTGTCGGCCCTCATCTCACGTCGGCACTTCGAGCAGATCTCGGGCTTCGTCGAACGGGCGCTCGCCGACGGCGCCGAGCCGCTGCTGGGCGGCGGCCCCAACGAGGACCTCGGCGGGCTCTACTTCCGTCCGACGGTGCTGGTGGGGGCCAAGGCGGACTCCGAGATCATGACCGAGGAGGTCTTCGGGCCGGTGGTCACCATCAGCACGTTCGAGAGCGAGGCGGAAGCCGTGGCCAGCGCGAACGACAGCCGGTTCGGCTTGGCCGCGGCGATCGTCACCGGCGACAAGGAACGAGCGGAGCGGGTCTCCGCGGCGCTCCACGCCGGCACCGTCTGGGTGAACTGCTTCTTCGTCCGCGATCTCAATGCGCCGTTCGGCGGCAACGGCAAGTCAGGAATCGGGCGAGAGGGCGGGATCTGGTCGTTCGACTTCTACACCGACATCAAGAACAGCGTCTTCTCCCCGACCGGCTGGTCGCAGGAGAACGGAGGGGGAGCCTGATGGGAGAGGTCGTGGGCGCGGGTCTGGTCGCGCACGTTCCGACGATCATGCTGCCGGAGACCATCCGGCGCGAGCTCAACGGCGGTCAGGACACGACCCTCGTCTCGGGCTTGCAGCAGTTGCGGAGCGAGGTCTTCGATGTCGTGGACTACGACACCGTCGTCGTCCTCGACTCTCACTGGGCCACGACCGTCGAGTGGGTGGTGACCGCACAGGACCGGCGCAGCGGACTTTTCACCTCCGAGGAGCTGCCCCGGGGGATGACGCGACGACACTACGACTTCCCCGGCGATCCCGAGTTGGCCCACCTGATCGCGAGCAAGGCCGCCGACCACAGCACCTGGATCACCGCGATCGACGACCACTCCCTCCCGATCTTCTACGCCACCACCAACCTGTGGGAGTACCTTGGCCGCGGGCTCCCGGACAAGCGGTGGATCTCGATCGGCGTCTGCCAGACCGCCGACGGCGAGGATGCTCTTCGCTTGGGCCGCGCGCTGGGGTCCGCGATCGCGGAGTCCGACCGCAAGGTGCTCTTGATCGCCTCGGGTGCCCTGTCGCACACGTTCTGGCCGCTGCGGCAGCTACGCGACCACGAGGCGGCCGGTGCCGAGCACATCTTCACGCCCGAGGCCGCGGCCGCCGACGCCGAGCGAATCGACTGGTTCAAGCAAGGCGACCACGCCCGGGTGCTCGACACCATGGCCGAGTTCTACCGCTTCAAGCCCGAGGCACGTTTCCAGCACTACCTGATGATGATCGGCGCCCTCGGCGAAGGCGACTGCACCGCACCCGGCCGGCAGTACGGCGAGTACGAGAACTCCGTGGGGACCGGGCAGGTGCACCTCTGGTTCGACCGGCCCGAGGGCGGTTTCCCCACGTCCCACAGCACCCCCACCGACCCCGACTACCTCCGCCAACAGGTCGGCGCCGGTGCCGACATCCCCGCAGCCGGCTGAGAGGAGCCCCGATGACCGAGCTTCGTGAGTACCGCCGCATCCTGCTCGACGGCAACGCCGTCGACGTGCGAAAGGAAGGGGAAACGCTGGTCGCCGGCGACGGTCGCTCGGTGGCCATTGCCGACGCTGTCCACCTGCCTCCGGTCCTGCCCAGCAAGATCGTCTGTGTTCACCTGAACTACAGCTCGCGCGTCGAGGAGATGATGACCAAGCTGCCGCCGGCGCCGACCTACTTCCACAAGCCGGTATCGGCGCTCAACGCCCACGAGTCCGCAGTGGTCCGTCCGCAGGGCTGCAACTGGCTCAACTACGAGGGTGAGATCGCCATCGTGATCGGACGCACCGCCCGCAACATCTCGCCCGCGGACGCCGGCGACTACATCCGGGGCTACACGATCGGCAACGACTACGGTCTGCACGACTTCCGGGACACCGACTCCGGATCGATGCTGCGCGTCAAGGGCGCCGACACCCTGTGCCCGCTCGGTCCGGGAATCGTCGAGGGCTGGGACTTCCACGACAAGCGCATCCGCACCATCGTCAACGGTGAGGTCCGCCAGGACGGGAACACCGGTGAGATGCAGTGGGACATGCACTACCTGGTGGCTGACATCGCCCGGACCATCACCTTGCAGCCCGGTGACGTGCTGCTCTCCGGCACGCCCGCGATCTCCCGTACGGTCTACCCGGGTGACGTCGTCGAGGTCGAGGTCGAAGGGCTCGGCACGCTCCGCAACCACATCGTCGAGGGTCCGACACCCATCCGCTCCGACGTCGGCGCGCAGCCGACCGAGAGCGAGGAGGTGCTGTCCACGGCCAAGGGCGGCGACTGGGAGTTCCGCGGCATCCGCAAGCCCGACCTCTCCAACACCCACTAAAGCCACCGCGAGGCAGAAGGACGTCTCCCGTGCCAACACCCCGCATGCTGATGATCCTCAGCGAGAACTGGACCCTGACGGACGGGCGCGACCTGGGCGACCTGGTGCAATGGGCCCGGATCGCCGAGGATGCCGGCTTCGACTCGGTGATGCTCTCCGAGCACGTCGTTCTCGGCCCCGACGCCAGCGACAAGGGTGTGATGGGAAACCCGCGTGACTACGCCATGCCGGGCAACCAGGATCCGCTGATGCCCTGGCCCAACTCACTGATGCTGCTCTCGGCCATGGCAAGCGTGACCACCCGGATCCGACTGGTCGCGGCCGCCATCCTCGCTCCGCTGCGGCACCCCCTGCTGCTGGCCCGAGAGCTCGGCACACTCGACCTGCTGTCGGAGGGTCGCCTGGTGGTACAGCCCAGCGTCAGCTGGAGCCGCGACGAGTACGACGCCCTCGGCGTCCCGTTCAAGGAGCGCGGCAAGATCCTCGACGAGCAGCTCGAGGTGATGGACCTGGTGCTACGCGAGTCCCCGGCGACCTACCACGGTCGCTACTTCGACTTCGACGACATCTATCTCGAGCCCAAGGCCTACCGGCCCGACGGAGTGCGCATGTGGTTCGGCGGACAGAAGCCCCAGGGGCCGGTGATGGAGCGGCTGGTCCGCTACGGCCACGGCTTCCACCCGCTGGGCCGGCCCACGGCCGAGGATCTGCGGACCGTCGCCGACGCGATGAGTGCGGCCGGGCGTGCTCTCGACGACCTCGAGATGGTCGGCGGGGTGACCGTCGAGTTCCCCGACGACACCTCGTGCGCCGATCTCGGCAAGTCCATGGACTCGATCCCCGAGCGGCTCGAGCAAGGCTTCACCACCTTCTGTGTCAAGCCGTCGATGTTCATCGACGACGCGCGTGAGCTGCCGCTCTTCTGCGCCGAAGTGATCCGTCGAGCCGAGGCTATGGGGGCGCACTGATGGCCCGGCTGCTGCAGATCGCCCACGACCACGTGTCCCCGGCCGGGGCAGTCGCCGAGCGTTTCGTCGAGCGAGGCTTTGCGATCGACGAGTTCCTGGTGGTACCCCAGGAGCGTTTCCACGACCCGGGTGTGGAGGTCACCTTCCCCGAGGTGGCCGACTACGACGCCGTCCTCGTGCTCGGGGCGCCCTGGTCGGCGTACGACTCCGAGGTCGCGAGCTGGGTCGAGCCGGAACTGGACCTGCTGCGGGATGCCGATCAAGCGCGCGTGCCGGTGCTCGGCATCTGCTTCGGCGGGCAGTTGCTCGCGGCGGCTCACGGTGGCCGCGTCCTTGCCTCCCCTGCCCCCGAGATCGGCTGGCATGTGGTGCACGGCGACGACCTCGGCTCGGACGGCATCTGGTTCCAATGGCACTACGACCGCTGGGTCACGCCCCCGGGTGCGACCGAGATCGCGCGCAACCCCGCGGCTGCGCAGGCATTCGTGCTCCGGCGCAACCTGGCCCTGCAGTTCCATCCCGAGGTGGACGCCGACGGTTTGAAGGGCTGGCTCGACCACGGTGGGGACCGCGAGGCCGTCGCTGCCGGGCTGGATCCGGACGTCCTCCTGCTCCAGACCGAGGCGCTCGAGGCCGATGCGGCGGCCCGGGCCCGGCGCCTGGTCGACGCCTTCGTGGACCAGGTCGCCCCGTCATGAGCGAGCGCGGGAGCGTGACCGGCCGGGTCGTCGTCGTCACCGGCGGTGGCACGGGCATCGGTGCCGCGGTCGCCCGGCAACTGGCCGCGGCGAACGGGGTCGTCGTGATCTGCGGTCGGCGCGAGGGGCCGTTGCGGGCGGTTGCCGAGGAGACCGGGGCGACGGTCGTGGTCGCCGACGTCAGCGAGCCCGAGGGCGTGACGGAGGTGGTCGACAAGGCGGTGTCCGAGCACGGCCGACTCGACGGGTTGGTGATCAATCACGGGATCATCCACGTGGGCCGCGTCGACCAGGTGACCCCCGAGCAGTGGGACCAGACGATGCGGGTCAACCTCACCTCTCCGTTCCTGCTGGTGCGTGCCGCCCTGCCCCATCTGCTGAAGACCCGTGGCTCCGTGGTCACGGTGTCGTCGGTGGCGGCGCTGCGGGCCAGCGACGGCATGGCGGCGTACTCCGCGAGCAAAGCAGGGCTGCTCCTGCTCACCCAGTCGCTCGCGGTGGACCACGGCCCCGACGGCCTGCGGGCCAACGCGATCTGCCCGGGATGGACCGCCACCGAGATGGGCGACATGGAGATGGCCGAGCTCGGGCAGGAGCGGGGCATCTCGACGGAGGACGCCTACCGGCTCGCCACAGCGATGGTGCCGCAACGCCGTGCCGCTCGGCCCGAGGAGATCGCGGCCACGGTCGCCTGGCTTCTCTCGGACGCCGCGTCCTACGTCAACGGCACCGTGATCCCGGTCGACGGTGGCTCCTGCATCGTCGATCCCGGCACCGTGGCACTCGACCCCCGCGTCACCATCGACCTGGACGCGCCGTCCTGAGCCCGTCACCGGAGCCGAGCACGAGCGCGTGCGAACCCTGGCCACGCGTCTCCGCTGATCGAGCACCCGGCAAGAAGCAAGCCACCCGCCCCCGCTGATCGAGTACCCGGCAAGAAGCAAGCCACCCGTCCCGCTGATCGAGTACCCGGCAAGAAGCAAGCCACCCGCCCCCGCTGATCGAGTACCCGGCGAGGAACGAGCCGGGTGTATCGAGATCCGGCGCGATGGTCTATACGAGAAGTCCGCGACTTCGGCGCGCCCGCGTCCGGTCGGCGTCTCGATACGGCCCTCGGCTAGCGCCTCGGACCACTCGACGACCCAGAGTGGCTCGATATGGGCTCGTGCCTCGCCTCCTCGACCAGCGATTCCAGACGCCGGAGAAAGTCAGTGCTGCCTATCGACGCAGCTTCGCCAGCGCGAGCCGCGCGGCGTTGTAGCCGCACATGCCGTGCGCTCCGGGGCCGGGTGGCGTGGCGGCGGAGCAGATGTACATGCCGCGCACGCCGATAGTGTACGGAGAGACGGTGATGCGCGGCCCGAACACCAGTTGGCGGAGGTCCTTGGCGCCGGTGATGATGTCGCCGCCTACGTAGTTGGTGTTGTAGGCCGACATGTCGGTAGCACTCCGGACGGCCATGCCGACGACGCGCTCTCGAAAGCCCGGAGCGAAGCGCTCGAACTGGGCGATGATCGCCTCGGTGGCGTCTCCGGTGTAGCCGTGCGGGACGTGGGCGTAGCTGTAGACGGGGTGGATGTCGCCGACCGAGCGCGACGGGTCGGCGAGGTACTGCTGACCGACGAGTACGAACGGCCGCTCCGGCATCCGGCCGGCGGCGGTGGCCCGCTCGGATGCCACCGTCTCCGCGAGGTCGCCGCCGAGGTGGACGGTGCCGGCACGGCGGGCGTCGGGGTTGGTCCACGGCACCCCGCCCTCGACCGCGAAGTCCACCTTGAAGGCGCCCGGGCTGCGCCGGAACCGGCTGAACGCCCGCGACACCCGGCCAGGCAGCCGGTCGCCCAGGATACTGGCCACCGCCTCGGGGTTCAGGTCGAACATCGTGATGTCTGCCGGCGGAAGCTGGTCGGCCCGCTCGATCCGGACGCCGGTCTCGATCCGGCCGCCCAGGGCCAGCAGCCGGGCCTGCATCGCGTCGGCGATCGACTGTGTGCCGCCCTTGGCCACGACCCAGCCGCTGTAGTGGCCGGCGGTGATGATTCCCATCCCGATCGCCGAGGAGAGCGGCCGGTTGAGCGGATGGAAGGCGTGAGCAGCAACGCCTCCGAAAAGCGCGCGGGCGGCGGGGGTACGGAAGTAGCGGCCCAGCACGGCGGCCGGTAGCACTGTGGGAGCCCCGAACCGGGCCATCCCCAGCGGATGACTCGGGATGCCGATCAGCGGTTGGAAGATGTCCTCGGCGAGCATGTCGAACCTCGCCGACGACCACCCGAACAGCCGGCGCCAGCGCCGCCCGTCGTCGCCGAGACCGGCCGCGGTCTCCTCGACCGAACGACGCAGGACACCAGCGGTGCCGTCGTCGAGCGGATGCGCGAGGTCGACCTCGGGAGCGAGCCAGGTCAGTCCGTACTGGGCGAGCCACTGACGGGCCATGAAGGCCGAGGGCGGGACCATCGGGTGGACCGCGGCGCACTCGTCGTGCACCAGACCCGGGACGATGTCCTCCCTGCTCCGGATGCCGCCACCGACGACGTCTTTGGCCTCCAACACGGTGACCTCGACGCCGGCGGTCGCCAACTCGATGGCGGCAGCGAGCCCGTTGGGCCCGCTGCCGACCACGACCGCGTTGCTCACCCGCCAACCTTCCTACGCGCTTGCAGCCGCGGGCGAACCGGGTGCGCCCGAGGCAGCGCGCCAGGTGACCTCCATCGGGATCGGGCCGTTGGGCAGCCACGGCTGCTCCTTGACCGCGTCCTTGACGTTCCACCTGCCGCGCTCGACGATGCCCAGGGCAGCGTCCATCACGTAGTACTCCTGGTACTTCTTGTGGATCGGCTGCGACTCCACCCAGACCACCACCATCTCGCCGGGCGCGAACCCGACCCGCTTCTGGATGGCTTCGATGAGCTGGTTGTCGTGCAGGTGTCCGTCGCCGAAGTTCCAGCCGATGACGCTGTTGCAACAGAACTCGGCCTCGCGCAACGAGTAGGTGTCGTACTCGTCACCCAGGTAGTTCTGGAGCACCGAGAAGAGGCCGCGCCCCTGGCTGTGCATCGACCGCCAGCCGATGGTGAGCTGCAGGGTCATCTCAGCCAGATCGGCCGGGTAGCCCATGCCACCGACGAGCTGGTCGATCTGGTTGTCGGCCCCCTTCGTCAGCTGGTTGAGCTTGGCCTCCGCGCCGGGCTTGAACGCCCAGGTCGCCGATGCCCAGTTGCCGGCGTACTGCCGCATCGAGGGGAGGAAGGAGACCAGGTCGGGTCGCAGGTTGCCGAGCACCGGGAAGAACACCGTCGCCAGCACGATCACCGGCAGCATCCAGCCCTCGCTGAAGTCGAACACGCCGTAGCCGTCCGCCGCCTGGTGACCGGCGAAGAGGAACACCGCGATGTAGGCGAACAGGATGTTCCACTCCAGTGGCACCGCGAGCGGGAAGGTCTGGGTGATGAACAGGTGGAACAACACCATGCAACCGACCGCGACCAGCGTCAGCGCCGGCCACGGGCTGAACAGCATCACCAGCGGCACGCCCAGCTCGGCGAGCGTGCCGAGGACATGTGCCATGAACAGCGCGAGCCCGGACGGCTTGAGATCGTCGGGGTACGACCTGTAGTGGGCCAGCCTGAGGAACTTGGGGGTGAACGGTGCGTTCGACACCATCGGCGGTACGACGTTCTCGAAGTGCAGGTTCATCTTCGACACCGCCGCGCCGACCCACACGACGACGATGATGATCTTCGCCGCGATGATGAAGTCACCGTAGGTCAGCACGCCGCCGGCCAGCGCACTGATGACCAGGATCGGGAGGTACTGCTCGCCGCGTGCCGCGAGGAACAGGATCTTGTCACGCAGACCGCACAGGATCAGAAGGACGATCGCCACCACGAAGTAGGTCGGGTCCACCATCTGGTGGGTCGTCCCCGATGTCGCGTCGACCAAGGTCGTCTCGGGCAGGAAGATCGGCACGATGAAGCTCGCCAAACAGACCAGATAGAGCACCACGTCGAAGACCTCGCGGTTGTCGCCCTTGGTGAGCGGCACCACCCGAGGCCACGGTGGGAGCCTGATCGTGTTCGGCCGGGCCCAGTAGGTGATGCCACCGGTCATCGGCTTGAAGTGGGCGGCCAAGGGTCCCCAGGTGCCACCGATCCCGAACAACTCCAAGAACAGCGTCCAGAGTACGAACTTCTGGTAGATGACAGCTTCGTCCCACCACGAACTGACGGCGAACGGCCCGCCGACGTCGGAGGTGAGCGTCGCCAGCAGCACGCCACCGGCGATGTAGAGCACCAGGAGCTTCACGATATAGATCGTGTGCACCATCTTCTGGGTGCCGAAGCCGTTCTCGGCCCAGAACGTGGCCAGGAAACGTAGCCGCTCCTGGTGCGGCCGAGCAAGGAACTCCGTAGGATCGACCTGCGGAACCACGGGTGTCTTGAAGGGCATGTCAGTGACTCCTCGTTAGCGGGACTCAGATGCTCCGCGCAGCCAACTGGCTGCGCAGCTGGGGCTTGTCGATCTTTCCGACGGGGTTCTTCGGAAGCGCGTCGACCAGATGGATCGCGACCGGCACCTTCACCTTCGTGAGGTGGGCCCGGCAGGTCGCGAACAGGTCCTCGACCTGCAACTCGGCGTCGGGGTAGGGGGCGACATAGGCGACGACGACCTCGCCGTACACCTCGTCCGGCCGACCGACGACCGCGGCCTCGAGGACACTCGGGTGGCCGTAGAGGACCGTCTCGATCTCCTTGGGGTAGATGTTCTCTCCGCCGCGGATGATCATGTCCTTGATCCGGTCCACGATCCGCAGGTAGCCGTCCTCGTCGAGGATTCCGACGTCGCCGGTGTGCAGCCAGCCGTCGCGGAGTGCCTCGGCGGTCGCCTCGGGGCGGTTGAGATAGCCCACCATCACGTTCGGGCCTTGGATCACCACCTCGCCTCGTTCGCCGGGCGGGAGAATGGTGCCGTCGGGCGCCATCACCTCGACCCGTTGTCCCGGCAGCGCCGGGCCGACGGTGCCGAGCTTGCGTACGCCGTCGACCGGGTTCAAGCAGGAGGCGCAGCATCCCTCAGTCAGGCCATAGCCTTCGATCAGTCCGAAGCCGAACCGCTCCTGGGTCGCGGAGAGCAGCTCGGCGGAGGCCGGGGCGGCACCGCACACACCGAATCGCAGCGAGGAGAAGTCGGCGTCGGCCGGCTGGGAGACCAGCATCGAGTAGATCGTGGGCACCGCGGAGAAGTACGTCGGGCGGAACTCCTCGACCGCCCGGAGGAAGCCGTCCACCGAGAAGCGGGCCATGACGCGGGTCTCGGCCCCGACGCGGAACGGCGCGAGGACGCTGACCAGGAGCGCATTCACGTGGAACAGCGGAAGGAACAGCAGGCAGCGGTCCTCGGGGCCGAGGAGCATCCGTTCGGCGATCATCGAGCTCATCGCGTCGAGGTTCGCGTGGCTGAGCATGACGCCCTTGGGCCGCCCGGTGGAGCCGCTGGTGTAGATCAGCAGCGCCAACTCGCCAGGTTGGGTCGCGGGGCCCCGCAGGTCCGGCCCGGCCGGCTCACGGCGCAGATCGTCTGCCAGCAAGATCGGGCGTCCGGCGCACGGGGCATCGGTTGACCCGGCGACGACGAGCACCGCGTCGGCGTCCTCGATCTGGTACCCAGCCTCGTTGGCGGTGAAGGTCGGGTTGATCGGCGTGGCCGCGGCGCCCAGCCGCCAAGCGGCAGCGAGGGCGACCAGCAACTCGACCCGGTTCGGGAGCATCACCGCCACGACCGACCCCGGTCCCACTCCGCGCTCGGCGAACTGCCCGGCCGCCGCATCGACCCAGTCGCTGAACTCGTCATAGGTCAGGGCGTGCCGGTCGTCACGCAGGCACGGACGATCGGCGAATGACGCGCGACGTTTCCACGGCAGATGCAGCATGCTGCACGGGTCGCTCACGAGAACTCCTCGGCGTTCGGTGATCCGGTTGGGTCGAACGCTAGAAAGGGACGTGGCGAAGATCACTGTCCTTGGGGGACAATGTTTCCCCACCGCATTGGCCCTCGCAGCAATCAGGCTCCAGGGTTCGTTCGTGGCGGGAGAGGGAGTGCCAGTGGCCGAGTCGAATGCCGCGATCATCGCACTCGGCGGTGAGTTGGAGCGCGTTCTGCCGGAGCTGACAGAGGCGATGCACGCGGAGATGACCGAGCGCATCAGCGACTTGCGCGGCGACCACGGATTGGCCGAGCTGCTCCGGATCAGCATTCAGAGCAACTTGTCCGCGCTGGTGCAGGTATTCAGCTATCAGCTCCAGCCCGACCAGGTTCCGACGCCGTTGGGGGCCCGCGAGTACGCACGCCGGCTGGCCCAGCACGGAATCTCGGTCACCGCCCTCGTCCGCGCCTACCGGCTGGGTCAGCGAAGACTCTTGGAGTGGGCGCTGGAGGAGTGGGAGCGAGCGGAAGTCGGCTCCCCCGATCAGCAGGTCCCCCTCGGCACCGTCGGTGAGCTGATCCGCACGACCGCCGGCTACATCGACTCGATCTCCGAGCAGGTGATCGCCGAGTACGACACGGAACGGGACCGCTGGCTGGCTCACCGCGACCGCGCCCGAACCGACCTGCTGAACCAGCTGACCAACGGGGAGAGCGTCGAGATCGATGCCGCCGAGCGCGTCCTGGGCTATCGGTTGCGACAACGCCATCTCGGCTTGGTGCTCTGGACGGTCAACCCCGCGCAACAGCCCCCGGAGGCCGGGGTGTTCGAATCCGTGGTCGCCCGGCTCGCACAGGTCGTCGGCAACGGCACACCCTTGCTCTGGCCCCAGGACGCAACCTCCGCGTTCGCCTGGCTTCCGGTGGCCCGGGAGCTGGAGTCCGTGCCGGTGGACGAGCTGAAGGACGTGGTCAGAGCCCGCCCGACGGTTCGCCTGGCCACCGGCACGATCGGCGCCGGCCTCGACGGCTTCCGCGTGACCCAGCGGGAGGCGTGCCAGGCACAGGAAGTGGCCGAGGTCGGAGCCGATCCGACCGCACTGGTGACGTCGTACGACGACCACGGCGTCCGCGCGGCCGCTCTCCTCGTGCCGGACCTCGCCGGGGCCCGGCGACTCGTCACGAAGGCGCTCGGGGAACTCGCGGTGGACTCCGGGACCACAGCACGGCTACGGGAGACCCTGCTCACGCTGGTGGAGGAGAAGGGCAGCTACGTGGCAACCGCCGAGCGGCTCCACCTCCACAAGAACACGGTCAAGTATCGCGTCCGCCAGGCGATCGACGCCCGAGGCCGCCCCCTGGACGAGGACCGGCTCGATCTCGAGCTCGCGCTGCTGGCGGGCAAATGGCTCGGCGGCGCCGTCCTCTCCGGCTGAAGACGGGTCCATGCACAGCAGAAGTTTGTCCCCAGCCACCAATTCGAAGCAGGGATGTTGTCGCGCCGGCCCGTGTTGCGACAGGCACGATCACCGAAAACTGGGCAGGAGCAAAGGAGCGGAACAATCAGCAACATGACCACGACCGACCCGGACGAGTTGGCGGCCCCACTCGACCTCGTTCTCACCTCGGCGGCGGCAGGCCCGGTAGCCCGCATGCTGTCGGTCCGCACCTGGGGACGCCTCGGCCTCGGGCTGGCGCGCCAACCCGGCTCCGTCGTCCGGCGAGGTACCGACCTTGCCGCCGAGCTGGGGTCGATCGCCCTCGGCACCGCGACTCGCGCACCCAGCAGCCGCGACCGGAGATTCGCCGAACCGGGCTGGAGCCAGAATCCGTTCCTGCGCCGGATCCTGCAGGCTTATCTCGCCTCCGCCGAAGCGCTGCGTGATCTGGCGGCCGACGTCGAACTCGAGTGGCGAGACCGGGAGAAGACCGATTTCGCCGTCGACAACATCGTGGACCTGCTAGCGCCCAGCAATATGCCTCTGCTCAGCCCCGCGTTCTGGCAGGCCGTGATCGACACCGGCGGGCAGAACGTGATCCGCGGAGCACGCCACCTGATCGAGGATCTTGCCGTGGCTCCGCGGGTGCCCAGCATGGTCGAGCCGGATGCCTTCGCGGTGGGTGAGTCGCTGGCAGTGACGCCGGGTGCCGTGGTGTTACGCACCGAGGTGTTCGAGCTGATCCAATACGCCCCGCGGGCCGAGCAGGTCCACGAGGTCCCGCTGGTCATCGTGCCGCCCGTGATCAACAAGTACTACATCGTCGACCTCGCTCCGGGGCGGAGCATGGTCGAGCACTACCTCGATCAAGGGCACCAGGTCTTCGTGATCTCGTGGCGCAACCCGGACGCGAGGCACCGCGAATGGGCCTTCGACACCTACGGCCAGGCGATCCTCGACGCGCTCGATGCCGCGGCCCGCGTCACCGGTGCCGCCCAGGCACACGTCATGAGCGTTTGCTCGGGCGGCATGCTGGCGGCGATGACGCTCTCCCACCTGGCCGAGCTGGGCAAGCTCGACCGGATCGCCAGCTTCGGGCTCGCGGTCTCGGTCATCGACAACAGCAAGGCCGGCACCACGATGGCGCTCGTCGACGAGGAGATCGCCAGAGCGGCAGTGGCCAAGTCGCAAGCCAAGGGATATCTCGACGGACGTGCCCTGGCCGAGGTCTTCGCCTGGCTGCGGCCCAACGACCTGATCTGGAGCTACTGGGTCAACAACTACCTGCAAGGGCGCAAACCGGCGGCGTTCGACGTCCTGTTCTGGAACGCCGACACCACCCGGATGGCCGCAGGGTTGCACCGCGACTTCATCGACACCGCGCTCAGCAACGCGCTGACCTCGCCGGGCGCGGCCACGATGCTCGGCAGCCCGGTCGACCTGAAGGCGGTGACGGTGCCGACCTACATCGTTGCGGGGATCGCCGATCACATCTCGCCATGGCAGTCGTGCTACCGCACCACCCAGCTACTCGGTGGTGACGTCCGCTTCGTGCTGTCCACCAGTGGGCACATCGCCTCCATGGTCAATCCCCCCGGCAACCCCAAGGCGAGTTACCACGTCACACCCGAGTGGCCGGGCGAGCATCCCGCCGACCCGGAGCAGTGGCTGGCCACCTCCGCCGAGGAGCGGGGATCGTGGTGGCCGGATCACTCGGCGTTCCTGGCCGAACGTGGCGGCAAGCTCGTCGCCGCACCGGAAACACTCGGCGGTGGCGGGCTCAAGCCCCTCATCCCCGCCCCGGGCAGCTACGTGAAGGACACCTGATGGCCGTCACGAAGAACGACCGCGTCATCGACCAGACGCTCGAGGTGCACGGCCGGATGGTTGCCAGCCGGCTCCGGCCCGGCTCGCCGGATCGGACCCCGCTGCTCCTCTGCTGCGGCATCGGTGCCAGCCAGGAGGCCCTTCAGCCGCTGGTCGACGCGCTCGACGAGTCGATCCCGGTGGTCACCTTCGACGTTCCCGGGGTCGGCCGATCGCCGGTACCCGCCCTGCCCTACACCTTCCACCAGGTCGCCTGCCTCAGTGACGCCCTCATGGGCCAACTCGGCTTCGACCGCTACGACGTCCTCGGCTTTTCCTGGGGTGGCGGGCTAGCTCAGCAGATCGCCTGGCAGCACCGCCGTCACGTGCGCCGTCTCGTCCTGCTCGCTACCGGCACCGGGGTACTGATGGTGCCCGGGCGGTTCGAAGTGCTGAGCAAGATGCTCTCACCACGACGGTTCCGGGACCCTGCCTACGCGGCTTCGATCGCCGAGCAGCTCTACGGCGGCAGGGCGCGGCGGCGCAGCGACAACGTCGGCGAGCTGTACGCGCATCTCAGCGGCGGATCGAGGCGGGGGTACGCCTACCAGCTCCTGGCCGGCGCCTTCTGGACCAGCCTCCCCTGGCTGCCCACCATCACCCAGCCCACCCTGATCATGGCCGGGGACGACGACCCGATCATCCCGGTCGCCAACGCCAAGATCATGGCCGCGCTGATTCCGCGCGCACGGCTCCACATCTACCGGGGGGGGCACCTCGACGCCGTCCTGGAGGCGAATCGCCTGGCGCCGGAGATCTCCGCGTTCCTCGACGAGTGAGCAGGGCTTCCGGAGCGGTCTCGCGGAGTTCAGCCCGGCTCAGTTGCCCGCGACGTGCCCGAGAATCTCGGCCACGATGCTCGGCCAGAGCTCTTCGGGCAGGTTGTGACCCATACCCGGGTAGGTCACCAGGCGCGCGCCCGGAATCGTGTCGGCGGTCGCGACGCCACCGTCGGGCTGCACGAGCGGGTCGTCTTCGCCGTGCACGACAAGGGTCGGTGCCGTGATGCCGCGCAGACCCTCGCGGCGGTCACCGGAGACATGGATCGCAGCCAGTTGCCGGGTCACGCCGGCCGCGTCCTTCGCCCGGCGGAACGACTCCCGGCCCCGCTCGTCGAGAGCGGCTTCGTCCAGCGGATAACCCGGGGATCCGATCACCCGGTACACCGCGACTGCTCGCTTGCCGGCCTGCTCCTCGTTAGCCGCCGGGGGCGACAGCAGCGCGGCGGCAGCTTCCTCGGTCGGCGCCCCGATCTGAGGTGCCGGTGTCGACATGATCGAGGTCAGCGTACGCACCCGGTCGGGATGCCGGGCGGCGACCTCTTGGGCGATCATCCCGCCCATGGACACGCCGACCACGTGCGCCCGATCCACTCCCAGCGCCTCGATCAGGCCCGCCGTGTCGTCAGCCATGTCGCCGAGCGTGTAGACCCCTTCGGTGATCGGCAGGCCCTCGAAGAGCGGGCTCAGATCGGCGGGACCCGCCGCATCCAGATGTGTCGACAACCCGATGTCCCGGTTGTCGAACCGAACAACCTGGTATCCACCCGCGGCAAGCATGCGGCAGAACTCGTCGGGCCAGGCGATCATCTGGGTGGCCAGACCCATGACCAGGACGATCGTGGGATCGTCGGGTGAGCCGAAGGTCTCGTAGGCCAACTCGATCTCCCCGACACGGACAGTGGGAATACCCAGGTCGCTCGCGGTCGGCCGCTTCGGCTCTTCCTGGGCGCTCGCGCCCGCGGGGCTCTCCGCGGGACTTCCGGTGTTCTCCGACATGGGTAAACCTCACCTTCGATCGGCTGCGTCTCTGGCCCAGCTGCGTCTCTGGCCCAACTGGGTGACCTGGCCCACACTAGTTTGACGAGCGTACTATGCGACCGCTTAGCATGAAACGCCCGCCGCCGAGTCACCGCGACTCGACACGATTGAGGAGCAGTGGTTTGTCATGGCCAAACGGCTGGAAGGCAAGACCGCGATCGTCACCGGCGCCAGCCGTGGCATCGGCTTGGCGATAGCGGAGCGACTTGTCGCCGACGGCGCCCGCGTCGTGATCACCGCGCGCAAGCAGGACACCCTGGACGAGGCGGTCGGACGGCTGGGTGGTGCCGAGGTGGCCCTCGGGGTCGCCGGCAAGGCGGACGATCCCGAGCACCAGGCCGACACCGTACAACGAGCGCTCGACACGTTCGGCAGCATCGATCTGCTGGTCAACAACACCGGCATCAACCCGGCCTACGGGCCGATGATCGAGCTCGACCTGGAGGTCGCTCGCAAGGTGATCGAGGTCAACTGTTTGGCCGCGCTCGCCTGGACGCAGGCAGTGCACCGCTCGTGGCTGAAAGAGCACGGCGGCGCGGTCGTCAACGTCTCCTCGATCTCCGGCATCAGGCCCGCCCCCGGTATCGGGCTGTACGGCGCGTCCAAGGCAATGCTGATCTCGATCACCGAGCTGCTCGCGGTCGAGCTCGGGCCCGATATCCGGGTCAACGCCGTCGCGCCCGCCGTCGTGAAGACCAAGTTCGCCAGCGTCCTCTACGAGGGTCGTGAAGAGAAGGTCGCCGCCGCGTACCCGCTCAAGCGGCTGGGCGAGCCGGAGGACATCAGCAGCGCGGTCGCCTTCCTCCTGTCCGACGAGGCGTCCTGGATCACCGGCCAGCTGGTCGTGATCGACGGCGGTATCACACTCGCCGGAGGAGAGGAATGAGCGCGGTGTCTGCACAGGACTGGACCGGACAGGGCGTCGTCGTCACGGGCGCCGCAGGCGGTATCGGCCGCGCACTGGCCACCCGGCTCGTGGCGGAAGGTGCCCGGGTCGTGATCAACGATCTGGACCCCGACCGTACGCGTGCGACCGCTGCCGAGATCGGCGCGTTCGCCGTACCCGGCGACGGCGCGAGCGAGGCCGGCGTGACCGCGCTCGTCGAAGCTGCGGCAGCGCACCTCGGGTCGATCGACGCCTGGTTCGCCAATGCCGGGATCGTGCGCGGTCTCGGCCTGGAGGCGACGGAGGCGGACTGGGCAGCGAGCTGGGATGTCAACACGATGGCCCACGTACGCGCGGCGCGGCTGCTCGTGCCCCGATGGCTCGAGCGGGGCCACGGTCGCTTCGTGGTGACCGCGTCGGCGGCGGGACTGCTGACCGCGCTGGGCACGGCGACGTACTCGGTGACCAAGCACGGGGCGGTCGCGTTCGCGGAATGGCTGTCCGCGACCTACCGCCATCGCGGCATCTCCGTCCACGCGATCTGCCCCCAAGGCGTCCAGACCGACATGCTCGCCGGCTCCGGGCCGATGGAGAGCGTGCTCGTCGCAGACGGCGCACTCACTCCCGAAGACGTCGCCGAAGCGACTATGGTGGCCGTGCACGAGGACCGGTTCCTCGTGCTGCCGCATCCGCAGGTCGCCGGCTACTACCACCACCGCGCCGACAACACCGACCGATGGCTCAGCGGGATGAACAAGCTGCAGCGATACCTGGAGAGCGAAGAAACCCGATAGGGACGCGCCAGGCTTGCCGATCGACTGAAGGAGAGCAGATGAAGGTCTTCAACGGGATTCCCGAACTCGAAGCGGCCGTCGGGTCGCACCTGGGATATTCGGACTGGCACACGGTCACCCAGGAGCAGGTCAACCTGTTCGCGGACGCGACCGGTGACCACCAATGGATCCACATCGACACCGAGAAGGCCGCCGCGGGCCCGTTCGGTACGACGATCGCGCACGGTTTCCTGACTCTGTCGCTGTTGCCGATGCTGACCGCGGAGATCTATCGGGTGGACGGCGTGAAAATGGGCGTCAACTACGGCGCAGACCGGCTCCGTTTCCCCTCCCCCGTGCCCGTGGGTTCACGAGTCCGCGCTGGCGCCGAGCTGAACGCGGTGAGTCCGAGCTCACTGGGCTACCAGGTGGCGACGCGAGTGACCATCGAACGTGAAGGCGGCGACAAGCCTTCCTGCGTCGTGGACATGCTCTCCATCGTCGTGCCGTGATGTCCCGCTCTCTCCAGGCGCCTCCCGGCCTCGACATCGACCGGATCGGCCAGTGGCTGGCCGCGAACGTCGCGGATGCCGAAGCCGACGTGACCGCCACTCTCATCGAGGGCGGCAAGTCCAACCTGACCTACATCGTGACCGACGGCCAGCGCGACTGGATCGTGCGTCGCCCTCCCCTCGGACACGTCTTGGCCACCGCACACGACATGGCCCGCGAGTATCGCGTGATGACCGCGCTACGCGACACCTCGGTACCGGTTCCCCGGACACTCGGGCTGTGCGAGGACACCAGCGTGATCGGGGCGCCCTTCTACGTGATGCAACGCTGCCCCGGGTCGCCGTACCGCTTTGCCGAGGAGCTCGAGGCACTGGGCACCGAGCGGACCCGGGCGATCTCGGAACGGCTGGTCGATACGCTCGCCAAGCTGCACGCGGTCGACCCCACGGAGGTCGGACTCGGCGATTTCGGTCGCCCGGAGGGCTATCTGGGCCGTCAGGTGAAGCGGTGGAAGACGCAGCTGGACGCGTCGCACAGCAGGGATCTGCCCCTGGCCGACGAGCTCTTTCGCCGACTGGCCGCCAACATCCCCACCGAGTCCGCGGGCGGCATCGTCCACGGTGACTACCGACTCGACAACGTGCTGGTTGACGGGCACGACCAGATCACCGCTGTCCTGGACTGGGAGATGGCCACCCTGGGCGACCCGCTCGCCGACCTCGCCCTGATGCTCGTCTACGGGCGTATGGCCACCGGGGACGACCGCTCGGTGAGCACCGCGAACCTCGCGCCCGGATTCCTCAGCGAGGACGAGATCGTCGCCCGCTATGCCGCCGGCAGCGAGCGCGACCTGTCGCAGTTCGGGTTCTACCTCGGGCTCGCCGCCTTCAAACTGGCCGCGATCATCGAGGGCATCTACTACCGACACCTCCAGGGCCAGACCGTCGGCGCCGGCTTCGAAAGCGTCGGCGACGGCACCGAGACACTGCTGCAGGTAGGCCTGAGCGCGATGGACCGGAGCTGAGCGTCAGATGACCAACAGCGAGAAGAGCGAGTTGGAGCAGAGAGTCACCTCGTTCCTCGCAGCGCACGACCCGGCGAGCACCGATCGATGGGACTTCCTGCGGGCGAGGTTCGACGCGGGCTTGGCCTGGGTCTGGTTTCCCGAAGGACTCGGCGGGCTCGGTCTTCCCCAAGAACTCCAGACGGTGGTCGACACCGCGCTGGAGCGTGCAGGGGCACCGACGAACGCACCGGAGAAGAACGGCATCGGCCTCGGCATGGCGGCGCCGACGATCCTGGCCTTCGGCACCGACGAGCAGAAGAAGCGCTTCCTCCGCCCGCTGTGGACCGGCGAAGAGATCTGGTGTCAGCTCTTCAGCGAGCCCGGCGCCGGAAGCGACCTAGCGAACGTCGCCACCAGCGCGGTAAAGGACGGTGACCGCTGGGTCGTCAACGGCCAGAAGGTGTGGACCTCCGGTGCTCAGTCCGCCCAGTTGGCGATCCTGGTCGCCCGCACCGATCCCGGCCGGCCGAAGCACTCCGGGCTGACCTACTTCCTGTGCAACATGACCGACCCGGGGGTGGAGGTCCGACCGCTCCGGCAGATCACCGGTGAGGCCGAGTTCAACGAGGTCTTCCTGACCGACGTGCACATTCCCGACAGTCAGCGGCTCGGCGCGGAAGGCGAGGGCTGGCGGATCGCCAACGCGACGCTCAACAACGAGCGGGTCTCGATCGGCAAGTCGGCCCAGCGCGAGTCCGGCATGATCGGCGTGGTCGCCCGCACCTGGCGAGAGCACCCCGACCGACACTCACCGGAGCTCCACGACCGGCTGCTCCGCCTCTGGGTCGACGCGGAGGTGCTCCGGCTGGCCGGCCAGCGGCTGCGCCAGAAGCTCGCCCAGGGCCAGCCAGGCCCGGAAGGGGCGTCGATGAAGCTGGGCTTCGCACGCATCGCTCAGCAGGCATCCGGCCTGGAGCTCGAACTGCTCGGCGAGCACGGTTTGCGCTTCTCCGAGTGGACGATGCGGCGACCCGACAAAGTCGACTTCACCGGACGCGACGCCGGCTACCGCTACCTGCGCGCGAAGGGAAACTCGATCGAGGGCGGCACCTCGGAGATACTGCGCAACGTCATCGCCGAACGAGTCCTCGGCCTGCCCGGCGAGCACCGGGTCGACAAGGACCGCCCCTGGAACGAGACCGTCAGATGAGTATCGAACTGTTGCCCTCCCAAGTCGAGACCGACCTGCGGGCCGTGGTCCGGCAGTTGCTCACCGAGCGTTGCCAGCCGGCCGCCGTCGCCGCCATGTACGACGGGGACCGGTCGGTGGTGGAGCCGCTCTGGAAGTCGGTGGCCGGCGAGGTGGGACTCGCCGGGCTGCTGATCCCCGAGGCACAGGGCGGTGCCGGTGCTACCGCTCGCGAAGCCGCCGCGGTGCTCGAGGAACTCGGTCGGGCCGTTGCCCCGGTCCCCTATCTGACCAGCAGCGTGATCGCGACCACCGCACTGGCCGACTCCGCCGGTAACCTCCTGGCCGACCTCGCGACCGGGAGTCAGACGGCCGCCCTCACGGTGCCGTTCTCGACCGGTCCCGACGACCCGCTGCCTGTGTTGTCCAGGGCCGGTGAACGCCGTGCCAGCGGCACTGTGACGAGCGTGGCTGGTGCCATCGAGGCCGACCACCTTCTCGTCCTGGTCGACAGCCACGAAGGCCCGGCGCTGGGCGCCGTGGCGGCAGCGGAAGCGTCCGTGCTGCCGGTGACGTCCCTCGACATGTCCCGCCAGCTCGCCGACGTGACCTTCGACGATGCGCCGGTGACGATCCTCGCCGAACCAGGCGAGGCGGCCGTACGCCGGGCACTGCTCACCGGTGCCGCGCTGCTCGCCGCCGAGCAGGTCGGGCTGGCTCGCTGGTGTTTCGAGGAGACCGTTGCCTACCTCAAGGTCCGCACCCAGTTCGGCCGCGTGGTCGGCGGGTTCCAGGCACTCAAGCACCGCCTGGCCGACCTCTACGCCGAGGTCGAGGCCGCATCCGCCGCCGCTGCCTATGCGGCAGCGACGATCGCGACCGGCGAACCCGACGCCGTCATCGCTGCCAGCGTGGCCCAGTCCTACTGCAGCGATGCCGCGGTGCGTGCGGCAGAGGAGGCGGTCCAACTGCACGGCGGCATCGGGATGACCTGGGAGCACCCGGCCCACCTCTACCTCAAACGCGCGAAGGCCGACCAGATCGCGCTCGGCACCCCCGGCGCACATCGCGCTCGGCTGGCCACCCTGGTCGATCTGGAGTGCTGACGCTCGCGTGGGCGCTTAGAGATTGCGCCCATGGGCGCTGTCGTCGCGAGCGGCGCATCCGGTGGATGCCCCGC
This sequence comes from Nocardioidaceae bacterium, assembly GCA_047605165.1. GTDB lineage: Bacteria > Actinomycetota > Actinomycetes > Propionibacteriales > Nocardioidaceae > SSC3. Next base: position 32,487 of record JASGGG010000004.1, read on the forward strand.
AAGGCGTGGGAAGAGAAAGGCGGGGCGCCGCAATCGAATGGCCCGTCTCCCGACCCGGGGTCCCCGCAGCGATCGCTGACCAGACAGTCGCCTATCCAGCCGAACCCGCGATCGACGTGGGGTGGCGCCTACGCAGCGAGGCGCCGCCGGAGCGTCGCGCAGCAGGCATGGCCTATTGACGCGAACTCTTAGGCTTGGGATCGTCCGCGAGCGAGGAGGCGTCGATGAGCGCAAGGAGGGCCCGGATCGGACGGCCACCGGTCAGTCTGGACGGACAGACCATTCCCGAGCGCCTCGTCGAGGTCGCCCGCGATCTCTTCGCGGAGAACGGATTCGAACGTACGAGCGTGCAAGATCTCGTCGACAAGGCGGGCGTCACCAAGGGCGCCATGTACCACTACTACAGCAGCAAGGACGAACTGCTCGCTGAAATCTACTCTCGGGTGCTGCGGATGCAGCTGGCCCGTCTCCAAGCCTTCCTGACCTCGGAGGCGCCCATCGAGGAGCGCGTCGCCCAGGCAGCCGCCGACGTCGTGGTCACCACGATCGAGAACCTGCCGAGCACGACGATCTTCTTCCGCTCCTTGCACCATCTCAATCCACAGCACGAGCGCGAAGTACGTTTCCAGCGGCGGCGTTACCACGACATGTTCCGCCAGCTGATCCTCGACGGTCAGCAGGCCGGGGTCTTCAGCGACGACATCGCGGCCGATGTGGTGGTCGACTACTTCTTCGGGTCGGTGCATCACCTCCCCATGTGGTGGCGCGCCGATCGCGACGCCAAGCCCGAGGAGATCGGCCGCGACTTCGCGAGCCTCTTGCTGCGCTCTCTACGGCCCGCCTGAGGTTCCGGGGCCGTCCCGCTCCCGAATTTTCTGGCCTACCACGCGATGCGCTTGACAAACTACGCAACCATGCGTCATGCTTGGTTCATCAAGCGAAACGGTGAGAGAACGAGCAAAGGAGCCGGGAGATGACCACTGAGCACGAGGAGATGCTGGCGGATCTGGGCAAGTACCTGCGCGCACAGCGCGAGATCGCCCAGGTGTCGCTGCGGACGTTGGCGCGGATGACCAACGTCTCCGACTCCTACTTGAGCCAGCTGGAGCGGGGCATGTACCAGCCCTCTCCCGAGGTCCTGACCTCGATCGCGACCGGCCTCGGCCTGGCTCCCGACCAGCTCTTCCGCCGGATGGGCTGGCTGCCGGCCAGCGGGACCAGTGGCTACGCCGGTGTCCTCGACGCGATCGCCGGCGACGACAAGCTCAGCCAGCAGCAGAAGTCGGCGCTCGTCCAGACCTACAAGGCGATGGTGGCCGGATCCTAGACCGTCCCCATCGAGTAGCACCAAACCAACAACAAGACCGAGTGAAACAACAAGAAAGGGAACACATCATGCCTACCTACCGTGAGATCAGCAACCAGGTCGCCGACCAGTGGGTCGCCGCCTTCAAGAGCGCCGAAGAGGCCATCACCACCATGTCCGAGAACGCCCAGCGTGTCGCCGCCGCCATGCCGACTCCGCCCGCGCCGGTGGCCGACCCGTTCGCGAAGCTCAACGAGGTGTTGAGCGAGCAGCTCCCCAAGCCGAGCGAGGTCGTGGAGGCGAACTTCGAGTTCACCAACCGCCTGCTCGCTGCCCAGCGTGACCTGACGCTGCGTCTGCTCGAGGCCGGCACTTCCACGGACACGAAGCCGGCTGCCAAGGCCACCAAGAAGGCCTGAGCATCCGCAAGAATCAACCAAAAGATGTGGGGTAGGTCGCCAGCGGCGGCCTACCCCACATCCATTTCGTCAGTTTCGTCAGTGAAGTCTGCTACGAAGCCATAGCCGCCATCGAGTACGGCCGCCACTCGCCCTCGGGGAGACGGAGCCGGTCGAGCACGATCCGCATCACTTCGGGGTGCACGCTCATGCCGCAATGGCTGGCGCTGACCTCGATGTTCTCCGTGTTCGGGCGGCCGGTCTCGATGCACGACTGCCACGGCACCACGCCGTCGGCCCGCGAGTAGACCGACGTTGCCGGCGCGGTAATGGGCGGCAGATCCTCCTCCGGCGTGCTGAAGGCATCGGTGTGCAGATGACGCAACGCGTGGTAGATGTGACCGACTGTGGTCAGCTCGGGCGCGTGGCTCTCGTCGAGCCGGTAGGGCGAGCCGAGAGTGATCACCTGCCGCACCAGATCCGGGTAGTTCCGGGCCAACTCACGGGCGAAGATTCCCCCGAGGCTCTGGCCGATAACGGTAACAGGGCGTCGCGTCTCGGCGTAGAGCTCTTGCAGGCGCGCACCCGCGCCCTCCCAAAGGTGCGGGGTCGGGCCGAGGTTCGTTCCCAAGCTCCACCCGCTCGCGCGAAAGCCGTGCACCTGCAGCATCGTCCGCAACGTGCAGGTGCTCAGGTCGTCGGCCATGAAGCCGGGCACCACCAGCACACCATGTCCGTCGCCTCGCCCTAACGGCACCAGCCCCGGCAACGCTGCCCAGAAGGCGACGAAGTCGGCGATTGCCCGCGCTGGCTCAGTGCGCCATAACATCTCGTCCGGGCGTCGGAATGAAGCGACATCGGTGCGGTCCCCAGCCATGAAAATCTCGCTCTCGGCAGAACAATGTGGTGTTGCTAACATACAGACTGCATAGTCGGAATGTCTACGAACCGGTGTCCGGCCGAGTGAAGGCGGCGTCTTCGCGCCGCACGATCGGGGCCTCACGACCACAAGAGGGGCAAACAGATGGCGGCAATCCAGTCAGTTCGAGGCGAGATCGATTCCGCGGATCTCGGACCCACGCTCATGCACGAGCACGTTTTCGTGCTCACTGCGGACATCCAGCAGAATTACCCGCAGGACTGGGGCGACGAGGATGCGCGGGTGACCGACGCGGTCGCCAAGCTGCAGAAGGCGTACGACGCGGGCGTGCGCACTTTCGTCGATCCCACCGTCGTGGGGCTGGGCCGCTACATCCCCCGCATCCAGCGGATTGCCGAGCAGGTTCCGCTCAACATCATCGCCGCCACGGGCATGTACACCTACGACGACGTTCCGTTCTACTTCCACCATCGCGGCCCGGCTCTCAACGAGGCCGTCGGCGCCGAGGTGCCCGACCCCATGGTCGACATGTTCATCGGCGACATTCGCGACGGCATCGCCGGCACCGGAGTGAAGGCCGGCCTGCTCAAGTGCGCGATCGACCAACAGGGCCTGACTCCGGGCGTCGAGCGGATCATGCGAGCGATCGCGAAGGCGCACCTCGCGACCGGCACCCCGATCACCGTGCACACCCACCCCGGCTCCCAAGCAGGTCTCCACGTCAAGCGGGTCATGTGTGACGAAGAAGGCGTCGACCCGAGCCGGATCGTGCTCGGCCACAGCGGTGACACCACCGACTGCGACCATCTCGCCGCCCTCGCCGATGCCGGGTTCCTGCTGGGCATGGACCGCTTCGGCATCAACCTCGAGACGACGTTCGAGGCGCGTGCCGACACGCTCGTGGAGATGGTCCGCCGCGGATACGCCGAGAAGATGGTGCTCTCGCAGGACGCCTCCTGCTACATCGACTGGATCGACCCCGGCGTGATGGAGATGCTGCCGCAGTGGCACTTCACCCACCTGCACGACGACGTGTTCCCCTATCTCCTCGAGCACGGCGTCACCCAGGAGCAGATCGACACGATGCTCGTCGACGTTCCGCGCGGATACTTCGAGCAGGGGGCGTAGTCATGTCGTTCAACCTGGCAACCATGCTGCGGGCCTCGACCGCCGCCCACCCCGACAAGCCGTTGATCCATGCCGGCGATGCCTCGTTCACCTACGCCGCCATCGACGACTACTCCGGTCGGGTCGCCTCGGCACTGGATCAGCTCGGGCTCGTGCAGGGCGACAAGGTCGCGGTGCAGCTGCCGAACCTGCCCCAGTTCCTGTTCGCCTACTTCGGCATCCTCAAGGCCGGGATGACGATGGTCCCGCTCAACCCCCTGCTGACCGCACCCGAGGTCGCCTACCACCTACAAGACAGCGACGCGCGGGTACTCATCACCTTCGAACAGTTCGCGGGGCCAGCTCTCGACGGAGCCCGGCAGGCCGGCGGCGTGGCGACCTACGTGGTGAGCCTCTCCGGCGAGCCGCTGCCCGACGGCAGCCGTGCTTTCGACGAGTTGCTCGCTTCCGAGAACACCGGCATCCTGCGGCCGACATCCTCCGACGACACGGCCGTCCTGCTCTACACGAGCGGGACCACCGGTCGGCCCAAGGGCGCCGAGCTGACCCACTTCCAGCTGTTCATGAACTGCACGATCGCCGGCGAGCTGTTCGGGGTCGAGCCGGACGACATCTCGCTCGGCGTGCTGCCGCTCTTCCACGTGTTCGGGTTGTCGAGCGTGCTCAACATCGTGGTCCGGTTCGGGGCCACGCTCGTGCTGGTGCCCCGCTTCGAGCCCGAGGCCGTGGCCGCCGCGATCGAGAAGCACCGGGTTACGATCTTCTCGGGCGTGCCGACGATGTACGTCGCCCTCCTCCAGCACGACACCTCCGGGCACGACCTGTCTTCGTTGCGGGCTGCGTGCTCCGGTGGCGCTTCCATCCCCGGCGAGGTCATCCGGGCATTCGAGGAGAAGTTCGCCGGGGTGGTCGTGCTCGAGGGATACGGGCTCTCGGAGACGGCCAGCACCACCACCTTCAACATCAGTGCCGAGCAACGCCGGGTGTTGTCGATCGGCAAGCCGATCTGGGGCGTGGAGGTGCAGGTCGTCGGCGACGACGGCACCCGGTTGCCGCCCGGCGCCGACAACGTCGGCGAGATCGTGATTCGTGGCCACAACGTGATGAAGGGCTATTACAAGCGACCCGACGCCACCGCGGAGGCGATCCGGGACGGCTGGTTCCATACCGGCGACCTCGGCTACCAGGACGAAGACGGCTTCTTCTTCATCGTCGACCGGCTCAAGGACCTCGTCATCCGAGGCGGCTACAACGTCTACCCGCGCGAGGTCGAAGAGGTCCTCTACGAGCACGCGGACATTGTCGAGGCGGCCGTCATCGGCAAGCCGCACGAACGGCTGGGCGAGGAGGTCGTGGCGTACGTCTCCCTCAAGCCGGGTGCGAACACCACCGCCGAGGATCTGACCGTGCACTGCAAGGAGCGGCTGGCCGCCTACAAGTACCCCCGAGAGATCCACATCCTCGACGAGCTCCCGCACGGCCCGACCGGGAAGATCCTCAAGCGCGAGCTTCGCGACTGACCGCCTCGGTGCCCAAGACACGCACCATGCCCATGCGGGAATGGGTTCCGGTCTTGCGGTAGATGCGGCTCAGGTAGGCCTCGACGGTCTTGCGGCTGTAGTTGAGGGCCTCGGCGATCTCGCGGTTGCTGAGGCCCTCGCGCACCAGTCGTACGAGTTGGCGCTCGCTTTCGGTGAGTTCCTGATCCGTCACGGCCTCGCGGCGCGAGCGAGTCAGCGACAGTTCACGGACGCGCGCCAGCTCGAGCACCTGCTTCGCCCGGCGTCGAGCGCCCAGGGAGTGGAACAGATCGAGGCATTCCTGCAATGAAGCCGGATCGGCCTCGTCGTCAGCGCGGACCGCCAGCAACAGCGCCTCGGCCGCCACCGACACCAGACCCTCGTCCCGCGCCGTGGCGTAGAGGGCCTGTAGATCAGTCAGTTCGCCGTGGCAGCGAGCGCGAGTGAGAATCGCATCCCACCGCGTCCCCCGCATCTGGGTCGACTCGGCCACCACGTCGAGTTCGTCTGCGTAGGTCTTGGCTTCTTCGTCTCTTCCCTGCGCCAACTGGCAGGCGACCAACTGCCGCAAGGCACGAGCCTCGATCTGTCGCCAACCGTTCTCGGCGGCCAGCCGATAGGCACCGCTCAGCAAACGCTCGGCCTTGTCGGGGTCTGCCTGGGCGATTTTCAAGCGCGCCTGCAAGACGGCCACCTCGGTCTCGAAGAGCCGCGTGCGCACCGCCCGCCGCAGCTCGTCGATGACCGCCGATGCTCTGGTCAGCTCGTCGCGCTCCAGAAGGATCTCGGCCTCGATCTGTCGCAGCTTGACCAGGTTGGAGCTGAGCTCGGCGAACTCCAGCCGCGGGGCCTCCGCCGCGACCGCGGCAAGCGCGCGGTCCCATTCGCCGGCCCAGTACATGGCCTTGACCCTGGCGAAGGCACCCTCTCCACCGATATCGCTCCAGCCGATCTGCTGGGTGATCCGGCCGGCCTGGGCCAGCAGTGGCTGCGCCTCGGCGAGCCGGCCATCGAACAAGAGAAGGCCTGCTCCGCTCTCCAGCGCGCTGACGCGGACCGGGGCGGACAGATCCCGGTCAGCCAGATGTCCCAGCCGTGAGAGTCGCGCGGTTGCCGTCGTGAACTGCTCACCACGACCGCGGACATAGGCTTCCGTGCCGAGGTAGATGTAGGCCAACACGCGATCCTGGAGTGCCCGCGCCTCCAGGTTCCGCCAGGCCCGAGCCGATGCCTTCTCGGCGGCGGCTGGCTCGCCAGATTGGGCGAGGACCGCGGCGCGTTGGGCGACCAGTCCCATCGTCAGGTCGTCACCGGCAAGGTCGAGGATCGTGCCGGCGGCCTCGAGATCGTCCATCGCATACGCCGCGCCCGCTGTGCTGGCCAGCGTGGTCTGTCGCAGTGGTCCAGACGGGAGCAGACGCACTGCGTCCAGGCCGGCCTGGACAGACAACCGTGGCCGCGAGCCCTTCCAGTACGAGGTCGCCTGACGCGCCAGGATCGGCCCGCGATCAGCCGAGTCTGCGTGCGTCAGGCTCAGCGCCAACTGATACCAGTGACCCGCCGCCGCCGGGGAGCTGTGCCGCAGCGCATCCGCCGCGCGGAGGGCCGCGTCCACCGCGTCCTGGTCCCCCGGCTCTGCGGCCTCCACCATCGTCCGCGCCCACACCAGAAGATTTGCGTCGTCGTCGGTCGCCTCGGAGATATGCGGACTGAGAGCAGTGAGAATATGGCGTCGTTCAACGGGCCCAAGGCTCTGGTAAAGGGCCTCCCGCACCAGGGGCTGACTGAAGGCCAGCCAGCCCGGGCGGTCGGCAACCAGGATTGTCGATGCCACCAACCGGTCGACGGCCGCCGGGAGAAGTGCCATGTCCAACGGCACCACGTCGGCCAGCGCACTCACCGCACGGACGGGAATCCGGCCGAAGACCGAGATGGCAGTCGCGGCAGCGAGCGCCTCGTCATCGATGCGGAAGACACGATGCAAGAGCGCGCCAGGACGATCCAGGACGATCTCGGCCAGCTCATCGACAAGCACCGCCTGGCCTTGGTCGACACGAACATCGTCCGCCTCGCACAGCGCGGTCAGCGCTTCACGCACGAGCAGGGGCACGCCTCGGCTTACTTGGAAGACACGCTCGGTCAGAGCTGGGTCCGGCTCCGCGTCCACGAGCGCGCGGACCAGGGCATCGGTATCCTCTCGGCACATCGGGCGCAGCGCGAGCACTCTGCCACGCTCGTCGTCCACGGCGCGGCCGATCGTGGCCGCGAACGTACTCCCCGGCTCCCAGGCGCCGGCACGACACGAGAGGACCAGCGTGACAGGTCCTCGCCGCAATTGGCGGCACGCGACCGACAAGGCGATCAGGCTCGAGTCGTCGGCCAGGTCGATGTCGTCGACAGCGAGGAGCAGCGGGCGTTCGCTCGCATAGCTTTCGAGCCATCCGGCCAGCAAAGCGGCCACTGCATGCGGGTCGGTTTCGAGCGGTGACGCGATGGCTGCCGTGAGTTCGGCAAGCGTGGCACGCTGCGCCGAGGTCGGGCCTTCCGGGGCATGTGCTGCCAGATCGCGGACGACCGCATAGGCGACGGGCTGGTCGTACTCGTGGACACGTACGCAGATGCTCTCGCACCCCGTGTCCCGTGCGCCGGTGAGAAACTCGCCGAGAAGCCTGGTCTTGCCGAGACCGGCCGCCCCGGCGACCAGATGGATGCGTATCGCGGGCCCCGCCGCACGAGCCAGGTCCGCCACGATCTCACGCACCCGAGGAAGCACCTCCCGGCGCCCGACCAGCTCGTGTTCGACGCTGATCGCACCCGGCCGAGACTCAGCCGCGTCGGAATCTGCCGCCTTCAAGCTACTCACACAACCGTCCTTGCCTGGCCCACCCATTGCATCCCGTCGCCCCGTCGACTCTCGCGATCGTACGCGGAAATAGGGATGTGGCACGAACAGTAGGGAGAAAAGGTTAGGGATTTCACGGCTATCTGGACCTCTTCTGACACTCCTAGACTGCCGGAGCGGCCGTTGTGGCCGACCTCACATCATCCTGGGGAACCTGAACAGGCCGTCTTGCCAACGAAGGAGAATCGATGCACCCCCCTCGTCTTAGGTCCACCATCGCGATCGCAATCACTGCGACAGCCGCGATCGTGCTGGCCGCCTGCGGATCGTCCGACTCGGGGACCGACACCTCGGGTGACCAGACCGGCACCGACTGGTACAAGGCCGCTCAGGCCAACATCGACACGGTCACCAAGGGCACCGACGGTACGATGCCGGACTCCGGCCCCAAGGCCGCGACCGGCAAATCGGTCTGGGTGATCTCCTGTGACTCCAGTGCCCCCGGCTGCGCAACACCTGCGGCAGGCGCCGAAGAGGCCGCCAAGGCGATCGGCTGGGGCGTCCAGGTCTTCGACGGCAAGAGCGACCCCACCAAGTACGCGGAGGGCATCCGCTCGGCGATCACCGCGAAAGCCGACGCAATCATCTTGGACAGCGTCGACTGCCAGTCGGTCAAGCAGCCCTTGACGGAAGCCAAGAAGGCCGGCCTGAAGATCTACGGCGTCAACTCGTTCGACTGCAACGACCCGCTGGTCGACAGCAGCGGGCCGCAGCTCTTCGACGGTGAGAACCTCGCGGCCGGCGGCAAGACCTACGCCGACTACCTCGACACGGTGTTCGCGCCTGCGCAGGCCGACTACGCGATCACGGCCACCGAGGGCAAGGCCAAGGTCATCATGCTCACCGAGAACGACATCGTGGTGACCCAGCACCTCGCCAAGGGCTTCGAGGACGAGCTGGAGAAGTGCACCTCCTGCGAGATCGTCAAGGAAGTCCCGATCACCCTCAATGACCTCGTCGGCGGCAAGCTTCAGGAGAAGGTGTCGGCGGCGCTGACCCAGCACCCCGAGGCGAACGCGGTCTACGCACAGTACGACGCGACCATCCTGCTCGGTGTCGGCCAAGCGGTGGTTGCCGCCAACCGCCCCGACCTGATCTCGATCGGCACCGAGGGCTTGGAGCCCAACATCGCGCTGATCAAGGAGGGCAAGGGCCAGACCGTTGCCTTCGGCTCGGCAGCGATGCGGGCCGGCTGGGTCGCGATCGACGGCCTCAACCGCCTCTTCAGCGGTGAGAAGATCGTCGACTCGGGCATGGGCATGCAGTTGATCACCAAGGACCAGCTACCGGTCGACCCGCCCTACTACGACGGCAACTTCGACGACCAGGGCAAGCTCCGGGTCGACTACCGCGCCGCGTACGAGAAGATCTGGGGCGTCGGGTGACCTCTGCTCCGCGGACACTTGCGATGCCGCTGGCGCTCGACGTCAGCGGCATCAGCAAGTCGTTCGGTGAGACGCACGCTCTGGACAACGTCGACTTCACCGTCCGCGAAGGCGAGATCCATGCGCTCCTCGGCGGAAACGGCTCGGGGAAGTCGACGATGATCAAGATCCTCGCCGGCGTCTACCACGCCGACGGCGGCGAGGTGAGCTTCGGCGACACGGCCAAGAAGTCCCTCGCCTCGTGGACACCGACAGACGCGCGAGCCAACGGCCTGCACTTCGTGCACCAGGATCCCGCGATCTTCCCGGGGCTGACAGTGGTCGAGAACCTGAGCATCGGCCACGGCTTCGAGACCACCGCGGCGGGACGGATCAACTGGCGCAAGGCCCGCCGCCACGCGGCGCAGGTGCTCGAGCGCTTCGAGATCAACGCCCGGCCCACCACCCTGGTCCGTGAGATGCGACCTGCCGAACGGACCATGCTCGCGATCGCCCGAGCGCTCCAGGACGAGCAGGAGGACAGCCGAGGGATCCTGGTGCTCGACGAGCCCACCGCTTCGCTGCCCGTCCACGAGGTGGACTTCCTCCTCGCGGCACTCCGGCGGCACGCGGCCGGCGGCGGCACGATCGTCTACGTCAGCCACCGGCTCGCCGAGATCCTGTCCATCGCCGACCACGCGACTGTCCTGAGAGACGGCAAGCTCGCCGGAAGCCGTTCCCTGTCCGGAGCGACCGAGGCCGACCTCGTCGAGATGATCGTCGGACGTCCGCTGGAGAGCTACTACCCGCCGCCGGCCGGCGAAGTGAGCCGCGAGCGGCGAGTCGAGGTGAGGGGAATCGCCGCTGGGCCGCTCCAGGACGTCACCCTCGACATCCACGCCGGCGAGATCCTCGGCATCGGAGGCCTCCTCGGCACCGGACGCACCGAGTTGTTGCGCGCGATCTTCGGCGACCTCCCCCGCTCGGCAGGCGAGGTCAGGATCGACGGTGAAGTCATCCCTGCCGCGACCGCACGCCGGGCGATGGACGACGGCATCGCGTTCGTCCCCGAGGACCGCGCGACCGAGGCTCTCTTCCCGAACATGTCCGTGCGCGAGAACCTCTCGGCGACCGCCTTGGGCGACTACTGGCGCGGGCTACGTCTGCGACACAAGGAAGAGCGGGCTGACGCCGGACAGCTGATCAAGGACTACGATGTCCGGCCGCCGCGCGACGCCGTCCCGGCAGGATCGCTCTCGGGTGGCAACGCCCAGAAGGTCGTGATGGCCCGCTGGATGCGCAAGAGCCCGCGCCTGCTGATGCTGGACGAGCCGACCCAGGGCGTCGACGTCGGCGCGCGGCTGACCATCTACGAGCACGTACGAGCCGCAGCCGCGCAAGGCATGGCAGTCCTCCTGGTCAGCTCCGACTTCGAAGAGCTGGCCCACCTCTCCGATCGCGTTCTCATCCTCAAGAACGGCCGGATCGCACACGAGGTAACCCAACCGATCGAGGCGAATCGCCTCACCGAACTCTGTCTCGCCAGTGAAGTCGGAGAAACCCAGTGACATCAAGCCCAGAATCCCAGACCCCCAGCCACGCCACCGAGCCGCCGCCCTCTCCGGACGCAGGCGGACGCAGTCGAGGTGGCTTCGATGCGATGGCGTTCCTGGAGCGCTACGCACTCGTGCTCGTGGTGGCCGCACTCTGCATCTTCTTCAGCGTCTACGGAGGCACCGCCAACGTCTTCCCGACCGCCGCGAACTGGCGCAACCTGCTGGGGAACCAGACCGTCGTCGCCGTTGCCGCGCTGGCGATTCTCCTCCCCCTCATGTGCAACCAGTTCGACCTCTCCATCGGCGCGAACGTCGGACTATGCGCGATCACGGCAGCGGCCTGCTTCGAACGACTCGACGCACCGTGGATCGTGGCGCTGCTCGTCGGCGTCGGCACCGGCCTCGTGGTCGGCATCATCAACGGCATCGTCGTCGTGAGATTCGGCGTGATGTCGCTGATTGCCACCTTGGGTACGTCCTCCCTCATCCAAGGCTTCGTGTCCTGGTTCACCAAGGGTCAGTTCATCCAGAAGAACGTCCCCCAGGGGCTCGTCGACTTCGGTAGCCAGCTCTGGCTCGGCATCCCACGGGTGACCTTTGCCGTTGCCCTGGTGGCACTCGTCGTCTACTACGTGCAACAGCACACGCCCTACGGTCGCGAGTTGGTCTCGATCGGTGACAACCCGCTCGCCGCGCGGCTCAACGGCATCAACGTCAAGGCGCGGATCTTCTCGTCCTTCGCGTTGTCAGGAGTCCTCGCCGGCGTTGCGGGCGTGCTGCTCCTCGCCCGGTCCGGCGCCGGCAACCCGCAGGTCGGCCCCGGCTACACCCTCGCGGCGCTGTCGTCGGCCTTCCTCGGCGCGACCGCGATCCACCCGGGCCGCTTCAACGTGATCGGCACGATCGTCGGTGTCCTCCTCGTCGCGGTCAGCGTCAACGGCCTCGTCCTCGCCGGCGCGGCAGACTGGGTCGAGCCGGCCTTCGACGGTGCGGCACTGCTCGGTGCAGTCGGCATCGCCGCTTACATCACCCGGCGGCGTTCGGGCCAGGAGACCTAGGGCATGTCCTAGGCACACCCGACCCGAACACCATCAGACCCGCAGTTGAAAGGAAAGTTGCATGGCACAGGTCGAAACAGTTCGAGGCCCCGTCGACGTGGCGGATCTCGGACAGGTACTCGCTCACGAGCACCTCTTCACGATCAGCACAGAGATCCGGGACAACTATCCGGACTATCCCTCCACGTGGGACGAGGACGAGCGTGTTGCCGACGCGGTGGCCAAGCTGAAGGACGTGACGACCCGCGGCGTACGCACGATCGTCGACCCGACGGTGATCGGCCTCGGCCGCTACATTCCGCGGGTCCAGCGGATCAACGAGCAGGTCGACATCAACATCATCGTGGCGACCGGCATCTACACCTACCACGACGAGCCGGTCCAGTTTCACTTCACCGGGCCAGGCCGGATCTTCGACCAGCCGGAGCCGATGGTCGAGCTGTTCGTCAACGACATCCGTAACGGCATCGCCGGCACGGGCGTCAAGGCGGGCGTACTCAAGTGCGCGATCGACGAGGCCGGCCTGACTCCAGGCGTCGAGCGAGTCATGCGCGCGGTCGCGGCGACCCAGGTCGAGACCGGTACACCCGCCATCGTGCACACCCACGCCGGGCTCGAGATGGGTCTGGTGGCGATCGAGGTGTTCAAGTCCGAGGGCGCCGACCTCTCCAAGGTCGTCATCGGGCACAGCGGTGACAGCGCCGACATCGACTACCTGCGCAAAGTGGCCGACACCGGAGCCCTCTTGGGCATGGACCGCTTCGGCATCGACGTGTACGCCACGACCGAGGTCCGGGTCAACACCGTTGCGGAGTTGGTGCGGTTGGGCTACGCGGAGAGCATGGTTCTCGCTCACGACGCCTCCTGCTGGACCGACTTCTTCCCCGACCCGGCGCCGGTGCTGCCGAACTGGCACTTCAACCACATCCACGACGACGTCCTGCCCGCTCTGCGGGAACGCGGCGTGACCGACGACCAGATCGACACGATGCTGGTCAAGAACCCGGCCCGCTACTTCGGCGGGGTGGCCTGATGGCCGCCGGTGACATCCTGCCGATCTCTCGAGCGGCAAACCCGTTCCCGCAGGACGGGATCACCATCGACGAGAACGGTGTTCCTCGCTACGACAATCTGCCGACGTCGCTGCTCGCGGCGGTCGAGAAGCACGTGCTGGCCACGCCGGACGCCGAAGCGGTGGCTGAGCTCGGCGGGGAACGGTTCACCTACAAGCAGATGTGGGACCGCGCCGCCCGAGTCGCCGGCGGTCTCCGCGCCGCTGGGGTCGGCAAGGGCGACCGGGTTGCGATCCGCTACGCGGCCGGGACCAACTGGACGTTGGCCTTCTACGGCACCCTGATGGCCGGCGGCATCGCGGTGGCTCCGAACATCCGCTCGGCACCGCCAGAGATCGCCTTCGTGCTCGAGGACGCGGGCGTCACCGTAGATCTCGGTCCCGACACGCCCCTCCCAGATGGCGAGCCCTTCATCGAGTCCGACATCGGGCCGGGCGACCCGGCCGGCATGTTCTACACCTCCGGCACCACCGGACGCCCGAAGGGAGTGCCGACGTCCCACGAGGCCTTCCTCGCCAATGCCGAGAACATGGTCCGCGGATTGGGCATCCAGGGCGTCCCGCCGGCCGAGATCCGTACCCTGATCTCGGTCCCGCTGTTCCACGTCACGGGCTGCAACTCCCAACTGCTGACCGTGCACTATGTCGGTGGAGCGGCTGTCATCATGCCCACCCTCGACCAGGTAGGCGTGATCGACTCGTTGACCACCGAACGCATCTCGTTCCTGGTCACCGTGCCGGCCGTGTACGCGCTGATCTTGCGCCGCCCGGAGTTCGCCGACGCGGACGTCAGTGGGGTGCGCTGGGTCGGCTACGGCGGCGCCGCAATCGCGCCCAGCCTGGTCGCGGACCTGAAGGCCGCCTTCCCGAACGCGCGCGTGTCCAACGGCTACGGCATGACCGAAACCGCCTCGTTGATGACGGTTCTGCCACACGAGTATGCGGAGGACTACGCGGACTCCGTCGGCTACGCGGTGCCCTCGGTGGAACTCGCAATCCAGCCGACCGGCGACGACCCCGACCTCGGCGAACTCCTCTCCAGGGGCGCGAACGTCATGACCGGCTACTGGAACCGGCCCCAGGCCACCGCGGACACCTTGGCCGACGGCTGGATGCATACCGGAGACATCGTGCGCGTCGACGATGCCGGACGGATCTACATCGTGGACCGGCTCAAGGACATCATCATCCGCGGCGGCGAGAACATCTCCAGCATCGAGGTCGAGGCAGCGCTCGTCGCAGCACCGACGGTGCTCGAAGCTGCGGTCGTCGCGGTGCCGGACGACGTTTTGGGCGAGAAGGTCGGCGCTGTCGTGTTCGGGGGTGAGGAGACTGTCGACCTGGACGCGGTGCTTGCTCACTGCAAGAGCCAGTTGGCGGACTTCAAGGTCCCGCAGTTCGTCCACGTGTCGGACAAGCCGTTGCCCCGGAACGCCGGCGGCAAGCTGCTCAAGGGCGAGCTCCGCAACTCGGTCACGTGGGGGGCACCGCTCCGGTAGTCGGGGGTGCGGATGCGGTGGCACGTTCCCAGCGTGTCACCGCATCCGCACGTAAGGGACCTACCCTGATGACGACAATGATAGTCGTTCCCGTTAGTATTTGGGTATGACATCACAAGCACTGCGCCTCCTCGCGCTGCTGCCGGCCGCGGCCCTCGTGCTGGCCGGCTGCTCGAACTCCGACTCGTCTGACGGCACCAAGACGTCCGACACCACGACATCGGTCTCGATCGTCGCCTCGACCAACGTCTACGGCGATATCGCCGAGTCGATCGCTGGTGACCACGCCGACGTGACCAGCCTGATCACCAGCTCCTCTCAGGATCCGCACGAATACGAGGCATCGGCGCAGGACAAGCTGGCGCTTGACGACGCCGACATCGTCGTCAAGAACGGCGGCGGCTACGATCCGTTCATCGACACGCTCATGGACTCCTCCAGCACGAACGCCGCGGTACTCGACGCCGTCGAGATCTCCGGTTTCAAGGCCGACCCCGGCGAGGAGCTGAACGAGCACGTCTGGTACAGCTTCCCGACCGTCGCCAAGGTCGCCGAGACCCTCAGCCAGGAACTGGCCACAGTGGACCCGGACAACGCCGGCACCTATCAGGCGAACTACGAGGCCTTCGCCAAACAGATCGACGGTCTCGAGACGTCGGCCAAGACGCTGAAGGCGACGGTCGGGGGTCGCGGGGCAGCGATCACCGAGCCGGTCCCCCTCTACCTGCTCGAGGCCGTGGGCCTGGTCAACAAGACGCCTTCGGAGTTCAGCGAGGCCGTGGAGGAAGGCGACGACGTGCCGCCGCGGGTGCTGCAACAGACCCTCGACCTGTTCAAAGAGGACAGCGTCGCGGTGCTTGCCTACAACTCACAGACCGCCGACGACACGACCGAGCAGGTCAGCGCCGCAGCCAAGGCCGCGGGCATACCCGTCGTGGACTTCACCGAGACACTGCCCGCCGGGCAGTCCTACATTCAGTGGATGCAGTCCAACATCGACAACCTCGCGGACGCCCTCACGTAGCAGATGACACACCCTGACGACGATCCACCAGCCGAGCCAGTGCTGCGCATCTCGGGCGCGGCACTGGCTTTCGGCGACCGTACTCTCTGGTCCGGCCTGGACCTCGACGTGTGGCCGGGCGACTTCATCACCGTGCTGGGCGCCAACGGGTCCGGCAAGTCCTCCCTGCTCAAGGTGATCCTCGGCCTCCAGCGGCTCACCGCTGGGACGATCGAGGTGCTCGGCCGGCCCGCCGCACGCGGCGATCGACACATCGGCTACGTCCCCCAGCAGCGGCTGATCCCCCCGGGAACACCGATGCGCGGGCGTGACCTGATCGCCTTCGGCATCGACGGGCATCGACTCGGCCCGCGCCTTCTCGGACGCGGCACCCTCCGGGCACGCGTCGACGCCGCGATTGCATCGGTCCAGGCCGAGAGCTTCGCCGACCGGCCGGTGGGCCAACTCTCCGGCGGCGAGCAGCAGCGGCTGCGGGTAGCTCAGGCGCTCGTCTCCGATCCGGCTCTGCTGCTGTGCGACGAGCCGCTGATCAGCCTGGACTTGAACCATCAGCAAGAGGTGAGCCGGCTGGTCAGCGATCGCCGCCGTGCCGTCGGCACTCCCGTCCTGTTCGTCACTCACGACATCAACCCGGTGCTTCCCCTGACGGATCGGGTGCTTTACCTGGCAGCCGGGAGCCACCGGCTCGGCACTCCCGACGAGGTGCTCCGCTCCGACGTCCTCAGCGAGCTCTACGGGGCCAAGGTAAACGTGGTGCGGGTCGACGGCCGCGTGGTGGTCCTCGGCGCCCCCGACCACCACGAGCCCCATCATGTCGAGCCGCGCAGTGTGGAGGTCCCGCTGTGACGCCCTTCTCCGCCGGCTCCCCCTGGTGGGACCGCGTCTTCAACTTCGACGACTACGGGCAACTCCTCGCACTGGTGCAGAACTCCCTGATCGCCGCGGCAGTGCTCGGCGTGGTCGGCGGGGTGGTCGGCGTCTTCGTGATGCAGCGCGATATGGCGTTCGCCGTCCACGGCGTCAGCGAGCTCTCCTTCGCAGGTGCCGCGGCGGCGCTCCTGATCGGCGCCAGCGTCGTCAACGGTGCACTCGCCGGCTCGTTGCTCGCTGCGCTCGCCATCGGTCTCCTCGGCGCGAAGGCACGCGACCGCAACTCGGCCATCGGAGTCCTGATGCCGTTCGGGCTGGGCATGGGCATCTTGTTCCTGGCCCTGTACGACGGTCGGGCATCGAGCAAGTTCGGGTTGCTGACCGGGCAGATCATCTCGGTCGACGGCCCGCGGCTGGGCACCCTGATCGTGATCTGCCTGATCTCGCTGGCGATCCTGGTGACCATTTGGCGGCCGCTGCTCTTCGACAGCCTCGACCCCGATGTCGCTGCCGCGCGGGGGGTGTCGCACCGGCTCATGTCGATGCTTTTCATGCTCGCGCTCGGGCTCGTGGTCGCCGTCGCGGTCCAGATCGTCGGCGCGCTACTCGTACTCGCGCTGCTGGTCACGCCAGCCGCGTCGGCACTGCGCGTGTCGGCTTCGCCCGTCCTGGTGCCCCTGCTCAGCGCCGCCTTCGGCGTACTCGCCGCCGTCGGCGGGATCATGCTGGCGCTCGGAGGCTCGCTGCCGATCAGCCCCTACATCACCACGATCTCGTTCCTCACCTATCTGGCGTGCCGCGGGATCGGGTACGCCCGGGGCCGGGCCTAGAGCTCCCCTCAGGGATCTCGATACGACCGCTCGTACCTCGCGGTCTACTCGATCAGCGAAAGCGCAATCTGGTCGAGTAGCGCCGACGGGGAAGAGCCCACAGGGTGGTCGAGTAGCGCCGACGAAGGAGGCGCGTATCGAGCCGCTCCCGGTCGTCGAGTGCCCGGCGAGGAACGAGCCGGTTATATCGAGCCGCCGACCAGGGGGAGCGCCGAGGGTGGTCGAGTAGCGCCGACGAAGGAGGCGCGTATCGAGACCCAGCTAGGAGCAGTCGGCGCACAGGCCGAACAGCTCGACGACGTGCTTGACGTCGGTGAAGCCGTTGTCCTCCGCCGACTTGGCGGCCCATCGCTCGACGCCGGGGCCGGCGAGCTCGACGGTGAGACCGCAGTTGCGGCACACGAGGTGGTGATGGTGGCGCGGCCCGCACTTGCGGTAGAGCGTCTCGCCGTCGTCAGTACGGACAGCGTCGACCTCACCTGCTTCGGTCATCGCCTGCAGAGTGCGGTACACCGTGGCCAGGCCCACCTTGTCGCCGCCGGCGCGCAGCTCGTCGTAGAGCTGTTGGGCGCTGACGAAGGTCTCCGACGACGCCAGGTGCTCGCGCAGGGCGCGGCGCTGGCGGGTGTCACGACGTCCGATCTCGGCGAAGGCA
Source organism: Nocardioidaceae bacterium (assembly GCA_047605165.1). Lineage (GTDB taxonomy): Bacteria > Actinomycetota > Actinomycetes > Propionibacteriales > Nocardioidaceae > SSC3. Next base: position 50,549 of record JASGGG010000004.1, read on the forward strand.
CGGGGCGCGGTCTCGGTCGACATGCCGCCATCGTAGCGAGCCGGTCGAACCGCGCCGGGCATCACCAGCTCGACTTCGTGATCCCCGGCAGCTCGCCACGGTGAGCGGCGTTGCGGAAGTTGATGCGCGACAGGCCGGCCTTCCCGATGTAGCCGCGCGGGCGGCCGTCGCTCTGGTCGCGGTTACGGACCCTGCTCGGCGACGAGTCGCGCGGCAGCTTCGCCAGGGCTCTCCCGGCCTCCTGGCGCTCGGCCATGCTGAGCGAGGTGTCCTTCGCCGCAGCCCGGAGCGTGTCGCGTCGCGCTCGGTATCGTTCGACCACGACCTTACGCCGCTCGTTGGCGACGATCTTGCTCTTCTTGGCCATCAGCGCTCCTCCCGGAACTCGACGTGGCGCCGTACCTTGGGGTCGTACTTGCGCAGCACGAGCCGGTCGGGATCATTGCGCCGGTTCTTCCTGGTCACGTACGTGTAGCCCGTCCCGGCGGTGGAGCGGAGCTTGACGATCGGCCGGATGTCGGAGCCCCTCCCCTTTGACATCAGACCTTCATCCCTCTCGTGCGCAGCTCCTGCACCACCGCCTCGATCCCCCGCCGGTCGATGGTCTTGATCCCACGAGCGCTGACGCGCAGCGTCACGTGCCGCCCCAGCGAGGGCACCCAGTAGCGCTTGGACTGGACGTTGACGTTCCAGCGGCGGCGCGTACGCCGGTGAGAGTGCGACACCGCGTTGCCGAACGACGGCACGGCTCCGGTGACCTGGCAGTTGCGAGACATGGCTTCCTTGTGAATAGAATGAGTTTCGTTATCAACAAGTGTGACAGGAAGACCTCCGTGAAGCAAGACATCCACCCTGCCTACGGGCCGGTCGCGTTCCGCGACCGCTCGGCGGGAACGCTGCTCCTCACCCGCTCCACGATCGTGAGCCGGCTGCCCCCGGACCACCCGACCGTGGTCACCGAACACGGCACGTACCCGGTCGTCGACGTCGACGTCACCAGCGGCAGCCATCCGTTCTGGACCGGGCGCGGGCGTGTGGTCGACAGCGAGGGTCGCGTGGAGAGGTTCAACCGCCGCTACGCCACCGCGGCCCTGGACGAGACGGACCCAGGAGCGAGCCGGTGAACGCCAGCATCCGCGACCGGCTGACCCGCCGCAAGGTTCCCGTGCTGCTCGTCTGCGGGGTCGACGAGGCCGCCATGATGTCGGCCTCGATCTCGATGCAGTTCGGGCTCCCCGACGTGGTGGCGGTCCGGCACACCATCGACCCCGAGCGCCAGCTGCTGACGCGCACGGTCAGCGATGTGACCGGCATCGTCGAGCACGAGGAGATCAGCCTCGCCCATGCCTGCGTCACCTGCGCGATCCGCGAGGACATCGTGCCGACGCTCGAGCGGCTGGCCGCCCAGAATCGCTGGAGTACGATCATCGCCTGCCTGCCGGTCGCCGCCGAAGCCAACCAGGTGTGCCGCGTACTCGCCTGGGCACCGCGCACTGCTCCCCATGTGAGCATCGCCGCGGTGGTGACCGCATTGGACAGCACGACGGTCGTCGAGGACCTGCTGGGCGAAGATCTGCTCGACGAGCGCGGTCTGGCCACTTCCGAAGACGACCGACGCGGCGTGGCCGAGGTCGCCTGCTCGATGGTGGAGTACGCCGACGTGGTGTGCCTGACCGCGCCGGTCTCCGACGAGGAGACCGCGCTGCTGACCGCCCTCGCTCGACCGCACATCCCCGTCGTCGACGACCCGTCCCTGCTCGACGCCACCGCGCTCGCGGCCGGCGTACACCACCATCGGTCCGCCGAGGCCTGGGTCGCCGAGGTACGCGACGGCGAGCTCCCACCGCTACCCGGGCACGGCGTCTGGCGCCTCGACCTGCGCTCGGACCGGCCCTTCCATCCGATCCGGTTCCACGAGGAGCTGGCCATCCTCGGGAGCGGTCCACGCCGATCCCGTGGCTGCTTCTGGCTGCCGACCAGGCCCCAGGCCATCTGTATCTGGGACGGCGCGGGCGGCCAGGCAAGTGTGGGCTCCACGCACCGGTGGGGCCGCGACCAGACGCCGATGACCCGCATCGTCGTGACCGGGCTCGACGACGCCTACGCCGAGCATGCCGAGATCGAGGCGGCGTTCCAGCGCTGCCTGCTCACCGACGAGGAGCTCACGACCCGGGGCCGGATCTGGGAGGAGTCCTGGGACGGCCTCGAACCCTGGCTCGGACCCATCGACCGGGTCGCCTGACGGCCTGCCTGACCCTGACCCGACTGCCCTGCCCAATTCGACCGAAAGGACGGCCGTGGCCGTACCCAAACGACGACTGTCGCGCAGCAACACCCGTCACCGGCGCTCCGCCTGGAAGGCGAGGCCCACCGACCTCGTGCCCGTCGAGATCGACGGGCACAGCTACGAAGTGCCCCGTCGGCTTGCCCGGGCCGCGCAGCGCGGCTACCTCAACCGCACTCTGGGGCGCTGACCGACCCCGCCCACGAAGGGAAACCCATGCCCAGACGTACCGTGCCCACGGCGCGCAAGCGCCACAAGCCACTGCTGCCACCCGACGTCAGCTACGTCGACTACAAGGACACCGCGCTGTTGCGCACGTTCATCTCCGACCGCGGCAAGATCCGGTCCCGCCGCGTCACCCGCATCACCCCACAACAGCAGCGCGCCGTCACCAGAGCCGTCAAGAACGCCCGGGAGATGGCGCTGCTTCCGTACGCCGGCCCGAGATAGCCCGAAGGAGCAAGCCATGAAGGTCCGCAACTCGATCCGCTCGCTGAAGAACCAGCCCGGCTCCCAGGTCGTCCGGCGCCGCGGCCGCACCTACGTGATCAACAAGCTGAACCCCCGATTGAAGGCCCGGCAGGGCTGATTGCCTAGCTGCCCAGTTGGGGAAAGAACTTCCCCGGGCTCTCGCCCTCCTCGTACACCTCGGAGGCCGGGCCGACGATCTTCGGGTCGGGGTTGCCGACCACCTTGTGGTCCTTGGAGGGATAGTCGAAGGCGGAGAGCAGCACGCGCATCGCCTCGATCCGGGCGCGCTTCTTGTCATTGGACTTGATGACCGTCCAGTGCGTGTCGCCGGTGTCGGTGTAGAAGAACATCGACTCTTTGGCCTCGGTGTAGGCATCCCACTTGTCGCGGCTGGCCAAGTCGGTCGGTGAGAGCTTCCACTGCTTGACCGGGTCGTGCATCCGGGACTCGAACCGGGCCGCCTGCTCCGCCTGCGAGACCGAGAACCACAGCTTGAACAGGCGGATCCCCGAGTTGACCAGCATCCGCTCGAACTCCGGCGCCTCGCGCATGAACTCGAGGTACTGGGTTGCCGTGCAGTAGCCCATCACCCGCTCGACACCGGCTCGGTTGTACCAGGAGCGGTCGAAGAAGACGATCTCACCGGCGCTGGGCAGATGGGAGACGTAGCGCTGGAAGTACCACTGCGTCTTCTCCTGCTCAGTAGGGACGCTCAGGGCCACGATCCGGGCACCGCGCGGGTTGAGGTGCTCCATGAACCGCTTGATCGCGCCGCCCTTGCCGGCCGCGTCACGGCCCTCGAAGAGCAGCACGACCTTCTGGCCGGTGTCCTTGATGTGCGCCTGCAGCTTGAGCAGCTCGATCTGGAGCAGCCGCTTGGTGCGGTCGTACTCCCGGCGGCTCATCTTGCTTTCGTACGGATAGCCCTGGCGCCAAGCCGGCAGCCCGTCGGGCCCAGCCGTCTCGTCGAGCTCGTGGTCGCCGTGCAGCGCCGACTCCAAGTCGGCAATGGCGTCGAGCTCCTCGGCGTGCCCGGGCTGACCCGGTCCCGCCGGCTCGGACGAGACCGCGCTGGACAGGTCCGACGCGCTGCCTGGGGTGGACTCGGCTCCGCGGCTCATGGAGAACTCCTTCGTGGGTTCTTGGGGGACGATCCGGTGAGCACCGGCACCCACGAGCGTACGAAGGCGAAAGACCCAAATGCCAGGGCCCGATGGCACCCGTCGCCCACACGGCTCGACTCCGGTGGCCAACTCGTGCTGGATTGTGGCCGATGGCGACTGCCGGGACCGGCTTGTGGCCGACGGTGACGCCGACACGCCCACAGGCCTTGTCATGATCGGCCACAAGCCGGCGGATGCGGTGGTCAGACGGCGTGCTGAGCAGAGGACGGCTCGCCGGCTGTCTCGGCGGCGGCCGACTCGGCCTCGGCCACCAGTTGCGAGTCCGCCGCGTCGCGGCCGGAGTTGGCGACGGTCGGGTCGTCCAGGTCGATCGTGCGCACCGTGCGCGGCGCGGTGGCCTTGCCGACGTAGGTCGGCAGCGTGACCGGGAGCGGGTCCCACAGCGAGGCGCCGTCGAGGTTCTGCCCCCCGAGCGCCGAGACGTCGATCGCCGTGGTGTCCTCCGATGCCGTGACCTGCTCGAAGCCCTGTTCGTTGCGCAGCGGCGCGGGCTCCTCGCTGCGCCGCACCTCGGCCTCCGGGTGCTCGGCCGCCTGGGGGCGTACGCGCGTGCCACGCCTGCGCCGCTCTCGCCGGACCAGGACTCGGCAGAGGACCAGGTAGAGGACCGTGATGCCGACCGGGATCGCTGCCGCCCAAGGCAGGAGTACGGCCGTGGCCGAAAGGGCGCCGACCACGATGTCGGCAAGGAGCAGCACGATCAGGATGCGCCGGCGGCGCCGGGCAGCGGATCTCGCGGCGGCCCGGGCCTGGCTGCGAACCGGCGGCTCCGGCCTCGGGGGACGGCGGGTGTCGGGTGGGGCCGGGGTCGTCGCCGGTGCCTGCGTGGTGATCAGTCGCGCCGAGCGGCTGTCGACGGGCTCACGCCGGGCAAGCACGCGCATCTTGGACGAGAACGTGTCGATCGAGCGGGTGCGGGCATCGTCGTCGTGACGCTTGAGCGCCTTCGGGATCAGGTAGATCGCCCATCCCAGGGCGAGCGCGACGAAGATTGCTGCCGACATAAGGCCAAACCTAAGTTTCGTCGAGCCGCGGCCGAGGGAGGCACGGCGGTGTGTCGCAAATAGACTTGTGTGACTGGTGTGACTTCAGAGGTTAGAGCTCAGCCGGGTGAGCATCCCTTCCGAGCATTCCTCGCGGTTGATCGCGAACAGTCGATGGTCGCGCCAGTCACCGTCGATGTGCAGGTAGCTCGCGGCGTACCCGTACTCCGGCATCCCCAGTTTCTCGACCACGCGCAGACTCGCGGCGTTCTCCGGCCGGATCGCGATCTCGATGCGATGCAGGTCCATCGCACCCAAGCAGTAGTCGATCACCAGCGCCACCGCTGCCGGCGTGGCACCGCGCCCCGCGAAGCGCTGGTCGATCCAGTACCCGATCGACGCGAACCGAGCTGACCCACCGACGATGTTGCTCACCGTCAGCTGACCTGCGAACTCGCCCTCGTAGGTCATCGCGAGCGGGAGCGTACGCCCGGCGCGGGCCTGGCGGTGCAGGTCACGCACCATCCCGCGAAACGTCCTGGGCAGGCTGTCATCGCCGGGTGGCACCGTCGCCTCCCAGGGTCGCAGCCAGTCGCGGCTGCGCGCCCGCGCCTCCCGCCAGGCCGCACCGTCGCGATAGACCAACGCCCGGACGCCGACCGGGCCGTGCCGCAGGTCGATCGAGCGCCAGCCGTTCAGTGGTCGCCTCCACGGATCTGGTCGAGCGCATGGCCGACGATCGGGGCGAGCACCTCGAGGGAGTCGGCCACCCCGCCGGGCGACCCCGGCAGGTTGACGACCAGTGCCTCCCCCGCCACCCCGGCGAGGCCGCGGCTCAGGCCCGCGGTGACGACGCCCTTCGCGACGCCGGCGCCCCGGATCGCCTCCGCGATGCCGGGGACCTCGCGGTCGAGTAGCGGCCGGGTCGCCTCGGGGGTGCGGTCGGTCGGGGTGAGCCCGGTGCCTCCGGAGGTGAGTACGAGGCAGGCGCCTCCGGCGAGCACGTCCCGGATCGCGTCGGCGACGGGGTCTCCGTCGGGCACGACGATCGGCCCGACGACCTCGAATCCCCAGCTCTGCAACGCCGCAGCGATCACCGGGCCCGTGCGGTCCTCGTACGCTCCGCTGGCTGCTCGGTTCGAGGCACAGATGACCGCCGCACGGGTGGTCATGGCCGCTGCCAGTCGCCGGACCTGCCGCCGCTCTTCGACAGCACGCGTACCCCGGTGATCGTCGCGGCCTTGTCGACGGCCTTGATCATGTCGACGACAGTGAGCGCGGCAACGCTGACCGCGGTGAGCGCCTCCATCTCGACGCCGGTGCGGTCGGCGGTGCGTACGGTCGCCTCGATCCCGACCGCGTCACCGGTCACGCCTAGCACGACCTCGACCCCGCTGATCGCGAGCGGATGGCACAGCGGCACCAGATCGGGCGTGCGCTTGGCGGCCATGATCCCGGCGATCCGCGCGACAGCGAGCACGTCGCCCTTGGGTACCTGGCCCGCGCGAAGCAGCTCGATCACCTCAGGCGTCGTCTCGACCCGGCCCGCGGCGACCGCGACCCGGGCGGTCACGGCCTTGCCGGTGACGTCGACCATCCGGGCGTTGCCGGAGTCGTCGAGGTGGGTCAGGTCGGCCATGGCCGAAACTCTAGTCGCCCCGATGTCGGTCGCAGCATGACGGCAGCGACCGGGCTTCACATCCGATGCATCCGCTGCACGCACGAAACTTCGTCGGCGAAGCGGTTGTTTCCCGCGAGAACGTGGGAAAAACCACCGGGGTTCTGACGCTCAGAAATCCCGATCGAGCACCATCACCTGGACGTGCTCGCCGGCCCGGGCGGCCGCGGTTTCCTCGGACACGACAATGAGGGCGTTGGCCTCGGCGAGATCGCCCATCAGGTGGGAGCCGTGCCCGCCGACCGGTGTCACGTGCGCGCCCTTGCCGTCGATCTCGAACCGGCCGCGTACGAACTGGCGCTTGCCCAGCGCGGACGAGAAACCCTGACGCAGCAAGGCACGGACCAGCGGGCGACGGTGCGGCACCCGGCCCATCATCCTGCGGATGGCAGGCAGCACGAACACCTCGAAGGACACGTACGACGACACCGGGTTGCCGGGGAGGGTGAAGATCGGGGTCGCGTCCTCGCCGACGAACCCGAACCCCTGTGGCTTCCCCGGCTGCATCGCGACCTTGCAGAACCTGACGGTGCCCAGCTCCGACAGCACCTCCTTGACCACGTCGTAGTCACCCATGCTGACCCCGCCGCTGGTGACGACCATGTCGGCGCGCACGAGCTGATCGGAGAGCGCGTCGGTGAACTCCTCGGGGTCGTCGCTGACGATGCCGACCCGGTACGCGATCGCGCCGGCCGCGCGTACGGCGGCCGCGAGCATGTAGGAATTGGAGTCGTAGATCGAGTCGTGCCCGAGCGGCTCCCCCGGCTCGCGCAGCTCCGACCCCGTCGACAGCACGACCACCCGGGGCCGCGGTCGCGCGCTGACCTGGCCGCGGCCGACCGAGGCCAGCAGCCCGATCTGCCGGGAGCCGAGGATCCGCCCGTCCTCGAGGATCACGTCGCCCTGCTTGACGTCCTCACCGCGCAACCGGATGTTCTGCCCCGGCTCGGGTACCCGCGAAATCCGGACGTGCGCGATGCCAGCGTCGGTCCACTCGACGGGTATGACGCAGTCGGCTCCCTGCGGAACCGGCGCACCAGTCATGATCTTGACCGCCGTGCCCGGCGACATCGCAAACAGCTTGGTCTGCCCGGCCGCCACCTCACCTACGACCGGCAGGTGCACCGGATGGTCTGTGCTCGCGGACGCCACGTCCGCGAAGAACACCGCGTAACCGTCCATCGCCGAATTGTCGAACGAGGGCAGATCCATCGGCGCGGCGATCGACTCGCACACCGGCAGGCCGAGCGCCTCGATCAGCGGCTGGTTGTACGGCGGCAGCGGCGCGATCGAGGCCAAGATGTGGTCGAGATGCTCGTCGACCGAGATCAGCTCGTCGTGGTCGGACATACCCCGACCCTACGGCGCGATCGAGCCTGCCTGCCGAGACGGCTCTCCCGTCACCCGGCCCAAGCGGCCAGAAACGCAAGCAACCTTCACCGAAAGCCGTTGATTTCAGCCCGCCCCGGGGAAGGTTGCCTGCAGAAGTGGTCGCTGGCCAGCTCAGCTCAGCACCGTGCCCGCGCGGATCACACCGGGTGCGCCCTCGTCGGTCACCACCGCGTCACCGACCACCCGCACCCCGGGCTCGAAGGTCCAGTCGCCGGTCACGCGCAGGCTCGTCGCGTCAGCCAGACTCGGCGGCGACGGGATGCGCTGCTCGAAGTCGGCAACCAGCTTGTAGTGACCGTCCAGGTCGACGAACGGGATCTCGTCGGGCACCTGGTGCAGCACCGAGCGGTCGTCGAGGCGGTAGCAGTCGCTGCGCAGCACGAGCAGGTCGTTGGTGGTCTTGACGGGTACGAACCGGTCGCGGCCAACCTCGACGGTCACCGCGCCGTCGAAGATCTCGATCGCCGCCCCCATGGCCGACTCGATCTGGATGACCTGCGGGCTGCTCGGGTCGGCCGGGTCCACAGTCTTGGTATTGCGGATCAGCGAGAGCCCGAGCACACCGCCGGTCTCGTCGAGTTTCGCCTGCATGGCGGGGATGTTGAACCACAGGTTGTTGGTCGAGCAGTAGCGGTGCCGGGTCAGGTCCGTGAGCGCCTCCTGGTCCTCGGGCAGCGTCTGCGCGCTCTCCCGCAACACGATCCGCCCGTCACTCCTACGCCGCGCAAAGTGCCCGCCCTTGCGGTCGCTCGGGGTGCGTCGTACGGCCTCGATCGCGAACGGTGCCCCGCTGGCCGCGAACCAGCCCGCGACCTTCGGATCAGGGGTCGCCCCGAGGTTGTCGGAGTTCGACACGAACACCTGGGTGTAGCCGGCGTCGGCCAACGCCCGCAGGATGCCGGTGCCGAGCAGTGCCGTGTAGAGGTCGCCGTGGCCGGGCGGACACCACTCGAGGTCCGGGTCGGCAGGCCACTCGGCCGGGGTGAGATCGTCGGCACGGAGCTTGGGCTCCTTGTTCTGCACGAAGTCCAGCGGCAGGCCGTCGATCTCGAGTGGGTACGAGGACAGTGCGGCCAGCGTGTCGTCCCGGGTACGGAAGCTGTTCATGAACAGCAGCGGCAACGGCACCTCGTACGCCTCGCGAAACGCCAGCACCTGCCGGGCGATCAGGTCCAGGAAGCTCAGCCCGTCGCGTACCGGCAGCAGCGACTTGGCGCGGTCCATGCCCATCGACGTACCCAGGCCGCCGTTGAGCTTGATCACCGCCGTGGTCCGCAACGCCTGGATCGCCGCCGGTTCGGCGACCTCCACGTCACCCAGCGCCGGCATGTCCAACGGCTCGATCGTCTCCTCGGGGACCATCCCGGTCGCCCCGGACTCGACCAGGTCGTAGTAGTGGGCGAAGACGTCGATCGCGACCGGGTCGACCCCGGCCGCGGTCATCTTGTCGCGGGCTGCCCGCAGTCCCTCAGCACTCATGGCCCTGATGGTAGAGAAGGAACCGAGGGCCGCCGTCGCGGCGGTCCACTGTCACCGCCGACTTGTGGCCGATGACGACAGCGACACGCCGATGACACTCGTCTGCATCGGCCACAATCCAGCGGTTGGTGTCGCGATCGGCCACAATCCGGCTCGGCCAGCAACGGCGACACGGGGGAGGTGTTGAATTGCCGGGTGGATCCTGTTGCCGCCGCCAAGCTCGCGCTGCGCGATCAACTGCTCACCGCCCGTCGCCGGCGTGGGTTGCTGGAGCACAATCAGGCGGCGCAGGATATCGCCGCGCAGTTGCTGAGCCTTCCGGCGATGCAGCGCGCGGCCACGATCGCGGCGTACGTCTCGATGGCCGACGAACCCGGCACCGGTCCGCTGGTCGATGCCTGGGACGAGGCCGGACGGCACACCTTGCTGCCGGTGCTGCTGCCCGACAACGACCTCGACTGGGCGCTCTACCGCGGGTCGGGCTCGCTGGTGTCGGCCAGTCGCGGCCTGCTCGAGCCCCGCGGAGAGCGCCTCGGCGTCGAGGCGATCGCGCGGGCCGACGTGGTGATCGTGCCCGGGCTCGCGGCCGATCGCACCGGTCTACGCCTGGGCAGAGGTGGCGGCTCGTACGACCGTGCGCTCGCCCGCGTGCCCGTGGGTACGCCGGTGCTGGTGCTGCTCTACGACGACGAACTCCTCGACGAGGTCCCCCACGCCGACCACGACCGCCGGGTCAGCGGCGCTGTCACGCCGGGCGGCGTGCACTGGTTCTGAGGCCGGCGGATCCTTCCTATGGGCCGGATTGTGGCCGATCCCGGCAGGGAATGCTGGCTTGTGGCCGATGCAGACGACATTTGGGGCGGATTCACTGCCACCATCGGCCACAAGCCCGTATCGAGCCACATCCGGTCGTCGAGTACGCCGACCGGACCCGAGGAACCGAAGTCACGGACCGCTCTTACAGACCGAGACACCGGCGTGATCTCGATGCGCCCGGCTCGTTCCTCGCCGGGCGCTCAATCACCTCGAGCGCGTCGATCAGTGGTTCCCCGAGCTGAGCCTGGACCGCGCTAGGAGCCATCCAGCGATGCGGTCTGGGTCTCGGCGGGCGTTTGCTCGGGCAGGTACCAGCCACGCTCGGGGTCCCACAGCGGCTGGGGTGGCGGAGGCACCGCGGGCACGCCGGCCTCCCCGCCGCCGGCGCTCGCTACCCCGCCACCGCCAGCCGCACCGCCAGCCTCGCTGGCGACCGCACCGCCGGGACCAACCACGCTGGGCACGGCACCCGGAGCGAACGCATAGGGCCCTGCTTCCGTGGCCGCTGGCGTACTCGCCCGGCCCCTGCGTCGCAGCGCCAACCAGAGCCCGCCTCCGCCGAGCAGCCCGACCAGGCCTGCCCCGACCAGCCCGAGGATCCAGGGCTTCTTCGACGCCGGCTTCGGGGTCTTGTCCCGGCCTTCGTCGATCGCGGTCTTGCTGTCGAGGACGAACTTCTGCGCGAACGGGTGCGCCGGATACAGCGACTCGACCTTCTCGAACAGCGGCAGCGCGGCACTGTAGTGCTCGGCATAGAACTCGTCGACAGCACGCGCGTAGTTGGCGGTGGTGTCGCTCTCCTCGGGCTTGACCCCGTTGCGCTCGAGCATGTCGCGGATCTCGCTGGCGGGGATCACGAAGTTCTGCCCCTGCGCCGCGACCCCGTCGCTGCCGACCGCGCTGGCCACCAGCACGCCGACCGCCGATCCGTTGTCCGTCAGCACCGGCCCCCCGGAGTTGCCGGGGCTGGCAGGTGCCTGGGTCTGGATCACCGGCATGCCCCCGGCCGTACTCTTCACCGCCGTCACCGGGCCCTCGGTCACCGTCGGCTGCACCTGTGCGTCCCGCGACAGCCCCGGAGAGAAGGTCGATGCGGCCGGGAAGCCGACCACGTGCACCGTCGAGCCCGGCGACACGTCGTCGTTGTCCCCGACCGCGATCGTCGGCAGGTGCTCCTGACCGTCGATCTTGAGCAGGGCGACATCGTTGCCCGGGTAGGGCTTGCCGGAGTCCACGACCTCGGCCGCCACCGGCTTCTGGTCCTTGCCGAGGCCGTCGAAGCCCAGCGCCAGCTCCGCCGACACGGACACACGCAGCCGGTCCACGCTCAGGTGGCCGGCAAGCCAACCCAGCACGGCCGTACGCAGCCGGTCCACCTGGTCACTGGTGAGCTTGGTGCCGCTGCGCCGGATCCCGTTGACGAACTGCCTGCCCAGCTTGGCCAGACTGTTCATCGCGAACTCCTGCCGCAGCTGCGCCTTGGGCGTACTCACCACGTGCGCCGCCGTGAGCAGGTAGCCGTCCGGCGTGATCACCCAGCCGGTGCCGACACCGGTCAGGCTGTTGCGCCGGCTGTAGACCTGGGAGCTGGCGACGAAGTAGGTGTTCGGCGACTTCACGACCGCATCGACGATCTCCTCGGTGATCGCCTCCCTGGTGGGGTCGATGGCTCCGACCAACGCCTGTTGCCCGATCCGTTGGGCGAGCGCGTTGACCGCCGATTGGTTGACCACCGGGACCTGGACGCGCACCGTCGCGGTGTAGGTCGTCGCGATCAGCTGCACCCCCGGATAGGCCTTGGCAGCAAGGACGGTCGCGTTGTTGGGCGTCGCGCTGGGGCTCGGCGAGGAGTCCTCGGCAGCCGCCGGAGCGGCGACGGTCATCAGCAGGAGCGTGGTGAGCGCACTGATCGGGAGTCGAGTACGCGCAAGAGCAGTTCGAGGCATGGGGCGCCGCCTTTCGTTCTGGCCAGGTACGCTCCCGAACCTGCCAGGACACGGCTAACGCGCCGCTAACACCGAGCCGGGGGACGACAACGGCGCCGCGAGCCTCGAACGCAGTGCCTCGGCGCGCGGGTGCTCGAGCTCCTCGTACGTTGCCAGCGCTGCCGACCAGGACCGCCGAGCCGAGGCCAGATCGCCGGCCGCGTGGTGGGCGTCACCGAGATGGGTCAGGCTCATCGCCTGGTTGAAAGACTCGCCGAGCGATCCAGCCAGGTCGATCGCCTCGGCGTAGAGCTCGATCGCCCGAGGCAGATCGCCAAGACCCGCGTACGTGCGTCCCATGCTGTCGAGCGCGTACGACTGGCCGGCGAGATCACCTTCCTCGCGATAGATCTCCAACGCCTCCTGGGCGCATGCCAGAGCGTCGGCGAACTCTCCCAGCATGGCGTGTAGCCAGCCGAGGTTGTTCAGCGAGACCGCTTCCCCGCTGCGGTCCCCGATCCTCCGGTAGACATCGAGCGACTGCCGTGTGAAACGCAGCCCCTCGGCATACTCCTCGCGCATCTCCATGAGCCGGCCGAGCGTACACAGCACGTCACCCTCGCCCACGGGGTCACCGAGCGCGCGGTAGAGCTCCAGAGCGTGGTCCAGCTCGGTCCGGGAGTCCTGCCACCGCTCGAGGCCGGCGTACGCGTCGCCGAGGCCGTGCCGCGTATCGGCCTCGCCTTCCCGGTCGGCAGCGCGCAGACAGGCAGCCAGCGCCTGCTCGTGCAGCTGTGCCATGTCGGCCCAGGCGCACCGTCCCCACAGATAGCCGCTCGCCACGCGCGCTATCTGCCACGGGTGGGCTTCCAGCCCCGGTACGCCGGCGATCAGGTCGACGACCCGCAGCAGCGCCGGCAGCTCGGCCTGCAGCCAGGCAGCACCGTCGTCTGCTCCCGCGAACGTCTCGGGAGCCACCCCGGCCGCCGGCGGCGACAGCGTGAGCGGAAGCGGGGTGCTGAAGAGGGTCCGGGTCGCGGCGTACGCCGCGTGCAGGTAATGATCGGCCAGCCGGCGCAGGGCATCCAGCCGCTCGACCGTCGAACCCGAGGCCTCGAACAGCTCCCGGGCGTAGTCACGCACCAAGTCGTGCATCGCGAACCGGGCCGGGCCGGGCTCGGTGACCAGATGCGCGCGAGCGAGCTCGTCCAGCTCGACCCGTGCCTGCCGGATCGTGGTTCCGGCCAGGCTGGCCAGCGCGGGCACGCCGATCTCCGGCCCGGGGTGAAGACCGACGAGCGCCAGGGCGCGCGCGGCCCCGGGGCTGACCGCGTCGACCGACCAGGAGAGCACTGCCCTCAGGTCGGTGGTGGTGTCGCCGACGTTGAGCACGTCCAGCGAGGAGTTCTCCCGCAGTTGATCGGCCATCGCTGTCATCGAGAGGTCGGCCCGGGCAGCGACGCGGGCGGCTACGAGGGCGAGCGCGAGCGGAAGGCCGCCGCAGCGCCCGACGATCTCCCCGATCGCCTCGGGTTCGGCGGCCAACCGGTCCGGGCCGAGCCGATCGGCAAGCAACTCTGTGGCGGCACCCGGTGCCAGCACGCTCAGCGTGATCAGTTGCGCGCCGTGGGTGACCGCCAAGGAGGACAGGTCATGCCGACTCGTGACGACCGCCAGGCTGCCCGGCCCGGTGGGAAGCAACGGCCGCACCTGCTCGGCCTCGCGGGCGTTGTCGAGGACGACGAGCACTCTCCGCTCGGCGAGCAGGCTCCGATAGAGATCAGCAGCCAGGTCCGCATCGACCGGGATCTCGTCGGTAGCCACGCCCAACGCGGCGAGGAACCGGCTCAGCACCTGCCCGGGAGCCAGCGGGGAACCCTGGGAGTCGAAGCCGCGCAGGTTCACCCACAGCTGCCCGTCGGGGAAGGACTCGGCGACACGCTGCGCCCACTGCGCGGCCAGGGTGCTCTTGCCTACCCCGGCCGGGCCGGAGAGTACGCACACCACCGGGTTGCCACTCGGCGCGACCGCCGCGCCACCGATCGAGTCGGCCGGCTCGGCGAGCCCGGAGCCGGCATAGCTGAGATCGAGCAGCGCCAGCTCGGCCTCGCGTCCGACGACCTTGGCGGGGAGCGCCGGCAGCTGCGCGGGCCGTACGGCCGCGGTCGGCGGGCTCGCGACGTCGGCATCGTCGAGGCGGAGCACCGCGGCGTGTGCCTGCCGCAGCACCGGCCCAGGCTCGACGCCCAGCTCCGCGACGAGGAGTCGGCGCGCGGCGAGGTACTCCTCGAGCGCGTCGGCCGTACGCCCCGCCGCTCGGAGGGCGAGCATCAGCCGCGCTCGTACGCTCTCCCGCAGCGGCCATTCCTCGGACAGCGGAGCCAACCGCTCCAGCGCCCGCTCGGGCCGCCCCGCGGCACGCTCGAGATCCGCCCACTCCTCGGTAGCGACGACCCGCTGCTCGACCAGCTGCGCCACGGGCCCGGCCAGCCAGCCGGCGTTGACCAGATCGGGCACCGGATCACCGCGCCACAGACGCAAGGCCTGGTCGTACAACGCCAGGGCGGCGTCCGCGTCACCGGACTCGGCCTTGCTCCGCGCGCGCACCAGCAGGCGGCTGAACGCGATCGCATCGACCGCGTCGGACTCGATGTCGAATCCGTAGCCCTCGGGGCCGGTCCGGATCACCTCACCCACCCCGGCCTTGGCGAAGAGCGTCCGCAACCGCCGGATGGTGTTGTGCAGCGAGGTGCGGGCGGTGTTCGGGACCCGCTCGGGCCAGAGAATGTCGCACAGCATGCCGGCCGAGACCGGAGAGCCGCCCGCCAGGGCCAGCGCCACGAGCACCAAGCGCTGCTGGGCCGCTGTGATCGCGATCTCGACGCCGCCGACGCGCACGTCGAGCGGGCCGAGGAGCCACACTTCTGCTCTCGGCTTCACGGGATCGGACGCGGGTGCCATCGCACCCGAACCTATCGAGCCGCTTCACCGCGGCCCGACCCGGCGTTGCTCGGCAGCCGGATTGTGGCCGATCCCGGCAGGTTAGGCCGGTTTGTGGCCGATGCAGACCACCGTTACGGCGAATTCATTGTCACCATCGGCCACTTCCGATCAGGCCCAGCCGTTGACCGCCCGACCAACACACTCCCCCGGGCACGAGCAGGATTGTGGCCGATCACGACAGCCCCCGCACCCGGATCAGCGTCACCATCGGCCACAAGCCCGCAGCAACAGTCGCCATCGGCCACAAACCGGCATCAGCCCCCCGGGGTCAGGATCAGGCTGCGTGGCTCGTCTGCCTCGATCGCCGCGCGGCTGAACAGGAACGGGAGGGTCTTGCCGGCGGCCCAAAGCTCGGTCTGGTCGGTGTAGTGGTCGGAGAACGCGTGGCCCGAAGCGCCGGTGAGGTTGATCCACCTGGAGTCGTCGAAGTCGGCCAGCGACATCACCGAGCGCATCGACGGAGCCCAGTCGACGGCGTACCCGGTGCCTGCGTCCCAGCCGGTCGCGTTGACCGCATTGTCGCTGCCGCCGACCTCGAAGCCGCCCCGGTTGAGCAGCCGGTTGGCGATCGCGCTGCCACCGGACCCGACGGTCTGGTTCTGGAGGTTCAGCACATGTTCGTCGCCCCAGCGCCAGTTCTCGGGGTTGCGGTCCTGGAGTCGGATCAACTCGTCCCGCGCGTCCAGCATCGCCTGCTTCAAGATGTCGTCGCGCCGCTCGACGACGTACTCGGTGCTGCGGTCGTCCCACCAGTGGCTGTCCGGGTTCTGGAGCAGGTCGGTCAGCACGGCCCACCACCGGCTGCCGCTGTCGGGCCACTCCGACTTGGGCAGGTCGTCGTCGAAGGTGAGCCGCAGGATCTGGCGATAGACCGCGTTGAAGTACGCCGCGGCCGCCGAGTCCACGGGCTGGCGGTAGTTCCAGCCCTGGAACAGCTTCTGGCCGATCGCGTCGAACCCGGTCAGCTCGATCGCCTCGAGCCGGGGTACGAGCGCGGGCGCGAGACCGTTCCAGTCGTCCAGCTGGATCCTCGCCAGGTCGGCGACACCAAGCTTTCCGCCGGCCTTGGTCCGGTCGCTCAGCAGGTCCGCGATCCGCTTGCTGCGGTAGCCGTAGTCCCAGGAGTCGCCGAGGTAGACCGGGTAGTCGGGGCCGGTGACCGCCTGGTTGGCGGTGACGACGTACCCGCTCTTCGGGTCGAGCATCCAAGGCAGCTTGCGGAACGGGACGTACCCCTTCCAGCCCACGTCCGGATCCCAGCCGGCCTCCGGCGCGTCACCGGACGAGCCCGGCTTGCGGATCGGGATGAGCCCCGGGGCCTGGTAGCCGATATGGCCGGCGGTGTCGGCGTACACGAGGTTCTGGCTCGGCCCCGCGAAGTCGCGCGCGGCCTTACGGAAGGACGAGAAGTTCTTCGCCTGGTCGATGTCGAAGACCGCGTTCATGGTGCGGCTGGGCACCAGGCCGGTCCACCGGATCGAGACGGCGTACCCGTTGCCGGCGTCCGGGGCGCCGGACGGCGCATCCGCGTTGGCGCCGGCGGTCGACCACTCGGGGCTGACGTCCGACATCAGCGGCCCGCGCCGGGTGCTCCGCACGGTGTAGACGAACGGTTTCTCCCCCGCGATCTCGATCGTCTCGTCGCGCTCCTTCAGCGGTACGTACTTGCCGTCGTAGAGATAGGTGTGGCCGTCGATCTTCTCCAGGTAGAGGTCGGAGACGTCAGCTTCCAGATTGGTGAAACCCCAAGCCACCTTGGCGTTATGCCCGAGGATCACGCCGGGTACGCCGGCGAACGTGAAGCCCGAGACGTCGTAGGGACAGGCCTCGGAGACAGTACGACAGTGCAACCCCATCTGGTACCAGATACCCGGCACGCTGGTCTCCAGGTGCGGGTCGTTGGCCAGCAGCGGCTTGCCCGTCGTCGTATGCGTGCCCGCCACCGCCCAGGCGTTGCTGCCGACGCCCGATCCACGGCCGACCATCGCCGGCAGGTCGTCGAACGCCGCACGCGCACGCGTCAAGGCCGCGAGGGCACCGGCGGGGGTCCCGGCCGCGCCCCGGCTCCCCGGGCGAGTGGTTGCCTGTTCGGCGGTGCGGTTGGCTGCCGCTACCGCAGTTCCGCGATCACTTTGAGTCACGATCGGCGGATGCGTGCCGTAGGGGTACGCCGGATACAGTTCCGCGATCTGCTCCGGGGAGAGGTGGGCGGCCAGGATCGCGCGGTTGAGCTCGTCGGCCGTGTTGCCCTGCAGATCCCACGCCATCGCCTTGAGCCAGGCGAGCGAGTCGACTCCCGTCCAGTCCTCCGGGTGGTAGTCGAGCCCGGTAGCGGCCAGCAGCGTGTACTCCAGGGAGAGCTGGCTCGGTGAGTGCGTGTGCAGGTAGGCGTTGACGCCGGCGCTGAAGGAGTCGAGGTTGTCGACGGTGTCGCGGTCGAGCAGCTTCATCTCGGCCTGGGCGACCCGGCGCCACCCCATCGTGCGGGTGAACTTGTCGACGTCGAGCGCGTCCTTGCCGAGCAGTTCGGAGAGCCGGCCCGCGGTGATGTGCCGCCAGGCGTCCATCTGCCAGAAGCGGTCCTGGGCCTGCACGTAACCCTGGGCGAAGAACAGGTCGGCCGTGGAGTCGGCGTACACCTGCGGAATGCCGTAGTTGTCGCGTAGCACCTCGACTTTGTCCTGCAGGCCGGCCACCTCGATGGTGCCGCGGGTCTGCGGGAACGAGCGACGCACCGTCACCAGGGCACCCGCGGTGCCTGCCAGGAGAAGGAGGACCAGCAGGACCGCGAGGTAAACCGCCCAGCGCCGGGCACGCGACCAAGGCGCCGAGGTGCTCACGCCGACATTATGCAGCGGGCGTGCTGGAACCTGAGCCCGCCGAGCTCGATGCCTTCTTCGCGTCGCCGGACGAGGTGCTCGCGCTGGCGGCGCTCGGGCCGGAGTCGCTCGACGTGGTCGAGCCCGCGTCGCCTGAGCCGGCCGCGGTCTTCTCCTTGCCGCTGCCTTCTCCCTTGGCCCCGCTGTCCGAACGCGAGTCGGTGCGGTAGAAGCCCGAGCCCTTGAACACGACCCCGACGGCGTTGAACACCTTGCGCAGCTTGCCGCTGCACTGGGGGCAGACGGTCAGCGCGTCGTCGGTGAAGCTCTGGAACTGCTCGAAGAAGTGGTCGCACTCGGTACAGGCGTACTGATAGGTGGGCACCGTTCCTCCTTCGGCTCTGGGAATCGGGTACGAGTTTGGCACTCTCAACCCTCGACTGCCAAATCACCCGGCGCCGACGTCACCTGTGCACCGCGGGCCGGATTGTGGCCGATGGTGGCAACCGATATCGGCGTGTCGCAGTCGGCATCGGCCACAATCACGCCCCCCCAGGCCGACGCGTCCACAGGGCGACTTGTCCACAGGCCGGTCAATCCGGCCTGGGCGCCAGCACTGTTCGATGCCTACGGTGCCCCATGCATCCACGCTCGCTGTCCCGCCGGCTCCGGCTGATCCTGCTCAGGCACCGTCGCCTGCTCGCCGCACTCTTGACCGCGGTCGCCGCATTGGCCGGCTTCCGGGCAGTCACGGCGCCGGCCGAGCCGGCCGTCCCAGTCCTCGTCGCCGCTCACGACCTGCCTGCCGGAGCAGCCCTTCAGCCCGGTGACCTGAAGGAGGCCGGGTTCGCGGCCGAGACCGTCCCCGACGGCACTGTCGACCGGGCGGCGGCGACGGGGGGTACGCTCGCCGCGCCCATGCGCGCAGGTGAGCCGTTGACCGACGCCCGGTTGGTCCGGCCGAGCCTGCTCACGGGGTATCCGGGGCGAGTCGCGGTGCCCGTGCGGCTCGGCGACGCCAGCACTGCGGCGCTGCTGCGCACCGGGGACCGGGTGGATCTCGTCGCCTCCGCGCCCGACACGACCACGGCTCGTACGGTCGCCTCGTCCGCGCCGGTGATCGCGCTGCCGAAGCCGGTCACCGACCGATTCGCCGATCCGGGCACAGCCGGGGCCCTCGTACTCGTCGCCGTGACCCGCTCGGAGATGCCCGCCGTCGTATATGCGTCCGCCGCGTCCTTCGTCAGCGTGGTGATCCGCGACTAGGCTGGGCCTTGGCGTGTCGACGACGACTCGCCTGTCGAAAGCAATCCCCCTATCGGCACCTCGGAGGACAGCATGACCGGATTCAAGAACTTCCTTCTGCGCGGAAACCTGGTCGAGATCGCGGTCGCGTTCATCATCGCGGGTGCGTTCGCCACGGTGGTCGACAGCTTCACCAAGCTGTTGCTGGAGATCATCGCGAAGATCTTCGGCGGCACGCCCGACTACAGCGCCTGGACGATCGCCGACGTCCACGTCGGCTCGTTCCTGACTGCCGTCATCGGGTTCGTCATCCTCGCCGCAGTCGTCTACTTCTTCGTCGTCGTCCCTTACACCAAGGCACGCGCCAAGTTCTTCCCCGAGGAAGAAGCGGGAACTCCGGAGGACATCCAGCTCCTCACCGAGATCCGCGACGCACTCACCAACAAGAGCTGAGTCACCAGGGCCGAGTTGACGCGAATCTTCGCCGGCCTTCGCGGTTGCTGGGCATGTGCCAGTGAGCAACCGCGCAAGGAAGATTGGCGGCGCTACTGATTCCAGATGGCTGCCCTGAGGCTCGATCCACAGCCATTTGGAATCAGTACGCCCGCAGTCGGCCACATCGCGAAGGCAGGCCCGGCCCCGGGCGTACGCTGCGCTCCTCGTGGCGCTGCTGACTCGACCACTGAGCGAGCCGAGCTTGGCCGGTTGGGTCGGGGCCGGGTCTGCGAGAGTTCCCGAGCGAGACGAACGTAGCCCGGTCCTTGGCCGAGAGATCCCGCTCTGGACGATCTTCGCCTCAGAAGCGGGCCGCCCGGGTGTGGGCGCGGGCACGACCAGTGCCGATCGCTGTGGAAAAGCCGAAGATTCGTGCCAACTCGGCGGTCAGGACCCGTGATGCGGAGGCACCTGCCGACGCAGCCAGTCGTCGCTGGTGCTCCCGCTCTCGGGTGACGCGTCACGATCGTCGGTCGTGCTCTCGGGGAGCACCTCACCGAAGACCGCCTCGCGCCGGCGGCGACGCTCCTGATCGGTAGCCCCCGAAGGGCTCGACTCCGCGGCCATCAGGCACTCCCCGCCATCAGCCACGAAGCGTCGAACTCGGCGTGGCGCGGCTCCCAGCCGGTGTGGTCGTGGAACGCTGACGAGCTCACCCGCAGCGACCGGGTCAGCGGCTCGGCACGCTGGCCGCTCAGCCGCGCCAGCGCCGGGGCCAGCCGACGCCGACGTCCACCGGCCTGCGCGTAGCCCTCGGCGAGCGCGCTACGACGCACCGGGACGGCACCCACGTTGTAGACGCCGCTGGGCGCGTCGAGCGCGGCGAGCACGGCGGGGCCGACGTCACTGGCGTGCACCACGTGCGCCCACCCGTCCGGGGCGCCCAGCGCCATTACCCGGCCGACCCGCTGGCGTACCTGCGGCGAAGTCTGCGCCTCGACGAGCGCGCCGAAGCGCAGCACCACGCCGGTACGCGAGCAGCAGGTGAACTCCTGCACCAGGGATTCACCGACCGAGATCGGCTCGGTCACCTCGTTGATGCACAGCGTCGAGCGCTCGTTGATCCAGTCGTCGCCGGCGTCGGCGTAGAGGTAGGACGCGCTCTCCTGCACCACCCGGCGTACGCCCGCCTTGCGCGCCGCTTCGAGGATGCGGCGTACGCCCTCGGTGCGCAGCGCGTCGCTGCCGCGGCGTACCCACGGCATCGCGGCCGCATAGTTGACCGGTACGTGCGAGGCGAGATTGCAGACCACGTCGAAGCCGTCGAGCAACTCGGCGAAGGCGCCGACGTCGAAGAGCGAGCCGACTTGGGCGTCGGCACCCATGCTTTGGGCGAGCACGGCCCGCTCAGGGGTGCGCACGAGTGCGACCACGTCGTGTCCGGCCTCGATCAAGCTCGGCAGCACCGAGCGGCCAAGAAGGCCCGTGGCACCCGTGACAGCGACCCTCAAGAGTTCCTCTTCCCCGCTTTCGGCAACTCAGTTGCGTGGCCCCCGCCGACACCAACCGCCTTGGCCAGACTCTCCGAAAACCCTGCGGAACGCAAGCTTGTCGACGACAAATATTCTCGCGCTCAACGGCCGGTGCGAGCGGAGTCAGGCGCAGAGGTTGAGCAATTCCGCCTGCTGCTTCTGCGTCTCCGACTTCTTCTGGCCCTTCTTGGTGTCCGGCTTGGACGCCTTGACCGAGCCGTCGAGCAGTTGCTTGGTCAGTTGCTTGTCGTTACGGAGTTTGCGCCACAGCAGGCCGGCGCCCTCCCCGGCGGCGAGGCGGTTCGGGTCGGGTTGATACTCCGTGATCGGCATCGTCAGGAAGTGGATCTTGCCCAGTCCGATGCCCTTGAACTGGCCGGCCAGGTCGACCATGGTCTTGAGGTCGGCGAGCTTGTCGTCGGTGGTGATCGACTTGGTCGCCGCATTGAGGAACTTGTAGAGCTTGATCGGGTTGAGCAGGGTGCCCGCGGAGACGACCTTGTTGGTCATCGCGGCGAGGAACTCCTGCTGGCGCTTCATCCGCCCGATGTCGCCCATGTCGGGCACCGTGTGGCGCACCCGCACGTAATCCAGCGCCTGCTGCCCGGTGACGTTGTAGGTGCCAGCCGGCAGGTGGATACGGCCCGTGGTGTCGTTGATCTCTTTGGGTACGCAGATCTCGACCCCGCCGAGCGCGTTGACCATGCTCTTGAAGCCGTTGAAGTCGACGATCACGGTGTGGTTGACCCGGATGTTGGTCATCTTCTCGAACTGCTTGACCGTGCAGACCGGACCGCCGTAGGCGTACGCCGCATTCCACATGTCCAAGCCGCCTGAGATCGTGCTGGTGCCGTCCTTGCTCTTGCAGTCGGGGCGCTGCACCATCAGGTCGCGGGGGATGGAGACGCCGTACGCGCGCTTCCGGTCGGCGGACAGGTGCAGCAGGATCGTGGTGTCGGAGAGTCCGGGGGTGTCGCCCGCGACCGCGGTCTGGCCGGCGCGGGTGTCGGAGCCCAGGAGCAGGATGTTGACCGGCTTCTTCGGCCCGGTGTCGACCTCGTCGGGCCGGTCGGCGCCGAGCTGGTCATCGAAGTTGATCTGGGTCACGTTGCCCATGAGATGGCGGTAGACGGCGTACCCGCCCGTGGCCAGCGCAAGCAGGACCACCGACATCGAGATGGCGATAGTCCGGACGACGTGGCGCTTCTTCCGCGCCTTCACGTCTCTGTGCTTGCCTGTGTACGAGGCCATGCGGTCCTAGGGTCGGGAGCCAGGCAGTAGCGAGCAGCCGGGAAACTCGGCGAACGCTACGTCGCGGTCCGGGAAACGGGTAAGTGTCGCTCCATGATGCCAAGAGACCGGTACCGACTGGAAATCCGCGGCCAACTTCTTAGCTTGCACTTGGGAACTCGCCGCCCAAGGCGGCTTTCCACCGACAGCGAATCACCGCTGCGCCGGCGTGATGACCCGCCACGATCAGGACGATGCCCGATTCGCCGCCTCGCCATTGTTCGCCGTCGGAGACCACGGTCGTGCCCGTCTTGCCGGCCCCGAGGTAGCCGCCCAAGACACGGGTCGAGCGGGGTCACGGGAGAGTCGCAATGGATCGAGATCGCGACCCCGGACCGAATCACCGTCGCCGCCGCGTTCATGATCATGACCATGCCGAACCCACCGGTAGATACCCTGTCACCATCACCGAGCGGGCCATCCCTCTGAGCCTCCGCGCCTGTGCTGGTGGACTGCAACACTGGCTGTGTGACGCGCCCGGTTCAGTCCCGTCCGCGGTCAAGCAGTTCTACGGCTTGGCGCGGGGTAAGAACCCCTCAGGCTGGGCCGTCGTAGCCCTGTCAGGTGCGGATCACCCGACACCAGTGCACTGACCTGTGCTGCTTCGGCCAGAAGTACCAGGTAGTCATCATCGGGATCGTCAGTGATGGCGACCTCGGGCTTGGGTGGGTTCTCCATTGCTCGTCGAGGTCGCTGCGGACCTGGCCCGACGGGAACGTCGTACCGCGTGAACCTCCTCGACCGCCAACGCCATCGCAGCGTCCTCATCGAGATGCTCTCCCTGCGTGACCCGGGTCAGCACAGCGCTGAGCTCGTCTTT
This sequence comes from Nocardioidaceae bacterium, assembly GCA_047605165.1. Taxonomy (GTDB): domain Bacteria; phylum Actinomycetota; class Actinomycetes; order Propionibacteriales; family Nocardioidaceae; genus SSC3. The sequence goes on from JASGGG010000004.1 coordinate 73,905, forward strand.
GACCGCCTCGCCATGGCCACTGCGCAGGTAGGTGCGCAAAGCGTCCTCGATCACGGCACTCTCGGTGCGCTTCGACGTCAATGCGGCCGCCTTCGCGGCGGTCAACACATCAGGATCGAGATAGACCGTGGTCTTCTGCTTTGCCATAACTCCATGGTGCCATTGTGACGTCATAACGGCAAACACAATGCATGGAGCATGCCTCCCCCGCGAACGCGTTCCTCGGATGGCCAGGTACGCGTGAACACCACCGATGTCGCTCCAAACTTCCCCCCGTATTCCCCCAGGACAACCGAAAGACACCGGGTTCAGCCAGGGAGAGCCGGGCATCGAGGCCCCTCTGACAACCCGCGAAGCAGAGGCAAACCGGCAGGTCAAAGACCCAATCCACGCGCAGAAGCCGCACGATACGATCGTCCCCGGCCCCGGTAGCTCAGTGGATAGAGCAGCCGCCTCCTAAGCGAAAGGTCGCGAGT